>DATHQH010000095.1:0-49221 GCA_035482895.1 Alloacidobacterium sp. | reverse complement strand
TGGTTTTTATCGCCTTCGGTGCGCACTTTATCAAGCCGACAAACTGGCATCCGTTCTACCCGAACGGGTGGTCAGGCGTGCTTACCGGCGGCTCGATTATCTTCTTCACCTATATTGGGTTTGATTCCGTATCGACGGCGGCCGAGGAGTGTAAGAATCCGCAGCGCGATGTGCCGATCGGCATTCTTGCGACGCTGATCGTCTGTACGATTTTGTACATCGGCGTGGCCGTTGTGCTGACCGGGCTGATCAAGTGGGACCAGCTTGTGGGCGATGCCGCGCCGGTGGTGAATACGCTCAAAAAGCTATACCTCACGCATGGCGGAGCTACGCTGCACTGGGTGCGGCTGGTGATTCTGATCGGCGCGCTGCTGGGCATGATCTCGTCGATCCTGGTCTTCCAGATTGGACAGGCGCGTGTGTGGTTTGCCATGTCGCGCGACCGGCTGCTGCCTTCGGTTTTCTCGAAGGTGCATCCGCGTTATCGCACTCCGGCGGTTTCGACCTGGGTTGCAGGCTTTGTGGTTGGATTGCCAGCCGGATTGCTGGACATCGGGACATTTTCCGATCTGTCGAATATCGGAACGCTGTTCGCGTTCGTGCTGGTGTCGGTGGGCGTGCTGATTCTGCGCTACAAAGACCCGCACCGGCATCGCAGCTTCCGCTGTCCGGGTGGACCGGTGTTGCCGGTGCTGAGTATTTTCTTCTGCGTGTTGTTGATGGCCGGGCTTCCGATTATGACGTGGCTGCGCTTCTTTGTGTGGCTTGGGATCGGGCTGTTGATCTACTTCTTCTATAGCTGCAGGCGGAGCGAGTTCTGCCCGCCGCACCGGGCGCGGTAAGCGCGACGAGTGCATCCGGTTAGCGGCGATTTTTATTCCTGGCATGCCTGGGCCAGTAGGGAAACTCGTCAGCGTACAATTCACCGTCCAGGTCTGTGACGCGTTGATGCATGCGTGCCTGTGCATCTGCGACTCCCCGGTTATACATCGTTGGCCCAATCTCCTCGAGGAAGAAGTTGAGCAGCAAGCCAGCTGGCAGTTCTCCGATGGGTTCCGGCATATTTTCTTCAAAGTAGCGCTGGATGGAAGCAATTGCATCCGCCCGGGCTTGCTTTGTGAGGTCGATGGTTGTCATAGATGTAAGTTCTCTTTGAGAGCTTACATCGCCTTCTTTGAAAGTAGTGCTTGTGTATTCATCGGCACCCTTCTCAAAGACTGCATTCTAATAAGCATCCTGATCGGCTGCAGAGGAATGTAGACAATTGCCTTCCGCTGCAGAAACTCTTCTTTCGCTGGGCATAGCTTTGAAAATGCAATGCAGCCGCGATATACCACTGACATGGTCACAGGCCTGAAAGACTTTGTACGCCGTATCCCCAAGGCGGAGCTGCATTTGCACCTGGAAGGGACGATTACTCCTGAAACACTGATTGTGTTGAGCCAGAGGCATGATGCAGAGCCGCTTACGCTCGCGCAGGCACAGGCTCTTTACGCGTATACCGATTTCACCGGCTTCCTGATGGCCTTTAAGGCCGTGACCGAGCGGCTGCGCACGGCTGACGATTATGAACTGATTACCTACCGGATGCTGGAGGCGCTGGCCGCGCAGGGCGTCGTGCATGCCGAGGCGTATGTAGCTGTTGGCGTTGTCTATTACTGGGGCCATTCGGAGTTTGAGCCGCTGTTCGCCGGGATGGAACGGGCACGCGTGCGGGCGGAGAAAGACTTCGGCATCACGCTGTACTGGATTTTCGATGCGGTGCGGCATTTTGGGGTCGAGGCCGCTGCCCGCGTTTTCCGCAAGGCTGCGGAGATGAAGCGCGAGCATGCGAGCATCGTCGGCATCGGCATCGGCGGGGATGAACGGAAGGGTCCGGCTGAGATGTTTGGGGACCTGTACCGCGAAGCGCGCGAGGCTGGGTTGCGGCTGACAGTTCATGCCGGAGAAGCCGTTGGACCGGAGAGCATCTGGGGGGCGCTGAACATCGGCGCTGAACGCCTCGGGCATGTGCTGACGGCGATTCACGATCCAGAGCTGCTGCATGTGCTGGCGGAGAGGCAGATTCCCCTTGAAATCTGCATTACGTCCAATCTGAAAACGGGCTGCTGCACGAAGTTAGAGGACCATCCGGTGCGACAATATTTCGACGCGGGGCTGATGGTGACGCTCAATTCGGACGATCCGACGATGTTCGGCAGCGACCTGGAGGGGGAATATCTGCTGGCGCACAGCGAATGCGGTTTTACCGAGGAACACCTGCGCGAATTGGCGGCGAATTCGGTAGAAGCAAGCTTTCTTCCACCGGAACGGAAAATTGCTTTGTTACATCAAATAGAAAGAAGTGTCTAAAGAGATACAGGAAGCGACCGATGTGCACCATGTAGGCAGAGCGCAATGAATTTGCGCTATCATGTCCGCATGAAGCCGCTTATAAGGCGCAAGCTTTTTCGGTCGGGAAAGAAGGCTGCTGTGATTGTTCTGCCAGATAGGAATAAAAAAGAAGAGTCCGCTATTGCGCTGAAGGCGATCGGCTGGACCTCGGTTGCACTGGGCGTCGCCGCCCTGGGGCTCTATGTGGGACGCGAGCTGCGTCTGCGGTATAAGTTCAATCGCCGCACCCCCTATGATCTTTACTCGCATGCCGGCGACCAGATGCAAAGCGCGGAGTATGGGATGGGAATTTAGTTAGGGCCGCGTGTGGTTGATGGGACGCATCGAGGCCCTTCGACTGCGTGCTTTCCACGCCGCTGAGGATGACAATCTGAAAGCAAAAGCCCCGGTTTGAGCCGGGGCTTTTGCTTTTTTTGTGTAAAACCGGTTAATTTTTCGCTGCCAGCTGGCGCAGGACGTATTGCAGGATGCCTCCGTTTTCGTAATAGAGGATTTCCTGCGGTGTATCGATGCGGACCCTGGTCTCGAACTCCTTGATTTTGCCATCGGGCGCAGTGGCTTTTACCTTCAGCGTTTTTCCGTTAGCGAACTTTGCGGCGAGGAGTGCTTTCAGGCCGGGGAAGTCGAAGACTTCTTCACCCGTCAGGCCAAGGCTTTCGACGTTCTGGCCGTCTGAGAACTGCAGCGGCAGGATGCCCATGCCGACCAGATTCGATCGATGGATGCGCTCGTAGCTTTCGGCGATAACGGCGCGCACCCCCAGCAAACGTGGGCCCTTTGCGGCCCAGTCGCGTGAGGAGCCGGAGCCGTATTCTTTTCCGGCGAGAATGACGAGCGGCGTCTTGCGCTCGGCATACTTTACGCTGGCGTCGAAGATGCTCATCTGCTCGCCTTCGGGCAAGAGGCGCGTGACGCCGCCTTCCGTTCCCGGAGCGAGCTTATTGCGCAGGCGGACGTTGGCGAAGGTGCCGCGCACCATGACTTCATGGTTGCCGCGACGCGATCCGTAGGAGTTGAAGTCGGCCGGCGTAACGCCGTGTTCGGTCAGATATTTACCGGCAGGTCCGTTCAACTTGATGGAGCCTGCAGGCGAAATGTGATCCGTGGTCACGCTGTCGCCGAGGACGGCCAGCACGCGGGCGCTGTGGATGTCCTGGACCGGAGCCGGAGTGGCTGGCATGCCGTCGAAATAGGGAGCTTTGCGGATATAGGTGGAGTCGGGCTCCCACTGGTAAACATCGCCGGTGGGGAATTTGAGGCCCTGCCAATTGCTGTCGCCGTCGGTGACGGTTGAGTATTCCTTGCGGAAGATCTCAGAATCGATGGACGAGGCGACAACGTCGGAGACTTCTTTCTGCGTTGGCCAGATGTCTTTGAGATAGACAGGCTGACCGTCTTTGCTCTTGCCGATCGGGTCATTGGTGAGGTCGTGGTCGATGCGGCCTGCGAGTGCGTAGGCGACGACGAGCGGCGGCGACATGAGGTAGTTGGCGCGCACATCAGAGTTAATGCGGCCCTCGAAGTTGCGATTGCCGCTCAGCACAGAGACGGCGACAAGGCCATGATCTTCAATGGATTTTGAAACGTCCGTCGGCAGCGGGCCGGAGTTTCCAATGCAAGTGGTGCAGCCATAGCCGACGACGTTGAAGCGCAGCTTGTCGAGGTAGGGCAGCAGGCCGGCTTTTTCGTAGTAGTCGGTAACGACGCGCGAGCCGGGCGCGAGCGAGGTCTTGACCCACGGCGGAACGGTGAGGCCTTTTTCGACGGCCTTCTTTGCGAGAATTCCGGCGGCGACCATCACGGATGGATTCGAAGTATTGGTGCAGCTGGTGATGGCGGCGATGACGACCGAGCCGTGATCGAGATACTTGTCCACGTCTACGCCAAAACGGCCCTTAATTGTGGCAGTAGGGCCTTGCTCATGCACTCCGTGAACGGCATCCGGAGTTTCCGCGGGATGGCCGCCTTCACCCTCCCAACGGACAACCTGACGCACGCCATTCTTATCGGCATTGGGGCCGAGAAGATTCGGAAGCTGCTTCTTGAAGCTCGCGCCTGCTTCCTTGAGCAGCACCCGATCCTGCGGACGCTTGGGGCCGGCGACGCTTGGCTCAACCGTTGCCAGATCGAGTGAGATGGTCTGCGAGTATTCGGCTTCCGGCGACTCTGCCGTGTGGAAGAGGCCCTGTTCCTTGTAATATGTTTCGACGAACTGGATTTGCTCCTCGCTGCGACCAGTGAGACGCAGGTAGCGCAGAGTTTCTGCATCGACGGGGAATATGCCGCAAGTCGCGCCATATTCGGGCGCCATGTTGGCGATGGTGGCGCGGTCGGCGAGCGAGAGCTCGGCAATGCCTTCGCCGTAGAACTCGACGAATTTGCCGACGACGCCGAGCTTGCGCAGCATTTCCGTCACGGTGAGAACTAGATCGGTGGCGGTTGCGCCTTCGCGCAGCTTGCCGGTGAGCTTGAATCCGACAACCTGCGGGACCAGCATTGAGACGGGCTGGCCGAGCATGGCGGCTTCGGCTTCAATGCCGCCGACACCCCATCCGAGAACGCCGAGACCGTTGATCATGGTGGTGTGGGAGTCGGTGCCGACGAGCGTGTCGGGATAGGCAAGGGGATTCTCGCCATCGGTGGTGAAAACGACGCGAGCGAGATATTCGAGATTGACCTGGTGGCAGATGCCCATGCCGGGCGGCACGGCGGAGAAGTTGTGGAATGCTGACTGGCCCCACTTGAGGAACGCGTAGCGCTCGCGGTTGCGTTGAAATTCGAGCATTGCGTTGAGCGAGTACGAGTTGCTGGTGCCGTACTCATCGACCTGTACGGAATGGTCGATGACCAGCTCGGCTGGTTGCAGCGGATTGATCTTGTCTGGGTTGCCGCCGAGTTGTTTCATGGCGTCGCGCATGGCGGCGAGATCGACGATGGCGGGAACGCCGGTGAAATCCTGCATGAGGACGCGGGCGGGCATGTAGGCGATTTCGCGCGAAGGCTCGGCCTTCGGGTCCCACTTGGCGAGGAATTCAATGTCGTCGGCAGTGACGCTCTTGCCGTCTTCCTGGCGCAGCAGGTTTTCGAGCAGAATGCGCAGGCTGTAGGGCAGGCGCGAGAGACTGATTCCCTTCTTTTCGAGGGCGTTGAGGCGAAAAATTTTGTAGGTGCGGTTCCCAGTCTTCAATGGCGACTGGCTGCCAAAACTGTTTCCAAGCTGGCTCATTGGGTCCTTCCTTATTGTGCTGAGGCCATCGAGGTGGCGCGAATCTTCGTCCGCGCGGGCTATTGATAAGCGCGGAGGCGGTCAACAGAAAAGCTTAATCAGATGCGATGGATTCGTCCACGGTCCGGATGGCCGTGGCGAAAACGCTTGAGACGGGGCGGGACGAGGCTTTTCATGGTCCTGGAAGTATTTTAACGCGGCTGTTACAGGTGTTTCTGTAATTTGCCTAAAGGGACCAGAATTTTCCATAGATATTGAAGCCCTGCAACCGACGCTACAAAAACAGCGTCTCTTAAGCAAAGCATCTTTGCGGCAAAGCACTGCAGAGAGAGTTCGATCCCAGGACGCACATACTCGTGAGGGAAACTTACTGCGACCATGCGCCGATTTTCTTTTTCTTCGCTTCTGATTTTGTTTGTTCTGTTCCCGTGCGTGGGGATGTCTGGCGCGTCGGAGAGCGCCGTGCGTCCGCTGCTGGTCGGCTACTTTCCGCAATGGGGCATTTATAACGATCCACAGTATTTTGTGAAAGATCTGATCACGAGCGGTTCTGCTCCCCTGCTCGATCAGCTGAATTATGCGCAGGGCTTTATTGTGAATGCGCACTGCGCGGTCGCTGATCCGAATGCAGATTTGAACCTGACTTACACAACAATCAACAGCGTCAATGGTTTGGCCGATAACCCTCTTTCGCCGTTGCGAGGGAGCTTTCATCAGCTTCAGGAGCTGAAGAAGCTCTACCCGCGGATGAAGATTTTGATTTCGCTGGAGGGCAAAGCCTCGTCGTTTGCGGACGCCGCGCAGCCTGAGAAGCGCGCAGCTTTTGTCGCCTCCTGCGTCGATATGTTTGTGCGCGGGCACTTTGCTGCGGGGATCGATTCGCCGGGGGTCTTTGACGGCTTTGATGTGGACTGGGAGTATCCCCAGCAGGAAGATGTGGCGAATTATCTTGCGCTCCTGCAGGAGTTCCGCAAGCAGCTGGATGCGTTGCATCCTGGGCTGAAGCTGACTGTGGCCGCCGGGCCGAGTCCGCGCATGTACCACAGCGTGGATTTCGCGGAAGTGGCCAAAGTCGTCGATCTGGTTGGGTTGATGAACTATGACTACAGTGGCCCCTGGCGGAGCGAGACAGGTTTTCATGCGCCGTTATATAGCGATCATGGGGGCAATGCGGACGGGACGGTTCGCGCATATGAAGATGCCGGTGTCCCGGCGGAAAAGCTGCTGCTGGGCGTGCCTTTCTATGGATATTCATGGAAGTCAGTCGGTGCGGAGAATCATGGGCTTTTCCAGCCCGGCGAGGCAGTGCACGAGGATCGCCCGTATCGATATATCCAGACGATCATTGGTTCGTCGACGATGTATCGAGATGCGAACGCACAGGCGCCCTGGCTGTATGACGGAGACACATTCTGGACCTATGAAGACCCGGTCTCTGCGCGGTTCAAGAGCACATATGCGGAGCAGCATCATCTGGGCGGCGTGATGGTGTGGGAGCTGGGTGAGGACTCGAGCGATGGGCAGCTATTGAAGGCAGTGAGTGCGGGGTTGCATGCTCCTGCCGTGCCGACTCAGGTTGGTGGAGCATCGCCAGTGAGTGCGAGTGCGAATGGCGATGCAAAGGAATAAAGCATCTTCCCGATGTAGAGGAGAAACAGGTCCTTCGCTTCGCTCAGGATGACAGATCAAAATGCGAACAAGGAAAGGCCCGGCGTGATGACCGGGCCTTTCTCTTATTTATCAGTGGAAGCTTTGCTGCTGGCACTCTTGCTGGTCTTCGACCTTGGTGAGCACATTGCCGGCAACCGTAAGGGTGCGGCTGAAGCAATGATGCAACGAGTCCTGATAGACGAAAGTCTGTTTGCTGCTCTGGTTGGAGTTCTGCCCTAATGAGAAGCCCGTGGGTGACGCTACAAATAAGGCCGTGTCGGCGGGAGTCACTTCATTCGAAGTATGGCTTTCAAAGACCGGCAATCCTTCCAGCGTGTCGGTTTCATCACGCTGGAATTTCTGATCGATCGATGTGGTCGACGCGATATCACCGTTGCTCTGCACCGTCTGCACGAGGCTCACATTGATGGGGTAGGAGAAGTTTGTTTCTTTTGTGGTGAACAGCGGACCTTCTCTCGTGGTTGTTTCTGAGTGAAGAGTCGAAGTCTGCACAGCGCTCTGCGCAAATTCGCTGGCGGAATTCGTAATCTGCTGAACGCTATTGAACTGAGCTTGCTGTTGAATCCTGGTGTCGACACGGCCATGCGATGTGTTTACATAGCCTTCGATGGTGAAGTTATGCGTATTTGCAACTGTCACAGTGCCAGAACCCTGGCCGTTTGCATTGAGATTCACTGTATTGGTGACGGAGGGAGTGGGCGCCGCAAGCGTGTCTTGTGTAAGCGCGCCGCTAAGATGCTTGCTGCCGTGATCCTGATAGACAAGCAGTTGCGCGGTTACTGAAAAGAAATTGAAGGCGTTGAAGACACTCACGCCAACGGTATGCTGCTGGCCATCATTCAGCGTTCCGGCAAAAGGTGTAAGGTCCACGCGGTAAGGGACGAGATTCAGCGTCTGCACGCCGGGAACGGGCACCCACAGACCGGGATCAAGGCCTCCGGTATATATCCATGGGTAGACGGGGGCGATACCCGCAGGTTTGCCATCAACACTAATCTCGACCTCGCGGAAGGCTGTGTTCTGGCAATCATTCAATGGGCCGGCGATGTTGTTAGGCACGCATAAGAACCATTGCTCTTCCACATTCTGACTCTGCGCGATCACATCGAGATAAGCGGCTTCCGTGTTTTGCGGCAACGTGAAGGACTGCGTCACTGTGGGGTTTGTAGAAGTGATCTGGAAAGAGCTATTGCCGCTGTCCTGCACGGGCAAAACCGCATCCGCTGTGACAGGAGCCGGATTGGCGAAGTTGGACTGAAAAAACTCAAGTTTAAAGGTGCCGAAGATGATCGAATTCAGGCCATCGGCGCCCACGATATTACCGAGGCTTGCGAAGCCGGTCTGCGGTGTTTTGAAGAGCGAACTGTAATCGGTCAGATCGCGCTCCACGTGCCAGGTATCAGTCTGGGTCTTCAGCGGCTCGGCAGTGGTGCCGAAGTAGATGTTGACGCCGCCGAAAAAGACTTGTCCGGTCCGGTCGAACTGCACCCCCGGCTGGATGGAGAAATCGCCGGTGAAGATGACCTTGGACCAGGGTCCGGGACAATCGGCTGGCGGAGTGAAGTTAAAGTCTTTGTTGTTGAAGTCGTCGAATGCCTGATTGGTGAGCAGCGTAACTTCACAGTGTTTCGTGTTCGGGCGTGGCACCGGCGGGTCCGCTGTCGCTTCAAGAGACGAACCGACGGAGAACTGGCTGGACGATGTTGTGGAACTTGAGGATTGTGCGGGCGACAGGGTTGAGCCCGCCAGGCCTATGGCCAGGAGGGTGGTGAAGGCGATTGTTCTGAACTGTGCGAGCGGGGGATACGAGCACATGCGTCTGACTCTCCTTAAAACGAAGGAACGGCAAGCATATCACCGCCGCTGGAGAGTTTTCTTCAGGCTTGCCCTGAAAATGTTTGCCATAGCAGAAACAGATTCAGCGAGATGATAACGGCAACTGTGAGCCAGCCCAGGAGCTGAGTCGGATGGCTGTTTATAAACTTTCCCATAACCTTCTGGTTGCCGGTAAGGAGAAGCAGCGGCACGAGCGCAAAGGGCAAGGTAAAGCTGAGGACGACCTGCGAGAGGATGAGAATCTTCAGCGGGTCGAGGCCGGAGGCGATGACGAGGATCGCGGGGATGAGCGTGAGCAGTCGCCGCAGGAAGATGCTGAATTTGACATCGAGAAAGCCTTCGAGAATGACCTGCCCGGCCATGGTTCCGACGGTTGACGATGACAATCCGGAGCAGAGAAGCGCAATGGCGAAGACCGTTGCCGATACAGAGCCGAGCAGAGGCCCCAGAGTGTGATGGGCTTCTTCAATGGACATGCCGTTTTGCCAATGCCGTCCGGCAAATGCAGCGGCGGCAACGATGACCATTGCGGAATTGACCAGCCACGCCGCATTCATGGCAGCAAAGACGTCGATGGTTTCAAAGCGAAGGTGGCGCAATCTAGCCCGGAATTGGCGATGGGGCGTTTCGGCAATTTCACTCTGCACGCGCGGCTGCACCAGGGCCGAATGTAGATAAATGACATGCGGCATGACCGTCGCGCCCAGCATACCGACGGCGATGTAGATGCTTTTGCTGTCGATGGTGGGGATGAGGGTGTGGATGGCGATGGCATGCCAATCCGGATGGATGAAGAACATTTCTATCGCGTAGCAAAGGCCAATGATGCAGACGAAGCCCATGATGGCGAGTTCGAGTTTGCGAAAGCCCCACAGCTCCATTGCAAGGATGGCGAAGACACAGATTGCGGAGGCCACGGCCGCTGCTAACAGGATTTCGGTCTTACTCCAGCCGTAGCGCGTGAGCCAGCTGCCGACAAGCAGATAAAATCCCAGGGCCGCGCCGAGGAATTCTGCCATATCGGTCGCCAGAGCGGAGATTTCCGCGGCTATCCACAAGCCAATGGTCACCGGGCGTGAAAACTGATCGCGGCAGTTCTGCGGCAGGGTTCTGGCGGTGGCGATGCCGAGTTTGGCCGCCAGATACTGGATGAGGATTGCCATGGCATTCGACCACAGCAACACCCACAGCAGGCGATAACCGAAGCGCGCGCCGCCATCGAAGTTGGTGGCGAAGTTACCCGGATCGATATAAGCGATGCTGGCGACAAAGGCCGGTCCGAAGTAGTACCACAGCTGGGATGACCGCATGCGCGGCAGCTTTTGCCGGGCCGTGCTTACTTCGGGTTGTGCGGTTGGGAAGGGCATGCGCTCGATCTTTGTTGAGTATAGGGTGAATCGACAGAAGAAGTAAACTATAGTTAACTAAATTTTATTAATAATTATTCAGATATTTGTTCCGGGCTTGGCGAGTATCCGATGGTGCTGTAGCCTTTGTTAAGAAAAAGGGAGTGATTGAGCAGGCATGAAAGTTCTTGTCATTGGCTCTGGGGGCCGGGAACACGCTCTTGCATGGGCGATTCGGAAGTCGCCGCGGGTGAGCGAGGTGGTGTGCGCGCCGGGCAATGGCGGCATTGCGCAGGTTGCCCGGCTGGTGCACGCGAACCAGAAAGATGTGAACGACATTCTGCGTGTCGTGGTCGCGGAGAACCCTGACCTGACGGTGGTGGGCCCCGAAGTGCCGCTCGCCCTCGGTCTGGTGGACGAGCTGCAGCGCAGGAGTCTCGCCGTCTTTGGACCGACGCGCGTGGCAGCAATGCTTGAGACGAGCAAGTCGTTTGCCAAGCGCTTTATGCAGCGGTACAAGATTCCGACGGCAAACTATGCCGTGTGCACGACAGCCGAAGAAGCGCTGGGCACGCTCGATCTTTTTCATCTTCCAGTCGTGATCAAGGCCGACGGGCTGGCTGCGGGCAAAGGTGTGCTGATCTGCCAGACGAAAAAAGAGGCGCAGGATGGCATCGCCGAACTTTTCAGCGGCAAGCTGCTGGGAACAATGGAAACCAGCATTGTGATCGAGGAATTTCTTGAGGGCGAGGAGATTTCGTTTCTTGTTCTGAGTGACGGAAAACATGGTGTGTCGCTGGTTCCGGCGCAGGACCACAAGCGCATCGGGGAAGGAGATACCGGACCGAATACAGGCGGCATGGGTGTCTATTCGACCGATACGATGCTGGACCCGCAGATGCGCGACTGGATCATGCACCATATTGTGCAGCCGACGATTGACGGCATGGCGGCGGAGGACACGCCCTTTGTTGGCGTGCTTTATTGCGGATTGATGATGACGGCACGCGGCCCGATGGTGCTCGAATACAATGCCCGCTTTGGCGATCCGGAGACGCAGGCGATTCTGGTGCGGCTGGAGAGCGAGCTGCTGGATGGATTGGAAGCATGCGTGGAAGGTCGCTTGACCGAGTCAGAGTTTCGCTGGAGACCGGGGGCCTCGGCATGCGTGGTTGCGGCTTCGCAGGGATACCCGGGGAGCTATACGACAGGACAGCGCATTACCGGACTGGACGAGGCGGCGAAGATTCCCGGAGTGGAGATTTTTCATGCCGGAACGTCGCTACTCGATGGCAACTACCTGACGAATGGCGGGCGGGTGCTGGCGGTTACGGCTGCAGCAGATACGTTGGAGCATGCGCTTGGGCTGGCGTATGAGGGCATGAGCAGAATTCATTTTGAGGGCATGTATTTTCGGCGCGATATCGGGCATCGTGCGTTGAAGCTGAAAACAAAGGCTTAGCTATGGTCATCAAAGACGATCTTGCTGTCGATATCGCCACCCCGGCGGGGCCGATGCGCACGTACTTCTTTCATCCGGCAGCTGAGGGCCGCTATCCCGGGGTGATTTTCTATTCCGAAATATTTCAGCTTACGGAGCCGGTTCGGCGGTTTGCGTCGTTTATTGCCGGGCACGGATATATTGTCGCTGTGCCTGAGGTGTATCACGAACTTGAAGAGCCGGGTACGGTGTTGGCCTACGATCAGGCAGGAGCCGACAAGGGCAATGAAGACAAGTACGCGAAGGAATTGTCTTCTTATGACGGTGATGCGCGTGCCCTGATTGACTATCTGCGGACGATGCCGCCGTGCAACGGACATCTTGGGACGATTGGAATTTGCCTGGGCGGACATCTTGCTTTTCGCGCTGCGATGAATCCGGAGATTCGCGCCGCTGCCTGCTTCTACGCGACAGACGTGCATTGCGGGACACTGGGCAAGGGAAAGAACGATGATTCGCTGGCGCGGGCCTCGGAGATCAAAGGCGAACTGCTGCACATCTGGGGACGGCAGGATCCGCATGTTCCGCTTGAGGGCCGTTTGAAGATCAAGGCACGGCTCGATGAAGTGGGCGCGAATTATCAGTGGTTCGAGGTGAATGGGGCGCACGCCTTTATGCGCGATGAAGGGCCTCGCTATGACCCGGAGCTCGCCTATCAATGCTATGGGTTGGTGCTGGCATTGCTGCACCGGCGGCTCTATCTATAGGAGAAAGCATGGAACATTCCGCTGTCACGCTCGAAGCTTTGCTGGCCGATTACGAAGTTATCGCCGCACGCTGGCAGAAGTTTTTCGAGGTAAATCCGGGCGCAGCTTTAGTTTCGACGGACATCGCCAAGTCAAAGAATATCGGCGAGTTGGTGTGGCACATCTATGCCGCGTCGTTTCGGCATGCGCAGAGATTGCTCGGCGAAGAAGTGACTGATCTTGAAGGAACAGTGACGGTGCGCGATATTGCTTCGGCTTTTGCGCTCAAGGATGAGGCGATTCGCAGGATGAAGCAATTTTTGGCCAATACGTCCGAGATGGCGCTGAAAGAGCAGCTCGAATTCAAATCACGCATCACCGGGCGGATCAGTTATGGAAGCAGGCGCAAGCTCTGCCTGCACATCCTGGTGCATGCGATCCGGCATTGGGCGCAGATCGGAACGCTGGTGCGGATCGGGGGATATCCGCCGGACTGGCCGCAGGATATCTGGTTCAGCGAGGCGATTGCGTAGATACGAGCGACTAACTGTCCAGCTTCTTCGTCACTAACTCGTTCAGCAGCGCAGGATTTGCCTGTCCCTTGGAGAGCTTCATGACTTGGCCGATGAAGAAGGCAGCAACCGTCTTCTTGCCGCCGCGGTATTGCTCGACCTGCTTCGGGTTGGCGGCAATAATTTCGTCGATCATCTTTTCAATGGCTGCCGGATCGGTGATCTGCTGCGGCTTTTCGCGCTCGTAGACGGTGCCGAAGTCTTCGCCATTCTCGAATGCTGTGTCGAAGAGTTGCTTGAGCTGCTTGCTGGAGAGCTTGCCATCTTCGGCAAGGTCGGCGGCGAGCGCGATGCCCTTCATGGTGATCGGCGACTGCTCGAGCTCCAGGCCCTTCAGCTTGAGGCGGCTGGTGAGCTCACCCTGTACGAGGTTCGCCACACGTTTCGGACTTTTTGCTGCTTTGGCTGCTGATTCAAACTGATCGGCGAAGGCCTGTGTTGCGGTGAGCGTCTGTGCGTCCTGCTCCGAGATTTCGTACTCGGTGACCATACGCTTGCGGCGCGCTTCCGGCAGCTCAGGCATCTGCTTTGCGATTTCCGCTTTGCGTTCAGCGGTGACGATGAGCGGCGGAAGATCCGGTTCCGGGAAATAGCGGTAGTCGTGGGCCTGCTCTTTTGAGCGCATGGAGTAGGTGCGGCCTTCGTTTGCATTCCACAGGCGTGTTTCCTGTATGACGCGGCCGCCGCTTTCGATGACCTCGACCTGCCGCTCGATCTCGTATTCGAGTGCGGCGCGGATGAAGCGGAAGCTGTTGACGTTCTTCACTTCGGCCTTCGTGCCGAATTTTTCCTGTCCACGCGGCCGCACGCTCACGTTGGCGTCGCAGCGCAGGGAGCCTTCTTCCATGTTGCAATCGCTGACGGCGGTGTAGAGCAGGATCTCTTTCAGCCGCGTAAGGTACTCGTAGGCCTCGTCGGGTGTGCGGATGTCCGGCTCGCTGACAATCTCAATCAGTGGTGTACCGCAGCGGTTCAGGTCGACATAGGTGCGCGTCGCGGAGTCGGGAAAGCCGTCGTGCAGGCTCTTGCCTGCGTCCTCCTCCATGTGCAGGCGGGTGATGCCAATGCGCTTGATCCCGTGAGGTGTGGGCACTTCGATCCAGCCGTGCTCCGCGAGTGGCTTGTCGAACTGGGAAATCTGGTAGCCCTTGGGCAGGTCAGGGTAGAAATAATTTTTGCGGGCGAAGATGGAGCGCTCGCGCACCTGGCAGTTGAGTGCCAGCGCAGCCAGCGTGGCGAACTCGACGGCCCGCTCATTCAAAACGGGCAGCGCGCCGGGCAGGCCGAGGCACACGGGGCAGACATGCGTATTGGGAGGCGCGCCGAACTGGTTCGAGCAACCACAGAAGGCCTTCGTTTTGGTCAGCAACTGCACGTGGACTTCGAGTCCGATGACCGGTTCGTACTTCGCCAGAACGTCCGGCGACACGCTCGCTGTAGTAGCCATAGATAGGTTGATTTTAGCAGTGCGGATCAGTGTTGGTTGATGGGTGCGGCTAGAAGATGACCTTGAGGCGAACACCGAGAACCGCTGTCTGGTTGATTTTGTTTGGTATGGAGGGATGGCGCAGCCATTCGACGTCCGGCGAGAATTCGAGGCTGTCACTTAATTTCAAGCGGTAGAAGAACTCGGTCAATTCTTCGAGACGCTGGCCTGGAGTGCTGGGGCGCGTCCACGTACTGGCTGCGCCGAAGAGATCGGCTTTTTTGCGGCCAAAGGGCGCGACATTGGCGAGACCAATGGTTTCCACCTGCTTGGTCGTTGATCCCGTTGCCGCGTTGATACCCCAGCGGCCAAAGGGCAGCCAGCCATTGTTGAATTCCCAGTCTGCGCCGATGCCGACGCCGGTGCCGCGGCCCAGTTCCTTTGTATCGTTATGCCAGACGGCCGCGCGGATGTTGCGTCCCTGTTCCGTTTGCATGTTCGACTTCCAGCCCACTTCCCATGACTCGTAGTAGTGGCCGTCGAAGAGCGTCTGGGTGCCGGTCCAGGGCTTCGCTTCCGCATCGACGATGAGGGCGTGGGTGTAGAAGCCGTTCGGTGGGCCAATCTCTATGGCTGCGCCGGGTGCATAGGTGCCAAGGCGCGGCTCCGATGGATTGCCGTCGAAGGGGCCGCCGAGGAACTGCGAGGTCTCGTCGTTGTTCACGGGGCTGAGGCCGATGTGCTGGTTGGGGTGCAACTTGCCGATATAAAGTGCGACCCTCTGCGCAGCCCATGTCTGCCTGAAATAGAGCAGATTGATGGTAATGGGGCGCTGAGCACCGCCTCCTTGCAGCGAGTTGAGGCCAAGGATCGAGCCGAGGCTGTCGCTCAGATTCCATTGCTGGCTCTGGCCGATATTTGTGCCCGAACGCAGCAGCATGGTGAAGGAGCTGGAGTCCTTGCCGCGCGTGTGGGCGGTCCAGTCTCCCTGAAAGTCCAGTCGTGCGCTGATCTGGCCATGCCGAGTATCTGGAGTGACGGTAGCGTATTGGTACAGAAAGGTGTAAGAGGCCTTGAGATTGAGATTTGTCGCCTTCTTCAGCCGCAGGTTCGCCGCAGAGACGGGGCCAAGGATCGGGCAGAGAGGGTCGGGTTGCCAAAGAGAATATTTCGAAGCTCCAGGTCCTATGCCGGGGCTATTTTGGCAGATATCCTGTGAGTTTGGCGTGCTTTGCGCCGTTGTGACCGCAGATCCCAGCAGGAGAAGAGAACCAAGCAAGCCCCGATGAAGTCGCACTGCGGTCCCTTTCACGGACAGAATGAGACAACACGACCACGCAGAAACATTGTATGCCAGAGCTACGCAGAGCCGGACTGGTGCCAGCGCTGCTAAACTGAAGCAGCATGATCCTGCCGTTTGTCCGCGAATTATTGGCGGATCTGGAGCATTCTCCTTCTTTTGAACAGGCGCGGAGGCACCTCGCCCTTGCCCGTGGGCGCCGTCGTGTGTCTGGATTGACCTCAACGGCCCGCTCTCTGTACCTTCCGTTTTTTGCGCGCGCGGCCAACGTTCCAGTCGTGATTGTGGTTGCCGATAACAAAGCCGCCGATACGTTGCAGATCGCTTTGCGGGCTGGATGCGAGCTCACGGGCGCGATTGTTCCGGAGCGGGTTTTGAAGCTGCCGGCGCACGACGTACTGCCCTTTGAAAATCTTTCGCCGCATCCTGAAGTGCAGGAACAGCGCGCCACGACGCTGTGGAAGATGGCGACCGGCGGAGCTTCGATCGTCATTGCCCCGGTAGAAGTGGCGGCGATGCGGTTCTTCGCTGCCGATTATTATGCCGATCTGGCGCGTACGCTTCGGCGCGGTGAAGAGATCGACATTGACGCGCTGATTACGCACCTGAGCAGTGTCGGCTATACCGCGAACGATATTGTGGAGATGCCGGGCCAATTTACGCGGCGCGGCGGCATTCTCGATGTCTATTCGCCGGAAGTGGACCGGCCGGTGCGTGTGGAGTTCTTTGGTGATGAGATCGATTCGATTCGCAAATTCGATCCCGAATCGCAACGGTCCTCTACTCCGCTGGATGAAGCGGTACTGCTACCGCTGACGGAAACTCCGATGACGGAGCGTCTGCTGGCGGCGGTGCATGCACGGCTAAGCGGTGCGCGACTCGAATCTGCGGACGATCCCGAATTGGTGGCAGAAGCGGTAGCGGCCGGTGGTGTAAGCGTTTTTCCGGGATGGGAGTTTTTTTCGCCGGTTGCCGGAGCCGATAAGACGCTGCTTGATCTCTTTTCGCGTTGTGCGCTTTTTGTGGAAGAGCCGGCGATGGTCAAAAACCAGATCGATCGCTGGTGGAACAAAGTCGAGCAGCGGCATGACCGCAGCGGCATTGGCTCGCTGATTCAACCCCACGATATCTATATGCGTCCGGAGCTGCTGCTTGCGCAGCTGGCATCGCACGCGGGGTTGGATATAGACCAGCTCGGCGCGGTGGATGTGCTGGAAGAAGACGAGACGCTGGGTGAAATTGAATTTGCCTCGCGGCCAACACTGCGCTTTCATGGCTCGATTCCCGCATTCATCGAGCAGGTGCGCACGCTGATGCAGCAGGAAACGCGCATGCTGCTCGCCGCTCCAAACCAGGGCGAAGTGGAGCGGCTCGCCAACCTGCTGCGCGAGTATGAGATGCCGTACCGGCTTGGCAGCCGCATTCAGCATGCCGGCAGCGAGACGATCTACGACGAATCGAGCTATCTAGCGGGCGATTTGCGCACACCGATTCTGGTGCGCAGTCAGCTGGCGAACGGTGTCAGCCTCCCGGAGGCGAATCTTGTCGTCTTCGGAGCGAATGATTTTTCAGACGAAGCGGATGTGATGGCTCGTCCGGCGCCGAAGAAGTCGAAGACCGCCGCGTTTGTCTCGGACTTTCGTGATCTCACTGTGGGTGATTACGTCGTTCACGTCGAGCATGGCATTGCGCGCTATGTGGGACTGAAAGAAATTGCGCAGGACGGCGTCACGATTGAATTCATGATTCTGGAGTTTGCGGAGCAGGCGCGTTTATATGTGCCCCTGACGCGACTCGATCTGATTCAGAAATATCGCTCGACCGATGCCGGGCCTGCTCCGATACTGAACAAGCTTGGCTCGCAACAGTGGGCCAAGACAAAAGCGCGTGTCAAGAAGGCCATGCAGGACATGGCTGACGAGTTGCTGAAACTCTACGCGCAGCGCAAGGCCGCACAGGGGCATGCATTTTCTCCGGACAATGAGTTTCAGCACGAGTTTGAAGACGCCTTCGACTACAACGAAACCGATGATCAGCTGAACGCGATTAACGACATCAAACGCGACATGGAATCGCATATGCCGATGGATCGGCTGCTGTGCGGGGACGTGGGTTATGGAAAGACGGAAGTAGCCATGCGCGCCGCGTTCAAGGCTGTGCAGGATGGCAAACAGGTTGCCGTACTTACGCCGACGACGGTTCTCAGCTTCCAGCACTTCGAGACTTTCAAAAAGCGCTTCAGCCTCTTTCCGATCAACATTGAAATGATCTCGCGCTTCCGCACAGCGAGAGAACAGAAGCTGATTCTTGAACAGGTGGAGATGGGCAAGGTCGACATCCTGATCGGCACGCATCGGCTGCTTTCAAAAGACATCAAGTTTCATGATCTCGGCCTGCTGGTTGTGGACGAAGAGCAGCGCTTCGGCGTGCGGCATAAAGAGCGGTTGAAGCAGATGCGCCAGTCGATCGATGTGCTGGCCATGTCGGCAACGCCCATTCCGCGCACGCTGCATATGTCGCTGGTGGGCTTGCGCGACATGAGTGTGATCGAGACGCCGCCTAAAGACCGCATGGCGATTCAGACCGTCGTTGCCAAGTTTGATGAAAAGCTGATCCGTTCCGCGTTGGAGGTGGAACTCGAGCGAGGCGGCCAGATTTATTTTGTCCATAACCGCGTAGAGACGATTTACGAACTTGCTGCCAAGCTTCAGGAACTGGTGCCAGCGGCCCGCATTACCGTCGGTCACGGGCAGATGGGTGAAAGCGAGCTGGAGAAGGTGATGCTCTCATTCATGCACCATGAGCACGATGTGCTGGTGGCGACGACGATCATCGAAAACGGTCTGGATATTCCGCTGGCGAATACGATCATCATCAATCGCGCTGACCGGCATGGCCTGTCAGAGTTGTATCAGCTGCGCGGACGCGTAGGCCGCTCGAATCGGCGAGCGTATTCGTACCTTCTGATTCCGCCGGAGCAGGAATTAACGGAGATTGCGCGCAGACGGCTGGCAGCGCTGAAGGAATTTTCCGATCTCGGTGCCGGATTCAAAATTGCCGCGCTCGATCTTGAATTGCGCGGCGCGGGCAACATGCTTGGCGGCGAGCAGAGCGGCCATATCGAGGCCGTCGGATTTGAAATGTACACCGGCATGCTCGAAGAGGCCGTCGCCAAGCTAAAGGGCGAAGAGCGCGTTGAAGTGCCTGTGACGCAGCTGAACCTCGGTATCAGCTTGCGTATCGACGAGAACTATATTGAGGAAGAAAACCAGCGGCTGCGCATTTATAAGCGAATTGCCGGGGCGCAGACCGAAGGCGCAGTTGCCGATGTGCAGGCTGAGCTGGAAGACCGTTATGGTCCGGTTCCTGAGGGAGTGAAGCTGCTGCTCGAAGCAGCGCTGTTGCGTGCCGAGTGTGAGCGCGTTGGCGTGGCGCAGGCCGATCGCAAGCGCGATCAACTACACCTTCGGTTTATGGAACATGCCAGCATCGATCCCGGGCGCCTGATGAAGCTGGTTGCCAGGAATGCCAAGCGTGGCGCGCAGTTTACTCCGCAGGGTGTGTTGCGGTATCCGCTTGCACAGACGAAGCCGGATGAAGTTCTGATGGAGATTCGCTTGTTGCTGGATGAGCTGACGGTCGAGACGGTAGCAGCAAAATAAGAGCGCTCATTGTTACAAATTTAAGTCACAGGTAGAGTTACACATTGAAACGAGGCCGTTTTTGAGAAAGAAACTAATTCCTCTCCTCATCGCTTTTGGAGGCATGATGGTAACAACCTTCGCTGCCGCGCACGCGCAGGGGCTAGATGCCAATGCTATCTTTCGCGCATTGACTGACCGGTATTTCGAGCAATCGACATTCGCCTACAATCCCACACAAGGCACGAGCGCCGGCCTGCATCAATACAACTCGAAGTTGGAAGATTACAGCCGCGCAGCGGTGGATGCGCAGATCAAGACTCTGCTTGACTTTAAAAAACAGTTCGACGATTTGCCCGCGTTTCAGATGGACCAGTCAACGCAGGCTGACCGTGAAATGGTGCTCAATGACATTCAGAGCAGGCTGCTGACACTGCAGACGATTAGGCCGTGGGAGAAGAACCCTGATACCTATTCAAGCGGCATCACAAACAGCGCTTTTGTTCTGATGGAGCGCAACTTTGCGCCGTTGAATGAACGGCTTGGGTCGCTTGTGGCGCGCGAAAAGCAGATGCCCGCGGTGTTCACCGCTGCGCGGCAAAATCTCAAGAATCCGCCGCGCATCTACACGGAAATTGCGCTCGAACAGTTGCCCGGCATCATCAGCTTCTTTGAGAATGATGTGCCGGAAGCATTCAAGGATGCTACCGATCCTGCGACAAAGGCCGAATTCAAGAAAACCAACGCCCAGGTCATTGCGGCTCTCCAAAGTTACGAAACGTGGGTGAAGCAGGACCTGCTGCCGCGATCGAATGGTGATTTCCGTTTGGGCGCCGATACCTTTTCAAGGAAACTCCAATATGACGAGATGGTGAATACGCCGCTCTCGAAGCTGCTGGAGATTGCTTACGCCGACCTGCACAAAAATCAGGCCGAGTTCGCGCGTGTCGGCAAGGAGGTGGACGCTTCGAAAACGCCCCAGGACGTGCTGGCTGAGTTGGCAGGGATTCATCCTGCTCCGGATCAGCTGCTGCAGACCTTCCGCGACACTTTCAGTGGGTTGATATCATTCATCGACACGAAACATATCATCACGATTCCGTCTGATGTGCGGCCCGTGCTTGAAGAGACTCCGCCGTTTATGCGGGCTACGACGCAGGCGTCGATGGATCCTCCGGGACCCTTTGAAACGCACTCGACCACGGCATATTTCAATGTCACGCTTCCGGAAAAGAACTGGACGCCGGAGCACATTGCCGAACATATGGCGGCCTTCAATGTCGGCACTGTGATCAGCACGTCTGTGCATGAGGCCTATCCGGGGCACTATGTTCAGTTCCTGTGGACCAACCATGCAAACCTGAGCAAGGTACGCAAGCTGATCGGCGCGAATACGAATATCGAAGGCTGGGCGCACTACTGTGAGCAGATGATGCTCGATGCGGGCTATGGACAACCGGGGACGGGCGCGAAGGATGAACGTGAGGCCCACCTGATTCGCCTGGGACAGTTGCAGGACGCCCTGCTACGGAATGCGCGCTTTATTGTCGGCATCAAGATGCATACCGGCGAGATGACATTCGATCAGGCGGTCGATTTCTTCGTGAAGGAAGGCTACCAGTCACGCTCCGTGGGCACGGTGGAAACGAAGCGCGGGACCTCCGATCCAACCTACCTTTATTACACGCTGGGAAAACTGGAGATTCTGAAGCTGCGTGGGGATCTCGAAAAGAAAGAAGGATCCAACTTCTCACTGCAGAGATTTCATGACGAATTCATGGGGCAGGGTGGCGCGCCGATCAAGATTGTGCGGCAGGCGTTGTTGGGTGATGACTCGCCCACACTCTGATGCTTGAATCTGCATCCTAGTTTTGGGAGGATGTTCCTAGTGAGCATCCTCTGTCACACAAAACGAGCTGTGAATATCCCCATCAAGAAAGAGAAACCAGGTCATTGATGAATAAGAAGGTGCGCAAAGCAGTATTCCCCGCAGCGGGTCTTGGGACCCGTTTCCTGCCGGCCACCAAAGCCATTCCCAAGGAAATGCTCGCGCTGGTCGACAAACCCATTATTCAATATGGGGTGGAAGAAGCCCTGGCCGCAGGCATCGAGCAGATCATCATCGTTACAGGTCGCGGAAAAACGGCGATCGAAGACCATTTCGATGTGAGCTTTGAGCTTGAGTCGAATCTGGAACGGCGCGGCAAGAAAGATTTGCTTGCCATTGCCCGCAATGTTTCGAATATGGTCGAGCTGTCCTACGTGCGGCAGAAAGAAGCGCGCGGCCTGGGACATGCAGTGCTGATGGCGCGCGATCTGGTGGGCGATGAGCCTTTCGCCGTGATTCTGCCGGACGATGTGATTGATGCCCCTGTGCCCTGCCTGAGGCAGATGATCGATGTCTACGACCAGCTGCAGGGATCGGTGCTTGCCACGCAGATTGTGGAGGGACCGGCCATCTCAGCTTACGGTGTGCTGGATGGAAGTCCGGTTGCGAAGAATCCACGCGTCATGGATGTGAGAGGCATGGTGGAGAAGCCAAAGCCTGCCGATGCACCGTCGAAGAGCGCGATCATAGGCCGTTACATTCTCACGCCGAAGATCTTTGAGCTGTTGGAAAAGACCCCGCTGGGTGTAGGCGGAGAGCTGCAGCTTACAGACGGCATCAAGGCGCTTCTCGAAACAGAGAAAGTGTACGGTTACACATTCGAAGGAATTCGCCACGATGCCGGTGACAAATTTGGCATGCTGAAAGCGACGGTTGATTTCGCGCTCAAGCGTGACGATCTTGGTCCGCAATTCCGCGAGTATTTGAAATCGCTGGCGCTGTGAATTCGGTTGTTGATTAAAGGCCCGGCATTAAAGCCGGGCTTTTTTATTTCCATTTGATGTTGCAGCCGAGGCTGGGTTTCTGAACCAAGTCGATCGGCTGATCCGCAAGTAGAGCATCGATGGCCTTTCGTAGATCATTGCCACTTACGGGAGCTTCATTTCCGGGGCGGCTGCCATCGAACTGTCCGCGATAGACCAGTTTCAATTCGCTGTCGAACAGAAAGAAATCGGGCGTACAGGTTGCATCGTAGGCGCGCGCCACGTCCTGTGTTTCATCGTAGAGGTAGGGGAATGGGAAGCTCAGTTCCCGCGCTTGCTCTGCAAGGCTTTCAGGCGCATCCTCCGGATAATTCGCGGCATCGTTGCTGCTGATTGCGCCGATGCCGATCCCTTTGCCCTCGTAGTCCATGCCGAGCTGTGCCAGCGCTTTTTCCAGATGCTTCACGAAGGGGCAATGGCGGCATATGAACATGATGAGCAGCCCTTTTGGGCCTGCTATGAACTTCATGCTTACCATTTCGTCGGTGAGCACGTCTCGCAGGTTGAATTCCGGGGCGGAAGTTCCGAGTGCGAGCATTGCCGATTCTGTTCTAGCCATCGCAGTATCTCCTTGTCGGGGCAGACTTCTTCTTAGAAGAGCAGCGAATTCTGTTTTCGCGGCAGCGGCAGCCCGAAATGCTCATAGGCCAGCCGCGTCGCGACGCGGCCACGCGGTGTGCGATCAAGAAAACCAATCTGTATCAGAAATGGCTCGTAGACCTCTTCGAGCGCGTCCTCTTCTTCGGCCAGCGTAGCAGCCAGGGTATTCAGCCCGACCGGACCGCCATCGTATTTTTCAATAATGGTCATGAGCAGGCGGCGGTCGAGCTCATCGAATCCGTGCGCGTCCACTTCGAGGAGCTTCAATGCCTGTTCCGCTGTAGCGCGGTCGATGCTTCCCGATCCCCGCACCTGGGCAAAGTCGCGCACGCGACGCAGCAGACGGTTTGCGATTCGCGGCGTTCCGCGGGAGCGCATGGCGATCTCGGCTGCCCCGTCTTCGTCGATGGGCACATTCATGACTTCGGCAGAGCGTGTGACGATAAAGCGCAGGTCGTCATCTGTATAGAACTCCAGCCGCAGCAGAATGCCGAAGCGCGAACGTAGCGGTGAAGAGAGCAAGCCGGGCCGCGTGGTCGCGGCAACAAAAGTGAAGGGCTTGATATCCATGACGTGCGTGCGGGCCGCGGGACCTTGTCCGATGATGATGTCGAGTTTGTAATCTTCAAGCGCGGTGTAGAGCTTTTCTTCGAGTACCGGCTGCAGGCGGTGAATCTCATCGAGAAACAGGACCTGGCGCTCGCGCAGGTTGGTCAGAATCGCTGTCAGGTCTCCCTGGATCTGCAATGCCGGGCCTGAGGTCTGCTGAAAACCTACGTCCAGCTCGTTGGCGATGATGGATGCGAGGGTTGTCTTGCCGAGTCCCGGAGGGCCGAAGAGCAGAACGTGATCGAGCGCCTCGCCACGATTCTTTGCCGCTTCGAGCGCAATCGCCAGCTGCTCTTTGGCTTTCTGCTGGCCGATAAACTCTTGCAGTCGTCGCGGGCGCAGCTTTAGCTCAAAGGAGTTTTCATCCTCGGCGCGGACCGCGCTTACCAGGCGTTCGGGATCGTCTTTGGCTGCCATTCACTCGGAGTGTAGCAGCTTGCTGAACTTGCGTCTTATGTGTGGATGTGGAATCGTTTCCAAGGCTGTATTCTTTTGAGCAGGTGGTCTTTCACATGCGTCGATTTCCGGTAATTTTGTTCCTCTATTTTGTCTTTCTTCCCGTTGGCTTGATTCGGAGCGTATCGGCACAGGCTGCGCCGATGAGCGAGGCACAAAAGACGGAGATGGCGCATCGAGTTCGCCAGGAATTTCTGCATGCGTGGGACGGCTATCGCCAATATGCGTGGGGACACGATGAGCTGAAGCCATTGAGCAATAAGCCGCACGACTGGTACGCGCATTCCCTGCTCATGACTCCGGTAGACGGACTGGACACGATGATCCTGATGGGGCTAACGCCGCAGGCAGATGAGGCTCGCAAATTGATCGACACACAGCTCAATTTCGATCGGGACATGTATGTAAAGAGTTTCGAAATCACAATCCGCATGATAGGTGGCCTGCTATCAAGCTATCAGCTCACCGGAGATAAGCGCCTGCTCGAACTAGCCGACGACCTTGGGCGCCGCATGCTGCCGATTTTCAATTCGCCGACAGGCATGCCGTATGAATATGTCAATCTGCATACGGGCGCGGTGCGGGGCGCTGAAAGTAATCCAGCAGAAGTAGGCAGTTTGTTGCTGGAATACGGCATGCTGGCCCGGCTCACCGGCAAGCAAGTGTATTACGACAAGGCCAAGCAGGCCGTGGTTGCGTTGTACAAGCGGCAGTCGCATATAGGTCTGGTTGGTCTTGGCATCAATGTGGAGACCGGCAAGTGGACGGACCAGACAGCGGGCATCATGGGCGGAATCGATTCATATTATGAGTACCTGTTGAAGGCTGCGATCTTATTTCACGACAAAGACTGCGAGCGTATGTGGATGGCAAGCGCTACGGCTATCAATAAATATCTTGCCGATCAGCGCCCTAATGGTCTTTGGTATGGCCAGGCCAACATGAAAACCGGAAGGCGCACTTCCACTTACTATGGTGCGCTCGACGCATTCTTTCCTGCGGTGCTGGTGCTTGCGGGCGATCGCGATCGTGCTGCGCGGCTGCAGGATTCGAGCTACCTGATGTGGAATTTTGCCGGCATTGAACCTGAGCGCTTCGACTACGTAAAGATGCAGATCGTTGATCCAGGTTATCCACTGCGTCCGGAGATTATCGAGTCGGCCTACTATCTTTACCACGATACACACGACGCGAAATATCTCGCCATGGGGCAAACGTTTTTCGATGCGCTGGTGAAGTACTGCCGCACGGACACGGGCTTCGCCGAACTCAGCGATGTTCGCACCAAGGAAAAGAAAGACAGCATGGAAAGTTTCTTCTTTGCCGAGACGTTGAAATATCTCTACCTGATTTTTGCGCCGCCATCGACCGTGGATTTCGATTCAATCGTCTTCAATACCGAAGCTCATCCGATGAAACGAAACGTTAAGAGCTGAGTCCAATTAGCGCTAAATCTTTATTAGCGCGAGTCATTTGTCATTCTGAGCGAAGAATCCATGCGATTTTTCGTGACTTCTGGTGTGAATCATTTTTTCGCACAACTCGGGGCTATTCTGAGATGCGTACGTTCCATTTCCGAGCCGCTGCAGCCAACATCATGAAGAAGGCCACCAAATAGTGGTTGGAGAAGCATCTCATGGATTCTTCACCTGCGGTTCAGAATGACAATTCTTTTGCTATGCCAGATGCGAACCGGTCTCCCCGCTATTGCGTCAGCAGCGGTAAGCTGGCGATGCACAATGCTGCCTGAGCCAGGAGCATCGCGCTTGTTACCCAGAGAAAAATCTTCCGGTAGCGCGTCTCGAGGACATCGGCAAAAACGCCGCCGATAAAGGCAAGCAGGAATGGAATCGCCCACAGCCACGGCTCGGTTTGTACGCCTGTCGTAACTAAAACCAGCAAGAGGGCGGCCACGAGCAGTGGAGTGGTATTCCCAAAATAGCGTGAACGCCGAAATGTCAGATAGAGTGCGAGCGCCGCAAGCGCAGCGATGGTGATGCCCGCATTCGGAAGAGACGAAAAGAATGCGCCGGCCGGATGGAAGGAGAGCCCCATTTTCGCTGCTTCACTACGAAAGACATAGCTGAAGGCATCCGGACGAAAGGCATACGAAGCAAAGAGCAGGGACAATGCACCCAGCACCCATACGATGGCCAGAGTGGGAAGATAGGCGCGTCTGCCTTCTGCAACATACGCCATGAAGGCAATGGTCAAGACAAGGCCCAGCAGAAAGGCGGATACATGTGCTGCCGCAGTGAAGCCGAAGGCCAGAGTGAGCAGCACGATTCTAGGACGCCACTTGCTCTTCGGGCCCTGCATCGCATGCGCCACGCCAATGGCGGTATATACAACGGCGAATAAGCCAAAGGCCGCCAGGATTTCGTTATTGGGATAGCTGCAGGCATGCAAGATGGGCGGTGCGAAACAGTAAAGGGTAAGCGCAATGTAGCCGCCCGTATTGCCGTAGAGTCGCCGCGTAACCCACCAGAGGCAGGCGCCGAGCGCCAGCCCGGCCGCGATGAAAGGCAGCCGCATGAGCAGCTTCACGTAGCTCACTTCATGGCGCATTTCCCACGTAGTTGTGGAAGAAGCTTGGCCGGCGAGCATCCGCTGGATCGTGAGTGGTAACCCGGCGGCACGATAGGCAAGAGTGCCATCGTGAATATTGCCGCAGCTGGTGAAATAACCCGCCAGGGGTGATGGCTTTTCCCACATCTCACGCCCGCAGCGCGCATATTGGTAATCGGTTTCACTCAGCGTCTGATGGATGGCGACCCAGAGACACTGGCCAAACAGGATGAAAAGGAGCACTGCAGCGATCTGTTGCGGGCGACTGAAGCGGAATTTGCGGATGCTGTGGACGGTCGAAGGCGGCATCGTTTCGTGGGATTCTGAACTCAGTGTACCGGACATTCAGAGGGGTCTAAATTTCGGTGTCCGCAAACCCATGAATCCAAGGGACTAACGGGGCATTGCCGACCCGTAACTAATTTAGTATCATAAAGATAGATTCATTTCGCCCGGTTTTGCCTTATGCACATCATTGCGGCTTCAGCGTCGCATCCCGGGTTGTGTGAAACTTCGAACTTACATCTATGGCAGACGATCAGAATCCCCAGCTTCCTCTTGGCAATGGCAACAGTGGTGACGGACCCACCGGACCCGGCGCAGCCAATCTTATCCCGATCAATATTGAAGACGAGATGCGTCAGTCGTATCTCGCATATTCCATGTCGGTCATTATCGGCCGCGCGCTGCCGGATGTGCGCGACGGACTGAAACCGGTACATCGCCGCATTCTGTACGGCATGCACGACATGGGACTGCAGCACAACAAGAAGTACACCAAATGCGCCAAGGTGGTGGGTCACGTGATGGGCAACTATCACCCGCATGGCGACTCCGCTATTTACGACACGATGGTGCGTCTGGCGCAGCCCTTCAGCATGCGTTATGTGCTGGTTGATGGTCAGGGCAACTTCGGTTCCGTCGATGGCGATATGCCTGCGGCCATGCGATACACCGAATGCCGGCTGATGAAGGTCGCGGGCGAAATGCTCGCGGATATTGACCAGGAAACAGTCGACTTCGCGCCGAATTATGATGAATCGACGTTTGAGCCATCGGTGCTGCCTGCGCGTATTCCGAACCTTATCGTCAACGGCGCAAACGGCATCGCGGTTGGCATGGCGACGAACATTCCGCCGCACAATTTGACCGAGGTCGTCAACGCTGCCATCGAGATGATCAACAATCCGAACGCCGGATTGGCCGAAGTGCTGAAGCATGTGCAAGGGCCGGATTTTCCGACGGGCGGGTTTCTTTATGGACGCAGCGGCATTGCAAATGCTTATAAGACAGGCCGCGGGCGATTTCTGATTCGTGCCAAGTGCGCCACGGAAAACATCACGCAGGGGCGCCAGGCAATCATCGTCAGCGAAATTCCATTTCAGGTCAACAAGAACACGCTGATCAAGCGCATTGCCGAGCTGGTCAATGAGAAAATCATCGACGAGATCTCGGATGTCCGCGATGAGAGCGACCGCGATGGCATGCGTATCGTCATTGAGCTAAAGCGCGGCGCCGAAGCGCAGATCGTGCTGAACCAGCTCTATAAGCATACGCAAATGCAGGAAAGCTTCTCGATGATCTTCCTGGCCGTCGTCAACGGCCAGCCACGCGAGCTTTCGCTGCCGGATGCAATTCGGCACTTCCTCGATCACCGTATCGATGTGGTCCGTCGCCGCACAGCCTTCCTGCTGCGCAAGGCGCGCGAGCGCGAGCATATCCTGCTTGGCTACCAGATTGCGCTCGACCACCTGGACAACGTCATTAAAATCATCCGCGGATCGTCTTCCCGGACGGATGCGCGCGAGAACCTCTTCCAGTTCTTCTCCGGCAAGACCATCACGGTGCGCGATCAAGCGCTGGCTGGTGTGAAGCTCGATCCGGAGCGCTATGCGATTGATCCGGCAACGCTCATCACTCCGACGCTGACACTGAGCTATCGCCAGATCGATGCAATTCTGGAATTGCAGCTCTATCGCCTGACGCAGCTATCGATCGACGAGTTGCTCAAGGAACTTGCCGATGTCCGCAACCGTATCGCAGAATATGAGTCGATTCTTGGCTCGGAAAAGAAACTGCGTTCGGTGATTGTGAAAGAACTCGAAGCCATCCGCAAGGATTATGGTGACGAGCGCCGCACGCAGATCATCGACGAAACTGCTGAGCTGCAGCTCGAAGACCTGATCGCCGACGAGCAGGTTGCGGTGACTGTCTCGCATCAGGGCTACCTGAAGCGGACGCCGATTTCGACCTATCGCCAGCAACGGCGCGGTGGCCAGGGCCGCACCGGCATGAAAACGCGAGAAGAAGATTTTGTCTCGCAGCTCATCGTCGATTCGACGCATGCCTATCTGCTCTGCTTCACCAACACGGGCCGCGTTTACTGGCTTAAGGTGTATGAGATTCCGGACGTAGGCGCTGCGGGCAAGGGCAAGTCGATGCAGAGCCTCCTCAATCTGCAAGCCGGGGAGACGGTGCGCACGATTCTGCCGCTACGTAATCTTGAAGAAGACGGCAAGTTTATCTTCTTCGCGACGCGGAACGGAACGGTGAAGAAGACACCGCTGAAGGACTTCTCGAATGTCATGGCGCGCGGCATCATCGCCATCGGCATTGAAGAGGATGACGAGTTAATCGGTGTGCGCATTACCGACGGCCGGCAGATTGTCTTCCTTGCTACGCATGAAGGCATGGCCATTCGCTTCGACGAGAACGATGTCCGCTCCATGGGCCGTCCGGCTCGCGGTGTGCGCGGCATTGACCTCGGCAAGAAGGATTATCTGGTCGGAATCGCTGTCACCCCGCGTGAACGCAGAAAAGATGAAGGCGGAGTTAATTGCGATTGCCTCATCCTCAGCATCACGGAGAATGGCTTCGGCAAGCGCACCGATGTGGACGAGTACCGCTTGCAGACACGCGGCGGCAAGGGTGTCATCAACGTGAAAACAACGGCACGCAACGGCAAGGTCTCTTCCATTCAACTTGTAGACGAGACTTCGGAGCTGATGGTCATCAGCCAATATGGCAAGATCATCCGCATCGATACGAAGACGATCCGCGAGGCCGGACGCTCCACGCAGGGGGTGAAGCTGCTAAACCTTGAGGATGAAGACAAGGTCGCAGCGGCTGTGGTCATCCCACCGGAGGAAGCAAAACAAGAACCGGAAAATGGTTCGCTGTTGCAGTAACGATTGAAAGAATCCATGTAAAGAGGGCATCGGGAGGATCGATGCCCTCTTTACATTTGCTGACGGTACTACTCGGATTGTGCATCGATCATCGCAATCTCGGGCGAGGGATTGAACTGTGCAAGCTGTTTCTCCCGCTTTCCGACCCAGAGCGTTGCTGTGGTTCCTCTGTCCCCTTCCCATATTTCCCGCAATACGTAGTCCGTTTTGTAATGATGGAAAACCAGCTTCGATGTTTTTGCGAGGCGCGGATTTTCGTTCATAGAAATATCTAAAAACACATTGTTTTTGTGATCGGTTGAGCTCAATCTCCAACGATGATCGAGTTGGACCATGGAAACCAGGTAGTGCCCTGCGGGCAGGCGTGTGTTTTCGACGGTGAAGGCAAAGGGAATATCGACGGACATCAGCGGGCGGTCCTCAATCTGCGCATGAAGAAATCGGACGGGCGCCAGCAGCGCTATGACGAATACGATGCGAAGAGCTTTCATAGAATTTCTCCTAAAGACGTGCCTTGAAAGCATCTTTGCCCGGGACTGCCGATTGCGCTATCTGGATTGGGTAAACCGACATGGCGGATTGGCGAATGGCGGAATTTCTGAAGATAGAGCGGGAGACTTCCTTAGGAAAAGAGTTAGAAATATAGTCCTGGCGCACGAAGCGGCCGTCTCATGCTGAAGGAGAAGTATGGACTTAAGCGCTCATTCCCGGCTCCGTAATCTGCTGGAACTGCTTGCAGGCTACGGTCTTGTCTTTGCCGTTATCTGGACGCCGATGCCGGCTCAGCGCATTCTCTATTGGCTGGCCGTTGTCTGCATTGTTGTCTTTACGATTTTGCGAAGGGATACATTGCACTCGCTCGGCCTTGCGCCGACAGGCGCCTTGCGTTCTTCCTGGATCGTCGCAGGCGCGCTCGCTCTGGCGGCTCTCGCTGTTGTCATTGCGAAACTGCTCGGTACCCTCCACAGGATTCCGCGGGCAGACAGCTTTCCGCTGAATTTCCGGATGGGAGGGTATGTCGTGTGGGCATTTCTGCAGGAATTTCTGCTGCAAATCTTCGTGTTGACGCGCCTTATGCGCCTGCTCCCACGACGGTCCATGGCCATTGCGGCTGCGGCTCTCTTATTCGCCGCAGCGCATATTCCAAACCCTGTACTGGTTGTGCTTACGCTCGTATGGGGCTTCATTGCCTGCCCGCTTTTTCTGCGATACCGCAACTTGTATGCGCTGGGTCTGGCCCATGGCATCCTGGGTATTTGCGTAGCCATGACTGTGCCAAATGCGATGCATCACCACATGCGTGTAGGGCTGGGTTATCTGCGCTACCATCCCCGTCACTACAGGATTCAACGAAGCAGCGCGCCCCAGACCGTATCCACGCAGGCATGGGTAATGGACGATGCTGCGATTCTTCTTTCGGATCGCCAGGCGCGGCCGTAGAAAATGCCGGCGATCGACGCCAGTAAAACGTAGCGCCAGTTGAAGTGCACAGCGCGCTTGTTGAAGTGTGACAGGCCGAAGAGAATGGCTGTTATCGCAAGCGAGGCTGACCGTCCTGTGCGGCGCTCGAACAGGTTCTGCATCCAGCCGCGAAAGAAAATCTCTTCGGGCAGGGCAATGAAGAGATACGTGAAGAGCCACATGCCGGGCAACAGCCATGGGCGGTCAACATGCCCGTGCCAATGAAGAAACCCAATGGCGAGACCGAGCAGAATTGCGATTGGCGTATAGAGAAGAAATTCGCGGAGCCCAATCTTCCAGTCCGATTTACACCAGCGGAGATCGAAGCCAACGCCATTGAGTTGGCGGACGGCATGAAAGCCATACAATCCCGCGTCCAGCAGGAGCAGCTTGTTCAGAGCGGTGAGCGAATGCGGCCATGCCGGCTCGAACCAGCGCAGATCGACGGCGAGCCCGAGCGTGAACAGCACCAGAAAATCGAGCCAATGTCCCCGTTGCTGGGGGTCCAGTCTGGCGGCAAACGCGAGCAATGCCGCTATGCCGATCGGAAGCAACAGATACAGCAATAGCCACTCTATGCGAAGTTGATGAAGCGGGGCGGCCACCAGCAGATAGGGCACGACGCACACGGCAGGCAGCGCGAGGCGACCAGAGATCGGCCACTCGCGCGCGGCCGCAATCCATCGGTCATTGGCGAATCCGAATCCGGCCAGAGGAGCAAGGGCGAGGAGGAATGCACCTACGGTCCACAGTGTGATGTGTGTCACGGTGTTATGTTAATCGTCGCCGAGAATGCGGACCCAGCCAATGTACAAGTGTGACTGCCGCAGCTATTCTTTCTGCGGTCCTGCGACCTGAAGATCATTCGTGACTCTGAAGACTCCGGGCACAGTATTGGCGCGCAGCCCTGCAACATTCTTGTCCGCCTGACTGTCTACTACGCCATAGAGCGTAACATTGCCATTTTGCACCGAGATGCGAATCGGCTTGGCCGGGTCAATCGCATATTTATTCAGGCTTGGGAAACCATAGACGGAACGGAAGACTGCGAATCGGATGCGATCATCCATAGGTGATACCGGATCGACCTGAATGTCGTTTACGACATCTTTTACTCCGCGCGTATTCGCAGCCACGGCGACGGCGGAATCCGCATCAACCGGGCCGTAGGCATGACCGGCCAGCGTGACGACTCCATTTTGCACGTTCACGGCTATCGCGTTGAAGGGCGTCGTGCCGTACCCTACTCGGTCATATGAAATCGCTTTGATCAGCTTCTCCTGTAGTTCGGCATCGGGAACATCGGCACCCGCCACCTCGATATTGTTCAGCACTCCCTGCACCCCTTTGATCCTATGGGTTCGTTTGTCCGCCTCTTCCTTGAGATCGTAGACATCGACTGTGCCGGTGAGTGTCACTATGCCGTTGTGAGCCGTGGCCTGCACTCCTTTGAACTGCGATTTGTTCAATGCCTTGTTCATTACCTCGGCCTGGAGGTTCGAGTCGTTTTCCCCAGCCTGGGCAGCGGCCGCCACCGCATGATACGAACCTGAAATCAAGGCTCCCGACAACAGGCTTGCAGTCAGTACGAAAGCAAGCCTGTACTTCGCGCTTTTCATTGGTTTTCCTCCTGAATGCGTAACTCTTACCGATCGCGCAGACGCCTGATTTAAGCAGACAGAATCCATTCAGAGGCTGCGCCGTCAAGGTTAGATGCAAAGTGTACTCAAGGGAAGACGCGGGCCACCTTTTTCCTGTTTATCCAGTTCCGTTCATTCAGAACGATCGATCGCCCAGCAACTGTTACTGCACGCCTGCGGCAATCAGAGCGCTGCTGGTGCCGCGTTTGTTTGGAACCGCCTTGGTTGCGGGTGGCGTATAGGCTTTGTAGATCGTGATGTGGAAGCAGGACTGATAAAACTCTTCTTCTACATCAAGTTTTCCGGCGGTCTGCAGCGGCAGCAGGTAAGCCCGCATCCATGCGATTTCCGACATCGACAATCCCTTTTTGGCAATGTCGATGGTGGCTCCGGTAAGGTGCGGCGAGGCAATATCTCCCTCGGCGGGTGCGGCATTGCCATTCACTTCCAGTAGATGGCGCTGGTACTGCACCGTTCGCACGGCAGAATTCACTTGAAGCGGACGGTGGAAGCGTTCGTAATGCACACGAGCCAGATCGCTGAGAAAGCGAGCAGTCCACGGACGGCAATAGCGCCGGTTCGCGGGCAATTCCGGGTTGACGCGGAGCGACATGCCAGCCGGCACCGCAACGAGGGCGTGCTGGAGACGAAGCTCATTCAGTTGGTCATCATCCTCGATACGCTCCAGGCCATCGGCCTCGCTGCGCTCATTCTGGCGTCTCAGGGATGCAAGTGAGCCTTTGAGCGGCGGCAACATAACCATTTTTGCGTGTTTGAGCGGAACTTCTGGAATCGTGACGGTCGCAGTTTCTTCCCGTGCTTCGAGGGCGGCGTGACGGGGGCGAGCATGACGCTTGCTGTGCGTGTGAGTGGAAGCGTTGCGGACGCGAGTATGCGGCTTCTTCTTTACCGCAAAGGCAGAAGTCCCCGTACTGGCGAGCAATACGGTGGCAAGGAAAATAGGAAAACAGCGCATGAGCGGGACCGCGGAGGGTACCAGGAGCTTTCTCAGAGTATCCAAGTAGCTACGAACCGGGAAGTATTGAGCTTGGTTCAGTGCATCGCATGTCCGATTTTCATCGCAAGAAGTGGTTCGAGCGGGTAAAATCGCGCCAATCAGTTAAGTATTTGATTTTGTGAGGCACTATGAGTGATGCATCTCCTGTAATTACGGCCGCGCCGTTGAGTGAGGGACAGCGCATTATCAACACCTTTGTAGCTCCTTCGAAAACGTTCGCCGATCTTCTGCGGAGCGCAGCGTGGTGGGGGCCGCTGCTGATCATGATTGTGGTGAGCATCGTGTTTTCCTTCGCGGTCCAGCAAAAAGTTGGATGGGACAAAGTCTTCGAGAACAACACGCACCAAAGTCCGAAGCAGGAAGAGAGGTTCTCCCAGATGCCGCCCGAACAATATGCCAGCGTAAAGGCCGTTTCAGCCAAAATTATTGCGGGAACTTCCTACGCGTATGCGGTGGTTCTGCTGATCTTTACCGCGATTGCGGCATTGCTGGCCTGGGCTGCGGTTAACTTTGGCTTTGGTGGGACGGCCACTTATGGTCAGGTGTATGCCGTTTATATGTACTCGAATCTGGTCATGAATATCAAATTTCTTCTGGCTGCGATCTCTCTCTTCGCTGGCCTCGCTCCAGATTCTTTCCTGCTGCAGAATCCCGTAGGCACCAACCTTGGTTTCTATCTGAGCAGCGAGGCTCCGAAGTGGCTCGTTTCGTTTAGCAGCCATATCGATCTTTTTGAAATCTGGTCGATTCTCCTGAGCGTGATCGGGATTTCGATCGTTGCCAAAGTCAAGCGCAGCACTGCGGCTATCGTCGTGGTGGGTTGGTGGCTGTTGATTATATTGATCTTTACAGGCGTGGCCGCGGCGCAGGGCTGAGAGTTCGATGAGCTGCCGTTCGCCGATTGCGAACGGCGGCTAACTCTTTATCCTGCAATCTTTCTGGAAAGCGAGTATACTGTAAATACGCTCGATTCCGAGTGGGTTCTTGTTCGCACGTAATGCCGTCCAAAGCACTGCCTGCTCTACACCTTCCCGTTTTCAGCGAATATCAACACAAAGGAATACCCCCAAAATGGAACAGGGTACAGTCAAGTGGTTTAACGATGCCAAGGGCTTCGGATTCATTACGCGTGAGAGCAACAACGAAGACATCTTCGTACACTTCTCCGCGATCAACGCGAACGGCTTCCGCAGCCTTCAGGAAGGTCAGCGCGTCCAGTTCAACGTCGTGCGTGGCCCCAAGGGCTTCCAGGCCGAGAACGTTCAGCCTGCTTAAGTAGACGGAACATTCCAGAAAAGGAAAGCCCGGCTTTGTGCCGGGCTTTTACTTTTTTCCCATCAGTCCCAAAAACTCTTCCTGGTGGCCGCCGTTCCAGACATGCGAAAAATTATTGGCGCTGCCCCAGATCTGCCAGCTTCTTCTCCAAAATGGGCCTCCAGTACTCCTGCGAAGTTGGCTCCATCTCGGGAACGCGGCGCAGTGCTGTTTGGTACGCTTCTCGTGCCGCAGTCTGATTCCCCGTAGCCATGAAAGCCTCGCCCAGAGCCATATTCGCGTCAAATCCATTTGGAGCCAGCGCGACAGCTTGTTGGGCTGCGCTCAATGCCGAGCGGGGATCTTTTTTCAAGTCTTTGCGTGCCTGTTGCTCATATGCGAGCGCTGCCGCTTCGGGCAGGGGGAAATCCCCGTTGAAGACAGCGATGCCGTTTGCAATCACATCGTCGGGCTTGCGTTCAAAAAGATTCTGGTAGGGGTTTCGCACCTTTGTCCCGAGCTCAAACCCATTGAGGTCGGCAAAGCTGATCAGAACCGGACCGTGCACCACTGGCGGCAAGAAAATATCTTCTTCATACATGGTGTCGAGTGTCGGCAGAGGTTTACAGGGAATGCCGTAATCGCTCGGAAGGAGAAACGGAGCTGCAAAGTAGGCGAACCAGCATTCCTTGACATTGTGCGCATCCACCCATTGCCTTGTCCATTTCAGCTCCTGGCCCCAATCGGTCGCCGAATCGGAAAAGTACAAATGAGTTTTCGTCGGACCACCCCAAAGAACATTCGCATAGGGCATGTAATTGGGGAACATCCGCACTGAGTCCACCGCATGGCACAGGAGCAGCGCTCCCACGACAAAGGCCCATGCTCTCCGTCGGCAAACCAGCGATGCAGCTCCCGCGCCTGCCAATGCAAAGGCAAACGGAAACACCGGCAGAACATGGCGCACTCCGATGTTCAGCGGGCCGGCCATCGCCACAACAAGATAGAACAGGGCCGGTAGCGCCAGAAAGAAGGCTTCTCGCGGCCGACGAACTTTTCCGGTGGCAAATGCATAGATTGCGAGTGCCAGCAGTCCCAGCACACCTAAGCTCCACTTCAGCGTGAGCAATACGGGAAAGTAGAACCATTGTCCGTGAGCGTAGAGCCTGCCGAAGATGTAGGTTGGCATTTCCAGCCCCACCGCCTGCACGTCCGCCAGGCCAAAGAGATAGCTTTCCGGCAGCAGATGATAGTGCGCGGAAATGGAGATGAGTCTCTTCATGAGAGGGGACAGCGGGCCCATCTCAGATGCCAAAGTCGGCATATTCACGCCGACCGGGTGCATCGCGTAGCGGAAACTGTAGACCCCCCAAAGAACAAACAGTGCGATGGCGGCGATCGCTCCGAGGCCCAACAAGATGCGCAACGCATCGTGCCCCGGCCAGCGCCGGGCTGCCTTCCAGCGGCCTGCCACGTCTCCAGCGGCAAGCAGAACCAGTATCGGCAGCAACAGAACCACGGAATGCTTGGTGGCGAGGGCTAGTCCGACGACGAATCCACAGACCACTGCGCGCTGCCAACTCATCGCTTTTACAAAGCGGTAGAACGTGTAGACGGCAGCGAAGAAGCCGCACGCTGCACCCATGTCCGTGGTGACGAACGGCGCATTGGTAAGCACCGTGGGATCGAAGACAAAAAGCGTCATGGCGATCAGTCCCGCGGTGGCGCCGAACATCTCCCGGCCTGCCAGAAAGAGCAGCAGCGCGAGCACGACGGCAAAGACAAGGACCGTCATATGAATCCGGAAGAGCAGAGTGTCCGCGTTGTAACGGCCTCCGTACTTTGGATCGTTGCGGAAGAGCAGCTCCCGGCCGCCGTAGTAGGCTTCAGCCTTGAAGTAGCGGTCCTGACGGGGTGCGACTTTCAGATCGAGCGGCAGCAGCGGCAGTGTTGCCACCAGCTTGACCAGTGGCGGATGCTCTGGATTGAGGCTGTATTCGCGATGCTTCCAGTTCATGTAACCGGAGTAGATATGATCGCCCTCATCCCAGCTGAGCGATTCCTGACGGGTCGAGAGCCCGACTTCGGTGAGCAAGACTAGCAACAGGAGGATGACTGCTCCCGGAACCCAGTATTTTCCCACCGAAATGATCCTCCGGTACGAGCAATTCCCGGTTAAGAACCGCTCCATCCCACACGGGATGGCGGATCGAATGCGCGACTGGCTAGTCCTGCCAGCGACGGAAGATCAGGGAGCCGTTTGTGCCGCCGAAGCCAAAGGAATTCGACAAGGCGATGTCGATGTTGAGGGGGCGCGGTTGATTGGGCACGTAGCTCAACCTGCACTCAGGGTCCTGGTTGTTGAGATTCATGGTGGGCGGAGCCATATGATCGAGCATGGCCATGATAGTGATGCCGGCCTCGAGGCCGCCCGCTCCCCCTAAGAGGTGACCGGTCATGGACTTGGTCGAGCTGATCAACAGTTTGCCGCTGATTGCATTCTCGCCAAAGAGCTTTTCCATCGCGGCGCTTTCGAGAACGTCGCCTGCAGGCGTGGACGTCGCGTGGGCATTCACGTACTGGATATCGTCCGGTTGAATGTGGGCGCTTTCAATGGCATTTTTCATTGCGCGGTAGCAGCCCTCGCCCTCAAGAGCCATGCTGGTGATGTGATAGGCATCAGCGCTCATGCCATAGCCGATGATTTCAGCCAGAATCTTTGCCCCACGAGCCTTGGCAAATTCCAGATCTTCGAGGATCAGGATGCCCGCGCCTTCGCCAACGACAAAGCCATCGCGGTCTTTATCGAATGGCCGGCATGCGTGTTCCGGATCGTCATTGCGGGTGGAAAGCGCGCGCATGGCCGCGAAGCCGCCCACGCCCATGGGCGTGATGGCTGCCTCAGCGCCGCCGGCAATCATGGCGTCGGCATCGCCGCGCTGTATCAGGCGGTAAGCGTCGCCAATGGCGTGCGCGCTGGTGGTGCAGGCCGTTGCCGTGGCCTCATTGGGTCCTCTGGCACCGTATTTGATGCTGACCTGACCGGCTGCAAGATTGATGATGGCGGCAGGAATGAAGAAGGGTGATATTTTGCGCGGACCACCCTGCAACATGGCACTGTGCTCGCGCTCGATGATGTCGAATCCACCGATGCCCGAACCGATATGTACGCCGACGCGTGTGTCGTTTTCCGGAGTAATCTTGAGGCCGGACATTTCCATGGCCTCCTGAGCAGCGGCAAGAGCAAAGTGGATGAAGCGCCCCATCTTGCGCGACTCTTTCTTCTCCACAAAGTTGAGCGGATCGAAGTTCTTCACCTCGGCTGCGAAGGTGACAGAGAAACCTGTCGTATCGAAGCCGGTGATGGGAGCCATCCCGCTCTTGCCTGCCAGCAGATTTTTCCAGACTTCGGGCGTTGTGTTGCCAACCCCACACAGCAGACCGATGCCCGTAATGACGACGCGCCGTTGCAAAGCTATTTGCCGCCTTTCGCGTTTTTCTCGATGTAGTCGATGGCGTCCTTCACCGTCTTGATCTTCTCGGCGTCTTCGTCGGGGATTTCAAGGTCAAAGGCTTCTTCGAACTGCATCACCAGCTCGACGACGTCGAGCGAGTCAGCGCCAAGGTCTTCCTGAAAAGATGCGCTGGGCGTCACTTCGGCTTCGTCGACCTGAAGCTGTTCGACGATGATCTGTTTTACTTTCTCTTCCACTGCTGCCATGCGTTTCTCCTGTCCATCGATACGGCACGAAATTTTATTGAAAACTCTCCGGAAACGAGCATGCCATAGGGCACACGAATTCCGCGCTCCGAAATTTCAAGTCTACTGAGGCCCTTTGAAGGTGTAAAGCGCGGGTATGCAGAATACGGGACGGATCCGTGCTTTGTTTGCGTTTCAATGGCAGTATAGTCGCTATGCTCCTTATTGCAGTGATCGCTGTACTCGCCGTCCTTGTGGGGGTGTCCCTTGGCTATTGGATTCACAATCAAAGTGTTCGCAGCCAAATTTCTGCGTTGACACAAAACGGTGGAAATCTGGCCTCGCAGCTTGCTGAGCGGGAAGCCCTGCTGGAAGCAGAACGAAAAGAAGCCGGGGTGTTGCGTGAGGCCAAAGCGCGGCTGGAAGAGCGGCTGAACGCCGAGCAGGAATCGTTGAAGCAGGCACGCGCCAGCCTGGAGGACAGCTTCCGCAGCGCAGCCTCTCGCGTTCTGAACGAAAACAGCGAGGCATTTCTGAAACTGGCCCGACAGGAGTTGGGAAAACAGCAGCAGACAGCCGAGCATGCACTCGAGGGGAAAGAAAAGGCAATCGCGGAACTGCTAAAGCCGGTGCGGGAGACGTTAGACAAGCTGGAGGCAGGGACACAACAGCTGGAAGTGAAGCGCGAGGGTGCCTACCAGTCGCTTCGGGAGATGGTCGCCGGCATGCAAGTCTCGCAGACCGACCTGCGCCGGGAGACTTCGCAGCTTATTTCAGCTCTGCGCGCTCCCAAGATCAGGGGCAACTGGGGCGAGTTGCAACTGAAGCGCTGCATAGAGTTTGCCGGTATGGTGCAGCATGCTTCGTTCGATATGGAAGTGTTTGTGCGCGGTGAAGAGAGTTCGATCCGGCCTGACTGCGTGATCCATTTGCCGAACGAGCGAACCATCGTGATTGATGTAAAGACGCCGTTCGATGCGTTTCTGGACGCGATGAGCGCTAACGACGAAGCCACGCGGGCGCTAAAGCTTGCTGCGCATGCCGCCAGGGTCCGCGATCATCTGAGTGCATTGTCGGCCAAATCCTATTGGAGGCAGTTCAAAAACAGCCCTGACTTCGTTGTCTGTTTTCTTTCAAGTGAGGTGTTTTTCAGCGCGGCGCTGGAACAAGACCCAGGTTTGATTGAGTTCGGCAGCAGCTCGAATGTGATTCTTGCCACGCCTACGACGCTGATTGCGCTGCTGAAGGCGGTCGCTTATGGATGGCAACAGCTGGAAGTCACGAAAAATGCGCTGGCCATCCGCGAGGTAGGAGAAAAACTATACGACAAACTGGCCACTACTCAGGAGCACTTTACCAGGATGGGGAATGCTCTGAGCAGCACGGTGAAGCATTACAACAACCTCATCGGCAGTGTCGAGGGTCGGGGAAGCGTCTTTACCTATGCGCGCAAGCTGCATGAGCTTCATATCGGACAAGAAGAGTTGCCGGAGATTGGAATGCTCGAATCCGTCACGCGCGAACTGAAGGCGGAGGATTGGAAGCCGGGGGATGATGAAGAAGAGCCCAACGACTCTCTCTTCCCGAAGATCGAATAAGCGCTATTTCCGCTCTTTATTCTCTCCCGTAAACGAGCCGGTGGCGTGCAACCCGGCAGGCAGATCGGGATGGGGCTCAGCCTGCCCCTCTTCCACATTCTTTTTCAGCAGGCGGAGCTGTTCTTCGCGACCGGCTCCGACTAGATGCGCATCTTTCGGCTGCATGGGCGTAGGCCCTGGCTGCACGCTGGTCGGTGCGGATTGTTTTGCGGAGGCGTGCTCTTCGGCTTTCTGGCTTTTCTGGTGATTCTTTTTAGCAGTTTGTGGCATGTGGCACCTCCGCGGAAAGACTAAGGCCCCGAATCCAGCCCGTTTTCAGTTTGGATGCCGGAGGAGCGGGTCGCGGAGAACAACTGCCGTTCCTCTCACGCACTTTTCAGAAAATTTTCCCGGATGCGCTCCCATGTCGTTTCAAGGGCCTCCGGCAGGACGCGGGTTTCACCCACAACAGTCATGAAATTCGTATCACCGGTCCAACGGGGAAGAATATGCAGATGCAGATGTCCGGCGACTCCGGCTCCGGCGGCTTTGCCGAGATTCAGACCCATGTTCACACCGCCAGGATGATACACGCTGCCCAGGACCGATTCGAGTTTCTGCGCAGTATCCATCAGCTCATGCGCGACTGCGGTGCGGAGAGCCGCGAGCGAGCCTTCGTGCGCGTAGGGCAGAACCATGACGTGTCCTGAGGTATACGGGTAGCGATTGAGGACAACGTAGGTGTTTTGATCGCGATGGACGATGAGCGCAGCCTTTTCGGCCTGCTCGCTGGGCATGCCGTGGGCTTCGGCATACTCGACGGCAGCCACGAGGTTGCAGAAGACGCAGCCTTTGTCGCCCGGCCATGCGGACAACTCATCGGGCACGCCCTGGCGCTTGGCCTGATCGGCGGCGGTGACATAGGTGTAGCGCCAGGGTGTCCACAGGTGGTCCATAGGCGACCAGTATAGCGAGTCGAGCATGCCTCATACTGTGAGTAATGCTTTCGGCACAACTCACGGCCTTGCTCGCGCGCACCTTCGGTTTCTCGTCGTTCCGGGCGAACCAGGAAGCAGTGTGCCGTGCGGCAGTGGACGGACGCGATGTGCTGCTGGTGATGCCGACGGGCGCTGGCAAGTCGCTCTGCTACCAGTTGCCTGCGATTGCCAGAGGAGGAACGGCGCTGGTGGTCAGCCCACTGATCGCGCTGATGGATGATCAGGCCGCAAAGCTCAGCGAATTGGGATTGCAAGCGGCGCGCATTCACTCCGGGCTGGATCGCGAATTATCGCGTCAAGCCTGCCGCGAATATTTGAATGGCACCCTTGATTTCCTTTTCATCGCTCCGGAGCGGCTGCGAGTGCCCGGTTTCCCGGAGATGCTGGCGAAGCGCAAGCCTGCCTTGATAGCGATTGATGAGGCGCACTGCATCTCGCAGTGGGGGCATGATTTTCGACCCGACTATCGCCTGCTGGGCGGCTATCTGCCGGCGCTGCGTCCTGCTCCTGTCGTAGCACTGACGGCAACGGCAACACCCCTCGTTCAGGATGACATTGTGGCGCAGTTGCAGCTCGATCGGCCTGCGCGCTTTATTCATGGTTTTCGGCGGAGCAACCTGGCCGCCGAGGTGGTCGAGGTCTCGAAACCGAAACGAACACAGCTTACCTTGACGCTCCTGACACCCGCAGACCGGCGGCCTGCCATTGTCTATGCGCCGACACGCAAGGATGCCGAAGTGCTGGCGCAGGAGCTTTCGCAGCATTTTTCAGCCGCTGCCTACCATGCGGGACTCGACCCCGACCATCGTGAGCGGGTGCAGCGGGAATTTCTGGCAGGGAAGCTCGAAGCCGTGGTGGCAACGATCGCCTTCGGCATGGGTATCGACAAGCCCAATGTGCGAACCGTGATCCATACGGCGCTGCCGGGCAGCCTTGAGGCGTATTACCAGGAGATTGGACGCGCCGGACGTGACGGCAAGCCGAGCCGGACGATTCTGATGTACTCCTATGCGGACCGGCGCACGCATGATTTCTTTTACGAGCGGGATTACCCACCAGTCGACGAACTGGACCTCATCTTTCGTAAGCTGGAGGCGCGGCCGCGTCATAAAGAGGAACTGGCGAAATTGCTGAAGTCGAAACTGGGCGAGGAGACGTTTGCAACCGCTCTCGACAAGCTGATGGCGCATGGCGGCGCGCAAGTCGATTTCGAAGGCAATGTAACGAAGGGCGATGCGGGCTGGCGGCAGCCGTATCTTTCGCAATCGAACCGGCGCATGACGCAGCTCGATAAGGTTGTGCGGTATGCGGAATCGCACCATTGCCGCATGTCTCAGTTGGTACGTCATTTTGGTGACGACGAAGATGGACGACGCGTCTGTGGCCAGTGCGATGTCTGTTCACCGGAGCGGGCGATTGCGCAGCGTTTCCGACCTCTGGATGACGATGAGCGCGAGCTTATGTTTACGTTGTTGCGGGCTTTACGTTCCGGCGGGTCGAAATCGACCGGCAAACTACATCAGGAGCTGTGCGACCGCAACGGGATGAGCCGCGACCACTTTGAAGATCTTCTGGGAGCCTTGAGCGGAGCGGGCCTTCTGGCGATTGAGGATGCAAGCTTCGAAAAAGATGGCCGCAGCATTGCGTATCGCAAGGCGAGCCTGACCCGCGACGGCGAGAATATGGAAGACGGCGATGCTGCCGCAGTACTCATGCGCGACAGTAGCGAAATCGCTGCGACCATCAAGCCAGCGAAGCGTGAACGCAAATCGAAGACGGTGAAACCGGAGATTCCGCTTACCGGTGAAGCCGCAGCACTGGAAGAACGACTACGCTTGTGGCGGCGCGAAGAGGCGGACAAACTGGGCCAGCCTGCGTTCTGTGTCTTCCCTGACAAGACGTTGCGCGCCATTGCGGTCGAACGCCCGCGTACCGAAGAGGAATTGCTTGCCGTCGATGGCATCGGTCCTGCAAAAGCGGCGAAGTTCGGCGCGGCTGTGTGCGGAATTTGCGTGGAAAGCTAAGGTTTTCGGGAAAATTTTCAGAGCTGCAGGCCGAACCGGGCCAACATTTCCCGCCGTCCCCGACTTGTGATGCCGAGGGCTCGGCTGTCGAGATCCTGTGTTACCCATTTCCTTTTCAGAGCTGTGTTCAGCAGGGCTGCGCCTAGTGCACCACCGATATGAGGCCGCCGCTCGCTCCAGTCCAGGCATGCGCACGCGAAGCGGCGGCGCAACGCCCGGACGGCCTCAACATCTATGCCGAGAGATTCCAATGCATTGGCTCCATCTGGGGTAAGAACGTATGCGTGGCTGCTGTTTGCATCGCTGAATGAAAGCCATGCAAGCTCGTGGAAACGGTCGTGGAGTCTCACGCCCGCGGTGCCGGCGATGTGATCGTAGCAAGTCCTTGCGGCACGGAGCCGGTTTGGCGTGCTCGGCGCAAATTTGCCGCGTGAGAAGCCGGCGAGAACGCTTAGTCCTTCAAGGACGCCGGCTACATGGGGCCCATCCAGGCTGTAGTAGCGATGCTTCCCCTGGACGAACACTTTGACCAGGCGCTCGGTTTTCAACCGGCCCAAATGCACGCTCGCGGTTGACGGGCTGACCTCGGCCACGATTGCAAGCTCAGTGCTTGTCCGCGCGTGGCCGTCCATCAGGCAATAGAGCATGCGCGCCCGCGCCGGTTCCCCAATAGCTGCAGCAATCCGGGAGGCAGGGGCATCGCCGTAATCTTCTGCATGCATAGTTTGATGGTAGACGAAGTATCTATGCAGAACAACTTGCATACTGCCCACTATGCAGTCAGCGAAATCCAGACAGATCAGCCGCCGCGAAGCGATCGGAGTCATGGTGACGACAGGCGTGGTGCTGGCTGTTGGTTATGCCGATTCGCTAGACACACCGGAAATGAAAAGGAAGCCCATGACGATCGTGTGCATCATCCGTTACCAGATCGACCCGTTCCAGCGGGACGGGTTCCAGAAGTACGCAGAGAATTGGGGCCGCATCATTCCTCGATGCGGCGGCCATCTTGTTGGATATTTTCTTCCGTATGAGGGCACGAACGATGTCGCCTGGGGTTTGATTGCGTTTGACAGCCTTGCCGCCTATGAGCGTTATAAATTGCGCCTGCAATCAGACCCGGAAGCGCGTGAGAATTTCGCGATGGCGCAAAGTAAGCGGTTGATCCTCCGCGAAGAAAGAAATTTTGTGGCAGGAGTCGACGGAACACTGGGGGTACCCTCCACGTTTAAGGAAAGGTAAAAAGTGCTCCATTTTTGGTTCACTTTAACGACAATGAGGACATTTCTACGAAATCGAGTGCAAAATATATTGCAACTGCGTGAATCTAAGGGCCCTGCATTGACAGTGCCTCGGCACAGTTCTATGATTTTAATACAGGTTTACGTGCGCGGGATTCATGCGTAGGCCTGCAATCGCCGCTCCTGCATGCTTCCTGCCTGACGGATGCTCCCACCCGGAGACCGAGTCGTGTTCACGCTCGACGGTCTTCTTCTGAGAACGTCCACAGCGCCAGACGTCAGGACGACGATTCCCGAATCTTCGCCGACCAGTCTGAATCTAAAGCTTAGAGCGAAGAAGTCTGCAGCACTGAGGTGGCCAACCCTCTCAGCCTGCAGGGCGGAAGTACGGGGCCGCCGACCCTGAATCCTACTGAGCTGGCTGTTATGGCAGACGTCCTTAATCCTGAACAAACCGAGAGCAACCCTCTGAACACCGAACTTGAAACCCCAACGCTGGAAGCAGCGACGGAGCACGCCGAGCCGTCCATCGAAACCACCCATAACCCGGAAGCCATTTCCGCAGAGTCTACTTCCGTAGAAACCGCACATCTTGCTGTTGCGTCTGAGCCGATTGAAGAAGAGGCCGATCTGAACAGCATGGAAGATTTTGCCGCAGTGCTCGAGTCCTTTGATCGCGAGCAGGCTGCTGAAGCAGCCGCGCAGGCATTTGACGACAGCCATATCGTGTCCGGCACTGTGATCAAGCTGACCGATAAGCATGTCGTCGTTGATGTGGGCATGAAGTCGGAAGGTCTGATTCCAATCGAGCAGGTGCTTGACCACACAGGTCAGCCAAAACTGCAGGCCGGTGACGCAATAGAAGTCGTCATTGAGCGGGAAGAAGCCGAAGGCGGCTACGTGCTGAGCTATGAAAAGGCTCAGCGACACCGCGTATGGGACACGATCGAGAAAGCTGCGAACGAGAAGTCGATTCTTACCGGCACCGTACTGGGCCGCGTGAAGGGCGGTTTGACGGTCGATATCGGCATCAAAGCATTCCTGCCCGGCTCGCAGCTGGAAGTTCGTCCGGTGCGCAATCTGGATGCCTACATTGGCCAACAGATTGAAATTCGCGTCATCAAGCTGAACAAAAAGCGCGGCAATGTGGTCGTCTCCCGCAAGGAAATTCTGGAAGAAGAGCAGACCGCGAAGCGCTCGAAGACGCTGGAGCACCTGGAAGAGGGCAGCATCCTGACCGGAACTGTCAAGAACCTGACCGATTACGGCGCATTTGTCGATCTCGGCGGTATTGACGGCCTGCTGCACATCACCGATATGTCGTGGGGACGCTTGACGCATCCGCGCGATCTGGTCAACGTCGGTGATGAAATTCAAGTCAAAGTTCTGAAGTTCGACAAAGATAAACAGCGTGTCTCGCTCGGTTTCAAACAGCTTACGCCTGACCCGTGGCTCGACGCCGTAGAGCGCTACCCAATTGGCGCCCGCGTGCGTGGCCGCGTCCTTAGCGTGACCGACTATGGCTCGTTCGTTGAGCTGGAACAGGGTATCGAAGGGCTGGTGCACGTCTCCGAGATGACCTGGTCGAAGCGGATGAAGCATCCGTCGAAGCTGGTCAAGCCAGGCGACGAAGTTGAGACGGTCATTCTCGCCGTCAACCCGAACGACCGCCGCATCTCGCTGGGCATGAAGCAGCTGCTGGAAAATCCATGGGAGCACCTGACGGAACGTTATCCGGCGGGCACAAATGTCGAAGGCCGCGTCCGTAACCTGACCGACTTCGGCGCTTTCATCGAGATCGAAGACGGCATCGATGGTCTGGTGCACGTCAGCAATCTGAGCTGGACCAAGCGCGTCAAGCATCCTTCCGAAGTACTGAAGAAGGGCGAGAAGGTGCGTGCTGTGGTGCTTGGTGTAGAGCCGGAAAACCGTCGTCTCTCACTCGGTATCAAGCAACTGCAACCTGATGTCTGGGAGACATTCTTTGCCCAGCATCGCGTAGGCGATGTGGTCAAGGGTAAGGTGCTGCGTTCGGCACAGTTCGGTTCGTTCGTTGAGATTGCTGAAGGTGTTGAGGGTCTCTGCCACGTTTCTGAGGCAACGGATAACCACGGCACACCGGTGAAGCTCGAAGCAGGCCAGGAGCACGAATTCAAGATCATCAAGATGAACGCTGATGAGAAGAAGGTCGGACTCAGCCTCCGCGCAGTTGGCGAAGAAGCCAGCCGCTCCGAGGTGGAAGCTTATAAGCAGCCGGTTTCCAGCTCAACAACGACGCTTGGCGACCTGATGAACTGGAAGCGCGAGCAGTAAATCGGTTCAACGCAATACAATCAAAAACGCCACCCTTTGGGGTGGCGTTTTTTGTTCCTGAAAAGCTAAGTGTAAGGGAACGCTTCAGTGGATACTCCGTGGGGCATGAGAAGCCTGTCAGGCAGCCCATGGCGGAGCGCCGCCAAGAATGGCGGCACCGGACATGTGAGCCGGGCCATGCCACGCGGGCACATTGAAGGCTTTCTCCGGGTGGACCGTGGATTCGGGGCCCGCCGCATGATGGTTTTCCAGAGTTTCCATCACGGCCCGCAACGCCTCTTCCCGTTCTTCGTGCAACTTACGCTCAAAATAAAGCGCATACCCTTGTCCGCATATCCTGCACTTGACGTCAGCTGATTCGGAAGTAGCGAGGCAAAAAACCTGCATCTGTATCTCCTTCAAGACTATCGAGGCTAGCAGAGTAGAGAGATGGGAGGGAAGCGCCATTTCGTCACTCCGATGGTGGTTCGACACCGCGCACCGTTTCTTATTGGATGCTGCTCTCGTTGGATGCTGCGAAGAAAGAAATTATCTGTTTATAAAGACTGCCGTCATGAACGTATCGAGAATTTTTATTCCACGCCGTAATTGGCGTGCTGGATAATCCCATAACTCTGTGGTTGGAATCAAGCCTTAGAGCGTTCTTTTTCCAACCTTGACTGGATCTTGGGTAACCAGTGACGATAACGATCGGATTTCTCTTCGCGAAGCGAATCTTCGATGGCCTTGCGATAGCCCCCGATGTAGATGGAATACATGACAGCGAGGGCGCAGCCGACTCCAAAGGCAAAGCCGAAAAAGAAGCCGATCAGGCCGCCGCCGAAGAAATTCATGCAGGTTAGTAATCTCCGCCGCCAGGACCGTAGGCGAGATTTTCAAAGCGGGTGCACTTCGACAAATAGGCGAGATGAACCGATCCGGTCGGACCGTTACGCTGTTTGGCAATAATGATTTCGGCTTTGCCTTCCGTGTCCGGATCCGGCTGACCGTTTTCATCACGGTTGTAATAGCTTTCGCGGTGGATGAAGGCTACGACGTCGGCATCCTGCTCGATCGAGCCTGATTCGCGCAGGTCGGAGAGCATTGGTTTCTTGTCGCCGCCGCGTTGCTCCGAGGCGCGGCTCAGCTGAGAAAGCGCGATGACCGGGACCTGCAATTCTTTGGCGAGAGCCTTCAGTCCGCGTGAGATGGCGGAGACTTCCTGTGTGCGGTTTTCGTAGCGTTTGCCGCCGGGGCCGGAGGTGCTGGCGGTCATCAGCTGCAGATAGTCGACAACAACCAGATCGAGCGATCCGCTCATCTGGCGCAGACGGCGCGCCTTGGCACGCATTTCCGTCAGCGAGATGCCGGGCGTGTCATCGATAAAGAGCCTGGATTCAGCGAGCTGCTCGAGGGCGAGCGTGAGTTTCTGCTGGTCTTCGCGCAGCAGAAAGCCTTTCTGAATCTTCTGCGAATCGACGAGTGCCTGCGATGCCAGCATGCGGCGCAGAAGCGACTCCTTCGACATTTCGAGAGAGAAAACGGCGACCACTTTGCCGCCATGCACCGCGGCGTTCTGCGCAATGTTGATAGCCCAGGCGGTTTTTCCCATCGATGGGCGTGCGGCGATGATGATCAGCTCTGAGGCCTGCAGTCCGCTGGTCATCTTATCGAAATCGGTAAAGTGCGTGGCGAGACCTGTGACCTCTCGGCCCTCTTTGTACAGGTTGTCGATGGTGCCGAAGGAGTCGCGGACGATTTCCGGAATGCTGGCAAAACCACGGGTGATGCCCCGCTCTGTGACTTCGAGCAATCCGCTTTCGGCGGCGTTCAATATTTCGAAGGCTTCTTCGCCCTGGTCGGCTGCACGCGTGATGGCCGTGGAGCAGATATTGATGAGCTGCCGCAGCAGCGATTTGTCTTTGACGATGCGGACGTACTCTTCAATCGAGATGCGTCGCGGCAAGCCCTCCGTGAGCGACGCGAGATAGGCGACGCCCCCGACGGCTTCGACCTCCTTGCGTTTAGCGAGCTCCTCCGAGAGCGTGACGATGTCAACGGCGCGGCTTGCGTCGATCAACTCGGCCATGCGGCTGTAAATGCGACGATGTGAGTCAAGCGCGAA
>DATHQH010000094.1:0-3976 GCA_035482895.1 Alloacidobacterium sp. | reverse complement strand
GTCCGCGTCCCACAGGTAAGCCCCTTGACCTTTCACGACAAACGGAGGATCGCCTCCCACTGCGCGGAATGCACGCACGGGTGAGTCGACGCCGCCGGGCAGAAACAACTCTGCGCGGCGCTGGAAGGCTGCGGAACGATTCAACTGTCGCTTGGAGGAAACAGGCATCACCTGATCAGTATAGAGCGATGCCTCCTGGAGCCTCGATGGAGCCTGCTATTGCCGCGATTTTAGAGGGCTTTCGCCAGGCGAGGAAGCAAGCCGGCGTGACTGGTTTCATAGAGGGCCAGCAGACGCTTGGTCATCAGATAATACGAAGCAGCAGCCTGATGGATGTAGAAAGGTGCGCGGAGCTGCGTCCGGCGAATCATCATATCGAACTGAATACGGAAGACGGCCCGTTTGAGCTGCACGGCGTCATGGCGCATTCGCTCAGCAACGATGACACCTTCTTCGAAGTTCCACCGCTGCACATAAGAGGCAAGAGCGATCAGAAGGTCCGCATTCTTCCGCATTCTTCGTAGACCTTCCATCCCACCGATCAATCCCCACAGATGTTCCGGTTCCAGTTGAAGCTGGTTCGCTTTCGGCTGCAGGTTATCGAGGGCAACAATCTCCAGCCCTCGGGCATGCAGAGGCTCCATACGGGAGACAAGGTCTTCCCATGTTGTGGAGCGCTGACGATGCGCTCTGATTTGCAGAGAAATCAGCCCGCCAGCAAGAAGGACAAGGAAACACAGAAGTAGAAAAATCGGTGTCACGGCCAGCTCTCAGCGAAAATTTTGAACACTGCTAACCTGGGAAGAATCGTATTGTACTTTAGCGTGCAAGGCAACAAGATATTTCTGCATCTCCGGAGAAAGCGGCCGGCGTTCCGACTCCGGGAGCCAGAAGATGACCGTCCAATAAAGCACCGCTGCAATATAAGCAAATGTCCGAATATGCTCAAGCAGCCTGAAATCATGGAGATGCATTGAGCCATAATAACTATGAGCGACGTCCACCGCAGCCGAGACAAGAGCCCACATGGTCAGCCCGATACTCAATCCCACGACATAATTTTTCGCTTCCAGACCCAGCCGCTGCGAGGCAAACATCATGGCAAGAAACAGCTCGCAGAAGAGCAGACTCGTGAAGAGAAAAGCTCGAATACCCCAGGCATCCATCGATCGAAGTGCTGAGGGGTGAACCGCCATAGTCAGCCCAGCCGCAATACATGCTCCTACCAATCCCCCGATGAGAAAGCTGGAACGAGCGTCACGCACCCAGGTTCCCGTCGGTCGAAGCACAATGCGCGCGATTTCAAAAACCAGTGCGATCTGCAACATAAAGTCGATCGCAAATGTAATCCAGTAAACCTGAGTATAAGTGGCAGGCGAACTATACCGATAAATGAAAAACATCAGAATCGCTTGAGTGACATAAAAGCTGATGAGCGTTGTAAATACAGGAAATTGCCTCCAACCTCCACGAACAATGAGGACAAACAGCAAGGCAATTTCCGTAATAAAACTACCTATCCACAACGCGCTGTCCAGAAGCGACAATTTCATAAACGCATCTTACGCCGATTCGCTCCGTTTTCCAGACATAATGGCGGCAATGCTATCTCTATATCGCTGTAATCCCGTTGGTACTTGTGCCGATTGGGACCGGAACTCCACCGCCAGGACCGAAAGCAAGGCTCGTGCCGATTGGAACGGGAACTCCACCACCGGGACCGAAGGCAAGACCTCTGCCGATTGGGACCGGGACTCCGCCACCAGGACCGAAGGCAAGGCTTGTGCCGATTGGAACGGGAACTCCACCACCGGGACCGGAAGCAAGGCTCGTGCCGATTGGGACCGGAACCCCGCCGCCGGGACCGAATGTGGCGGCATACGTAACTACAGGTAGAGCAGCGTAAGAAAGAAGGCCAGCGAGAATCACAGAACGGGATAAGGTAAACTTGGTCACAATAGGCTCCGGGCGCAGATAGCGCTGTTGTAAGCGTATCGGTTGGATGCACTTATCGCTAAACATTTTTGCTGGGAATTTCTTGATTTTCACAGAAAGTTGTGCATACTTAGAAATCTGGCCGATGAGCCCCATGCTGTAGTGTGCATCCAGCCTTTAGGGGGTGTTTCGACACGGCATCCGAAAGTTTTCTCCCCATAAAAATTACGCCTGTCGCTCGCATTTTCGACCTGTATTGGCCCGAATCGCGACCCTTGATTGAGAAAGATGGAAAGGTGAGACCGAACTCAGGCTTCGAGGAGACTCGCCTTCCTGAATTGGTGCAGGCGCTGGAATGCTAAACTGACTTTTCCAGCTCATCTCGACGAAGACGGAAATACATTGTCAGATCAGAAATCCAGCTTGACGAAATCTCCGGTAACCTATGCCGACGCCGGGGTCGATATCACCAGCGGTGACCGCGCTAAACAACGTATTAAATATCTGGCTCAAAAGACCTTTACCCGCAATGTGCTTAGCGAAATCGGCGGATTCGGCGGACTGTTCAAACTGGACACGACGAAATACCAGCAGCCGGTTCTGGTTTCGAGTGCCGATGGTGTCGGAACGAAACTGAAAATTGCTTTTGAACTGGGGATTCACCACACGGTAGGCGCAGACCTGGTCAATCATTGTGTCAACGACATCGCCGTGCAGGGTGCGGTGCCGCTCTTCTTTCTCGATTATCTGGCCACGGGGCATCTCGATGGGGCGGTGACAGAGAAGATCGTCAGCGGACTTGCAGACGCTTGCCGCGCCAATGGCTGCGCGCTCATTGGCGGTGAAACGGCGCAGATGCCCGGCTTCTATTCCGATGGCGAATATGATCTCGCGGGCTTCATCGTGGGCGTTGTGGAGAAAGAGAAGATTATTACCGGCGCGAAGATCCAAGTGGGCGACGTTTTGATCGGCCTGCCGTCTACAGGACTGCACACGAACGGATATTCCCTGGCACGCAAACTCTTTTTTGAAGTGGCCGGATATAAAGCCGAGCAGTACGTAAACGCTCTTAAAGACAAGGCCGGTGCGGCGCTCATGAAGACCCACCGCAGTTACCTGAACATCGTCAAGAAGCTGACAGCAAGTGATTATGTGACCGGCATGGCGCACATCACAGGCGGCGGAATCACCGAGAACCTGCCGCGCATTCTGCCGAAAAGTATTTCTGCTCTCGTCGAAATAGGAAGCTGGCCCGTGCTGCCTATTTTCGAGCACCTGCAGGAGCTCGGTAACGTTCCCCAGGACGAAATGCTGCGGACTTTCAATCTTGGTATCGGCCTGATCGCAGTGGTTCCAGCCGACAAATTTAAGCGTGTTAAATCCATGCTGGACAGGGCGAACGAAAAATTTTACGTCATTGGCCGCACTGTTAAAGGCGACCGCAAGGTGATCTATCAGTGACAGGAGCAGTGGGCGCGCGCAAGCGCCTCGGCATTCTTCTTTCAGGGCGCGGATCAAATTTTCTCGCGATTGCCGATGCGATCACCAAAGGCAACCTGCTGAATACGGAGATCGCCGTTGTCATTTCAAACAAGGCCGACGCGCCTGGACTGGCAGCCGCAGCCGAACGTGGACTTACAGCGGTTGCGATTGAAGCGCGCGGGCGCAAACGCGTCGAGCACGACGCTGAGATCATTGCCTGCCTGCTGCAACATAAAGTGGATCTGATTTGCCTTGCGGGTTATATGCGCCTGCTCTCTTCGGAATTTGTGCAGACGTTTCCGCAACGCATCCTCAATATCCATCCATCGCTTCTGCCGGGATTTCCCGGCCTGGATGCACAACAGCAGGCATTGGATTATGGAGTGAAGGTTGCGGGCTGCACCGTCCACTTTGTCGACGAGCAGCTCGATCACGGTGTCATTATCCTGCAAAAAACTGTGCCGGTTCTGGATGGCGATGATGCCCATACTCTGGCAGAACGCATTCTCGAACAAGAACATATTGCCTATGCGGAAGCAATTGCGCGGGTGCTATCAGA
>DATHQH010000093.1:0-11833 GCA_035482895.1 Alloacidobacterium sp. | reverse complement strand
CAGCCCAGCTCTTCAAGAATGGAGCTGATTGCTGAATTCTTGCGTTCCGGTTTCACAACGTAGTGGCTCTTTGGATAAATCGGCAGCCTCGCAAATTTTTGTTTCACTGTTCCAAAGAGCGGATCGATTTGCGCAAGCGATTCAACCTCATCACCGAACAGCTCGATGCGATAAGCATTCTCATCGTAAGTAGGAAAGACTTCGATCACATCACCGCGCACCCGGAAGGTGCCGCGCCGAAAATCGACATCATTGCGCTCGTAGAGAATCTCGACCAGCTTGCGTGTAATGTCCTCGCGCCGCACCGTCTGTCCTTTTTCGAGCAGCAGCAGCATGCCATAGTATGCATCCGGATCGCCGAGGCCGTAGATGCAGGAGACGGACGAGACGATAATCGCATCGCGCCGCTCAAATAGCGACCGCGTAGCGGAAAGCCGCAACTTGTCCAGCTCTTCGTTGATCGTCGCTTCTTTTTCGATGTAGAGGTCACCCGATGGAATGTACGCTTCCGGCTGATAGTAGTCGTAATACGAGACGAAATACTCTACCGCATTCGACGGGAAGAACTGCTTGAACTCGTGATAGAGCTGTGCCGCCAGCGTCTTGTTGTGCGCCAGAATCAGCGCGGGCCGGTTCAAATCCTCGATGATCTTCGCCATCGTGAACGTCTTACCCGATCCGGTCACGCCGAGCAGCACCTGATGTTTCTCGCCCGCGCCAATTCCAGACACCAACTCTTCAATCGCGCGTCCCTGATCGCCACGCGGCTTGTAATCGCTCACTAATTGAAAATCCATCATCGCCTCAATTCATCATGGTAAAGGAAGCAGCGTAATTGACCGAATCATCCCCTTCACGAAAAAGGTGCCGCATCCTTTCGCAGAGCGGAAGGATGGGAGCAGGCTCCCACCCAGCCGCTCGAAAGCGCCCAAAGCACGAAACCAGTTTGGTCTCGATCGGCAGGACAAGTTATGCTGGGCGGTTATGAAAAAGAGCATTTTCGGTTGCTGTTTGCTGTGGTCTATCATCGCTATTCCATCGTTTGCACAAATGCCAAAACCGACAACTGTAGCCGCGGCTCCTGAAGCCAGCTACAATCCGGTCGCCGACCCGCGGGCCATTGTCACACTTGGGAACGCCCGCTTCACCGTGCTCACGCCACAGCTCATCCGTATGGAATGGTCAACTGACGGCAAATTTGAAAACCGTCCGTCCTTTGTCTTCCTCAACCGTCGCCTCGCTGTGCCGAAGTTCACTTCATCTATCACAAAATCTGGGACAAACCAGCTTTTAGAAATCAAAACAAGCGCAGCGCAACTCTCATATAGTCTTCCGACCGATAGCGATGGCAAGTTCACCGCAGACAACCTAACCATCACCTTTACACTCGACGGTAAGCAGGTTACATGGCATCCCGGTATGCCTGACACAGGCAACCTGCTGGGAACTACACGCACTCTCGACGGCGCTCTCGGCCGCAAAACGAAAGAGCCAATTGAGCCCGGACTCATATCGCGCGACGGCTGGACGATTGTGGATGATTCAACGCGACCGCTTTTCGACTCCGATAACTTCAACTTCACGTTGGGCGAAAACAGTCCATGGCCCTGGGTGCAACTGCGACCGGCCGGCGACCGACAGGACTGGTACTTCTTCGGATACGGTCACGATTACAAACAGGCTCTGCATGACTATGTGCAGGTTGCTGGACGCATTCCTTTGCCCCCGCGCTTCGCTTTCGGAGCATGGTGGTCGCGCTACTGGGCCTACAGCGATCAGGAACTCAACGACCTCGTGCGCAGCTTCCGCGAGAATGATGTCCCGCTCGATGTTCTTGTTATCGATATGGACTGGCACCTCAGCCGCGATCAGCTCGAAGCGAGACACGAAACCGATCAATCCGGCCACGGCCTTGGCTGGAGCGGCTATACCTGGAACCCTCTGCTCTTTCCCGACCCCGAGGCATTTCTCAAAAACCTGCACGATGAAGGATTGAAGGCCACACTCAATCTGCATCCGGCATCTGGCGTACAGCCCTGGGAAGCGGCGTACCCTGCTATGGCAAAAGCCATCGGCATCGATCCAGCCACGCAGAAATATGTGCCATTCGATATTACCAACAAAAAATTCGCCACAAATTATATGGACCTGCTGCACCATCCGCTCGAAAAGCAGGGCATCGACTTCTGGTGGCTCGACTGGCAGCAGGAAGCCAATACACAGATTCCCGGAGTGAACCCCACTTGGTGGCTCAACTATGTCCATTTCACCGACCAGCAACGGGAAGGAAAGCGCCCACTGCTCTTTCATCGCTGGGGCGGACTGGGCAACCACCGCTACCAGATCGGTTTTTCCGGCGACACCATCTCCGTATGGGAATCCCTAGCTTTTCAACCCTGGTTTACGGCAACAGCCGCCAATGTTGGCTATGCCTACTGGAGCCACGATATCGGCGGTCACATGCCCGGCGCTGTCGAGCCAGAACTCTACACACGCTGGATTCAGTTCGGCATCTATAGCCCTATTCTGCGCACGCACACCACCAAAAATCCAGACTCCGAGCGCCGTATCTGGGCTTATCCGGAGCCATATTCCGACATCATGCGCGATGCCTTCCATCTCCGCTATGCTTTGCAGCCTTATCTATACACCGAAGGCCGGCGCACCTATGACACTGGTGTAGCCTTTCTGCGACCGCTTTACTATGACTGGCCTGAAGCTGACGAGGCTTATACCTATAAAGACGAATATATCTTCGGACAACAGATGATCGTTGCTCCCGTTACCCAGCCGGTCGATAAAGAATCGCAGCTCGCACAGGAACAGGTCTGGATCCCGCAAGGCGAATGGATCGAATGGCCAACAGGTAGGCATTTCAACGGGCCAACAACGGTCGAACGCAATTTCGCTATCAATCAGATTCCTGTTTATCTCCGCAGCGGAGCCATCGTTCCTATGCAGCCGCATATGCAGTACACGGGGCAAAAGCCGGTCGATCCGCTCATCGTGAATGTCTTTCCCATGCAGAACAATCAGAATTCGTCCTATTCCGTTTATGGGGACGCGAGTGATTCCGAAGACTATAAACGCGGCGTCTATGCATGGACTGACATTGACGCGAAACAGTCGCAGGATGACCTGACGGTCGATATTGCGCCCGTACGCGGCCAATATCCTGGCATGCTACACGAGCGCAGCTATGAGATTCGCCTGCCAAGCGACTGGCCTCCAGAATCTGTAACCGTAAACGGTGCGAATATTTCTTTCGTCCAGCACAGTGAGAAACCTGGCTGGCATTATGACGGCAATACACTCACCACAATAATTACAACGCCGCGTTATTCGGTGACGCAGCGCGTCGTCATTCATATCCACCGTGCACAGGGCGCGCTGGAGTCCCGGCCGCAATTGAATGGTTTTGCTGGTGCGGAGACACGCCTTCGAGCTGCCTACGATGCCCTCAATGCAGAATGGCCATTCACGTGGACTCCCAACCCATTGATTGACGCATGGCAAACCGGCGATCGCCTCAGCTACAAACCGCAGACCGCTAAGCAGGAGCTAGCCCGTTTTCCGAAAGTGTACGCAGAGGGCATGGCCCAGGTGCAGGACTTAGCCAGCAAGGCCAATGTTTCCGACGATGAACTTGTCAAGCAGTTGATGCAGAATCGCGGTCGCGATACGACCAAGGAACGCGCTGTGCGGTATCGCTCTTCGCTTCAGCATGCGCTCAAACTGCTCGAGGACGGCCAACCCCAATAATTGCGCCATTGGATCTTCCATCCTGAATCAGCCCCGGCTCAGTAAAACCGGGGCTTGGGTTACGGGTGGTGAAGCTGCTTAGAAGTTAAACCGCATAGCCAATTGCATACGACGGGGCGGATATGCGCTGGTTACCTGGCCAAAATCTTCGCTGCCTTCCACTGTGTCTACGAAGGAACCATTCGGGTGATTCAATACGTTAAAGGCTGAGGCGGAAAGTCCGAGCGTTGGGCTCTTGTCCAGTTCTTTGGGATGCAGCTTGAAATCGTATCCCCAGCGCAGATCGAGATCAGCATAGTCCGGGCCAATCTCGGAGTTGCGAGGCACATCATCCGGGCGAGCGTTGAAGAGGTTTGTGCCATACGCGTCTGTGCCCGTAATGATTGTCCAAGGCTTGCCGGTATTCGCAAAAATGCCCACTCCTAAATTGAGCAGATGGTCGGCATTGAACATGCCATAGAGGCCAAAATGATGCCGTTGGTCCCAGTCTGCCGGACCCCATTCGGCGCCGGGATCTAGTTGATTTTCAGGGAACCAGTAGATGCCGCTGGTATTGTTGCCGTAATGACTCCAGGTATACCAGGCAAAGCCGGTGAAGTATTTGTTGAGCCGTCCACGATAATTTACGTCGAGCGCGCTGCCGTTCTGTAATCCTTCTGACTGGATTTGCCGCAGCTGCGATACGCTTGCATTCGGCCGAGTGGTGTAATTCGGGGCAAGCGGTGCATTGATGTCGATCGAACGATAAAGATCGACGCCGCGATTCACTCGTCCGCCGATGGAAATTGTGCCCTTCTCGCCTACCTTGCGATCGATGGAGAGTCCGTAGTTAATCTGATAAGGAGTTCTGATGTTCGGAGCGCGTTCCACGAGCGACGGGGGCAGCGTTGCGAGATCGGCGCAATCCGTTATGGGGTAGCACAAAGGCTGCTGATTGGAGGAAAGCTGCAACAGGCGCAAATCCGCATGCTCATAGCGAGCCAGGTCAGCGAGTGGGCCGGAGCCTGTGCGGTCATAGTAGATGCCGCCTCCTCCGCGCAACACCATCTCGTGCTCCTTGTTCAGAACCAGCGCAAAGGAAAGACGTGGCGAGAAATTATTGACGTCGCCGCCGAGAAAATTCTGCCAGTCGTACCGGATACCCGGCGTAAGCGAGAAAATGGGCGTCAGTTTGATCTGATCCTGAAAAAATCCGCCGACTTCCTGCTGGTGATAGACAAAACGAGTCTGCCCCTGTTGGATAGAAAATCCCGAAGGGGTGCCTGCCTGATAATTCTGGATGGCCGTGGCGATCAGCGTTCCATCAGCTGCATAGGTGGGTCCATATGTATAGGTGCCCAGTGCGTTTGTATGGTCTTCCAGAACGCGGCGGCTCAGGTGCGGCAGATTCGCGCCAAATTTCAGATTGTGCGGTCCTTTCGTCCAGGAAACCATTTCATTAGCGCGCAGATTGTATTCCGTTTGTACTTGCTCGTTCTGCGCGCTTCCGCCTACAAAGTCACCCTGCACGTTGATCTTGGGCTGGTTCTGTGCATTCGAAATGGGATCGTAGCTGTGTTCAAGCACAATAGATGCCTGATTCAGGATGGAAGGCGAAACGATATAGTCGTCGTGAAAAATAATGTCGTCTTCACGCGATTCGGTGTTGTAGGCGGCTTCGGCCAGCGTTTGGTTTCCAACGCCCTGGTTGCGATTCGTCGAATCCTGAAAGGCATACATGACCGACGCTGAGTTTTTGTCGCTGAATTGATGTCCGATCCGTAGCGAAAATTCCGTATCGCGTGTTGGCGCAGGGACGTTTTCGTTAAAGATGCCTTCCGGGTTGCCGGGGGTAGGGGCAACCACCGCATTTACCACTGCGTCCAGGTCCTCTTCCGCGCGGTTAAACGAGAAAAGAAACGCCGAATTCTTTGCATGCCAGATCGGTCCCGTTACATTTCCTTCGTAGATACGGCGCTGCTCAGGCGGCTTGCTGGGAGCGAAGGCATTTTGCGCATTCAGGGCGGCATCGCGGAAAAGGAAGTTGAACTGGCCGTGGTAAGCGTCAGCTGCCTGCTTGGTAATGATCTCGATCTGTCCGCGACCCGGGCGGTAATATTGCGCAGAATACGGGTCCTGGTTGATGTGCACTTCCTGCACTGCGGAAGGGGACACCATCGCGCGATTAGCCTCCACGCCATCCACCATCAGTCCCGTCCCGGCAGTCGACCCCTGTCCCGAGTCCAGAAAGCTACTCATCGCGGTTACATAGTCATTGTCGAAGACCGGCATCGCTTTCAGGTCGCTTGAACTCATGACCGCCGTGTCGCCGTTCTCTTCAGAGCTTCTCAGGTCGACGCTTGTGCTTGCATTCACTTCCACCTGCGTCACTGTTGACGCGACAGAGAGTGCAATATTCACAGGCGAACCCGCTGTAGCTCCTGCATGCAACTGCTGTGTCGAAGTCTGGAATCCCGTGAGACTTACAACCAGCGAATAATCTCCTTCATGAGGAGGCAGGATGCGGAAATTTCCCGAAGCATCCGTCGTTGTGACAGCCAGCACCGCGCCTGTTGCGTCCGTCAACTGTACCTGCGCGTCGGGAATAATGGCCCCGGTGGTATCCGCCACCGTACCGTTTACCGTGGCAACAGCAGAGCTGGAAGCTGGTGTCGTTGGAGCATCGACTGCGGCATGGGCAGCCGGGCAGACAAGAAGAGCAGAAAGCAGTGCAATGCGCAGCAAGGCAGAGTCTCCTTCAAGCTAAGTAGGACGTGCAGAAATTGCCAGTGGTCGAACCAGAGTAAGCGCTATTACCGAATGTCATTCGAGATGCCCGCATTCGGAAAAACGATTTACTTATTTCATATTCGCAGTATCCAGAGCAGAAATCCAGTCTTTCGGGAAATCCACTAAACAATCGGATGGTATGGATTCCACAGTGTGAGACGAGAGGCCATAGCGACACCCGATCGCCCATGTTTTTGCCCGCCGTGCCGTCAAGATATCCACATCCGAATCGCCAACCATCACTGTCTCTTCCGGCTGAACACCGGCTTCCTGGATGACAGTGGTCAGTCCTTCCGGATCAGGCTTTTTGGTCGGAAAGCTGTTGCCGCCATAAATGCGGAAGAAGTGCGGACTCAATCCAAGCGCATCGCAAATCGCCTGCGAAGGTCCGACGGGTTTATTCGATAGGACTGCCATCGTGCGCGGCGTGCCGTCCGGGGTCGTCTTCAACTTTTCAATTGCCTCAAAAACGCCGTCATATACGTAGGTGTGATCCAGCTTATGCACGCGGTAATGGCTAAGAAATGAGTTCAGCGCGCTCTCGACCAGAGGCTCATCCGCAGGATCTCCCAGTGCTCGCCGCACCAGCATGCCTGCGCCATCGCCTATATATTCGGCGATGATCTCTTCAGGCAGCGGCTGGCGATGAAATTCGGTCAGCATCGCATTGATCGAGTTTGCCAGGTCCTTGCGCGAGTCGATGAGCGTGCCATCAAGATCAAAAACAATCAATCGGATTTTGTCAGCCGGAATGGGCTGCAGAATGTGAACCATACTTCCAGTGTAAAGGCGCGCCCTAAATTTTCTGCTGCTTCCACCGGCCGCGACGAAAGAGCAATACGCTGGCTGCGGCGATCGCGCATTCTGAAAGAACAATGGCCACGAATACTCCTTGTGTATGCAGTCCGGTATGCAGGCCAAGCCACCAGGCAAGTGGAATCTGAAACATCCAGAAGCCGAAGAAGTTCACAATGGTTGGCGTAAGCGTGTCACCAGCTCCATTGAACGATTGCAGCATCACCATGGCATATGCATAGCCAATGTTTCCGCAACTCAGTATGCGTAGTGCTGTGGCGGCAATCAGCACAACAGCCGGATCGCTTACAAAGATCCGGACGGCTGGCGTGGCAAAAAAGAGGAAAAAGATGCCGATAGAGCCTAGGAACAGCATGTTGTAGAGGCCCGTGCGCCAAACGGCCTTTTCTGCGCGTTCAGGGTGCTTCGCTCCCAGGTTTTGTCCCACAAGCGTAGCTGCGGCGTTGCTCAATCCCCATGACGGCAAAATGATAAAGATGAGAATGCGAATCGCCACGGTATATCCCGCGAGAGCCGCCGCTCCATAAAAAGAAATAATGCGGACCAGTGCGATCCAGCTTGTATGCGCGATTGCGAACTGCAGAATGCCCGTGATCGAAACGCGTATGAGCCGCCATAGCACATCGAAGTGAATGCGGATGTGCCTGGCGAGGACGTGAATGCGCTCGGTGCCCTTCAGCAAACGATAGAACTGGTACAGAACTCCAATACTGCGTCCTGTGAATGTAGCAAGCGCAGCGCCGGTGACGCCCAATTTTGGAAATGGCCCAAGCCCGAAGATCAGGCAAGGATCGAGAATGAGATTGATGATGTTCGATACCCACAGCAGTCGCATCGCAATCGCGGCATCTCCCGCGCCGCGAAAGATCGCGTTATTCAGAAACAGCATCACGATCGCACCGCAGCCACCCAGCGCTATACGAGCGTAGGTCGATCCTATGGCGATCACTTCCGGGGTGGCGCCCATCAGTCCGAGCAGTTTCGGCGCGAAAATGTAACTGGGAATTCCAACGGCAAGGGAAACGAGCAACCCGAGAAAAATTGCCTGTACGCCGGCAATCGCAGCATCTTCAGGGTCTTTCTCGCCGATGCGCCGGGCCACCATCGCTGTCGTCGACATCGCCAGGCCGATTCCGATGGCAAATACCAGCGACAACAGCGATTCGGTCAGGCCCACGGCAGCCACGGCATTCGCGCCGAGGTGCCCAACCCAAAACACATCGACAACAGCGAACAGCGATTCCAATACCATTTCCAGAACCATGGGGATGGCGAGCAGCAGAATCGCGCGATTGAGGTTGCCGCTCGTATAGTCCTGGTGCGACCCGCGCAGTGCTTCGCACACGGACGCCCATAGCGATGCCTGCGCCGCATTTACGGGTTGTGAAGGGGTATTCATGGGGTTGCCCAGCGAGTTTACAGGGATTTCAGCACTTCTTGCTGCATTACTTGCAACTCGCGATATCCTCAGTGGCATGAGGAAGATGTACGTCACAGCCAGCATCCTGTTTGTCATTGCACTTATCGCAGTTCGATCACAGAAACTTGTTGCGCAGGAAGCGCATTTCCCGACCAATGAAGACCTGCGCCATACGCGGGGTATCGGTCAGCCTAGGCTTTCTCCCGATGCGCAGAGCGTGCTGATTCAGGTTTCCGATGCAACGGCAGACGGAGGACGCAGCCATCTCTGGCTTGTCGATATCAAGCAGAACGCCGCGCGTCAGTTAACGTACTCGCCCGTTTCCGACAAACGCGGCGAGCACAATGGTGAGTGGATGCCCGATGGGAATGCCGTCCTTTTCCTGGCCAAACGCGCCGAGCATACACAACTCTATCGCCTGCCCATGGAAGGCGGCGAAGCGCGTCCCTTTGATTTGAAAATTGAGCCGGTAGTCGATGCCTCTCAGGATCCGGATGCACTTCCGCCAGTCCAGACAAAATCTCCGCAGAAACCCGAACAAGTCGAGATCGACGTGGAGCATTTTTTTGTTTCTCCGGACGGCAAACGGATCGCTGTCATCGCTCGCGATCCACAGACCCCAGGCGAGAAAAAACAAGAGACGGACAAAGCTGACGCGCAATGGGTCGATCATGACAAGCACGGTGCGAGGCTCTACCTTCTCGATCCTGATACGGGGAAGCTCACGAAGACAGCGGTCGTGCCCGACGTTGAGTCAGTTGCGTGGAGCAAACAGTCCGACAGGCTTCTCGCGATAGGAGAGGCCCCGAACAATGCAGGCGATCTAGGGCCTGCAAAAAATGCGTGGTTGCTCAAAGTCACCGATCCTGACCATCCCGAAGCAATCAAGCAAATTCTTCCGTCGGTAACACAGGCTGCATGGTCTGAAGACGGGAATCACATTTACTTTCTTGCACAGGCGGAGCTGGACGCGCCTCCTGGCTACAACGATCTCTACAAGTTAGCACTCGCCGATGGCTCCCTGAAGAATCTCAGTCGTGATTTTCCCGGTTCGCTTGGTCACGATATCCCAATTCCTGTCGACGGCAAAGTTTTGCAATCAGTGCAGAACGGCACACAGGTCTCTTTTGCCCGCTTCGGCGGCAGCTCACCGGAGATTCTAAAATTTGATACATCCGTGGTCACGAATTTGAATACCAATGCTCGTCAGAACGGATGGACATGGATCGGCACCAGCAGTGCAAAGCCGCAAACGCTCTTCTTCTCAGAGAAATTGGGACACACGGCGCACGCTCTCAACACCCCATTTGCATTACCCAGTAAATGGGCTGACTCGCCGTCGCAACTTGTCCAGTGGCAGAACGAAGGTCGAACAATCGAAGGCCTGCTTTATCTGCCGCCACAAGCGAAAGACAAGAAAGTGCCTCTCATCGTAGATGTCCACGGGGGGCCAACAGGAGCATGGGAAGACAGTTATTCGCCGCTCATTCCTTTCCTATTGGGCCATGGATGGGCCGTTCTACGGCCCAATCCACGTGGGAGCACGGGCTACGGTGCTGTCTTCGCATCTGCCAATAAAAATGATTTAGGTGGGGCCGACTATCGAGACATTATGTCCGGAGTGGACGCAGCGATCGCTCACTATCCGATTGATCCGAATAAGCTCGCGTTGATGGGTTACAGCTACGGCGGAGAAATGGCAGGCTTTGTGGAGGGGAAGACGGACCGCTTCAAAGCTATCGTGAGCGGCGCCCCCGTCATTGACCAATATAGCGAATATGGCACCGAAAAGAGTTCCTGGTACGACCGCTGGTTTTATGGCAAGCCCTGGGAGCACGCGACAGACGCCTGGCAGCAAAGCCCGCTCTCGGGAGCAGGCCACGCAAAAACTCCATTCCTGCTCCTGCAGGGCGACAGTGACACGACAGACCCATTGGGCCAAAGTGAAGAAATGTACCGGGCGCTTCGCCAGATGGGTGTTCAAGTCGACCTTGTGCGTTATCCTCGCGAAGATCACGGCCCGCTCGCCGGCGGAATCTTCGGAAATCCAAATTCAGAACCATGGCATGGCTTTGATGCCCGTCAGCGTATGGTGAAATTTTTCGAGAAGTCTTTCGGTCAATAGCGAGACTCAATGGCTCATCGCGGCAACTGCCAATGTCGCCAGCAAAAGCGCTGGAGGCATGACGATTATGCCTGCCTTGAGAAATGTCCATGCGCTCACGTGCAGCTTTTCTTTGCGAAGCGCAATCAGCCAGAGAATCGTTGCGAGCGAACCTGTCGCGGAAAGATTTGGACCAAGATTAACCCCAACCAGAATTGCATTTTGCAGAACTCCAGCGACATGCGCCTCTCGTACACTCGCTCCAGCGATAAGTCCCAGGGGCAGATTGTTGATGAGATTTGTGCCGATGCCCACTCCAAAGGAAGCGGTTACCGCCGCCGCTATGGGCGTCCATTCTTGCAGCGAGCGCAACAACATTTGCGAAATATGGAGGACTCCTGCGTTGTTGACTGCTTCCACGAGAATGAATAAGCCTGCGACCAAAGGAAGCACGCTCCAGGAGATTCCACTGAATAGTTTTATGGGATTCGCGCGCTCTCGCAGACAGATCAAGAGCGTCACCATAAGAGAGGCTATGCAGGTCGGCAGTCCGAGGTCTTTGCCCACTGCCGATGCGACGAGAAGTGCCACGGCGACAAATGCAATGCCAGCGAGCGCGAGCTTCCCGGAATCGGAAAGATGTCCATCGCTGACGTCACTCTGAAGACTTCCTCGCAACTCATCCCGACAATACCAGCGCAGTGCAGCGTAAGTGGCAATAATAGAGAGTAGTGAAGCTACTAGAAATGTTTGGAGCCACCTGCCAAGAGGCGGCATGCTTTTGTGAAAAACAACCAGGTTGGCTGGATTGGAAATGGGGAGCACGAAACTGGCGGCATTGGCGATGAAAGCGCAAATAAAGAGGTAGGGCAGCGGTTCTGCCTTCGACTTCCGCACTGCAGCGAGTACGGCAGGTGTCAATACGACAGCCGTTGCATCATTTGACATGAAAATTGTGACGA
>DATHQH010000092.1:0-36736 GCA_035482895.1 Alloacidobacterium sp. | reverse complement strand
GTTCCCTGGGCAGCGATTGTTGCCTGCGGAATCGCCTGGGCGGCGGCACTCGGCTTTCGTTTCGAGGAGCTGATTTCCATCGATCTGATTCTCTACGGAACGAGCCTGATTCTGGAATTCATCGCCCTCGCGGTGTTGCGTTTCAAAGAACCGGATCTGCCGCGGCCCTTTCGCGCCGGCAATCTCTTCGTGGCCTGCACCCTGGGCATTCCACCAACCATTCTTATCCTCTACGTCATGTACGCCGCGCGAGACGAACGCATGGCGCACATGCCTGCACTGCTCTTTGGCTTTTTCATCGCCCTCGCCGGCCCTATCTTTTACTGGATATCCCGCAAATGCTGGGGCCAGAAGGCCATCGGCCAAACGGTCCTCGCTCCAACCGGCGATTGACCGCGCTGAATCCGCTTCAATAGACTTGAGAAGAGTCTCTAACCCATGCCGTTTTGTTCTATGCCGTTTAGCTTTCGCTCGCCCCTGCGTCCCTGTTCTTCAATCGTCATCGCCTCGCTTTTCGCTTCCAGCCTGATTGCTCCTGTGGCGGCGCAGCAATCCGCCAAGCCGCCTGCAAAACAGCAACCGACTCTGCAGGTGCGTCCCGAAAAACCTCCCGCACTTGCCGACCCCGCTGGGCCAGCGGTAAGCCTCGAGACCAGCGAAGCCCTTTTCTACGTAGCCGTCGCTCTCAATGCCTGCGGCTACGACAACGGACTCGCCGACTCCGATCCGATCCGGATGCATGTGCGCGATCAGGTCAATCAGGCTTTACAGCAATCGGAAGCCGCTCGCGATGCCCGCGATAAGCTCTGCGTCTTTATCAATCAGCACCGGCTTTCTGAGAATGCCAGCCGCGATCTCGCACAGTATGTCTCGCTCGCGCTCTATGTAACGCCTCCGCCCGAGCTTGCTCTCAGCGTAGATGAAGCCGACATGCCGCCGGACTCCACGCAGGTGATCGAGATTCTTCCTCTGCTCCGCACCTTTGCGCAGGCTACGCAGCTGCACTACATCTGGGTCTCGAACCACGCTGCCTACGAAGAGGAAGTCGCCAAACTTCACGATCCCCTCACCCAGATGATTGTGAATACCAACGTTTATCTCAAGATGCCGGCCAGCACTTACAGCGGCAGCCGTTTTCTTGTCGTGCTTGAGCCGATGCTCTCTCCTTCAGAAACGAACGCTCGCGTCTACGGCCCGGATTATGTCGTGGTAGCCTCGCCGGTCAATGGCGTCATCCACATGCAGGAAGCGCGCCACACCTATCTGCATTACGTCATCGAGCCGCTGCTCTATTCGCGTGCCTCAGCGATGGACCGTATGCTGCCCCTTTTGAAAACGGTCCGCGATGCGCCCCTCGATTTCGTCTACCGCAGTGATATCGTCTCTCTCGTCATCGAATCCCTCATCCGTGCCATTGAAGCGCGCACGATGGATACAGGCATCGCGGAATATAAAATTCCCAATGACGTGCGGCGCGCCGATCTTGAGCATGAAACACAACTGCATAACGTCTCTCTGCAAAAGATCGCAACCGTCCGTCAGAATTCCGTGAACCAGAGCATGGTCGCAGGCTTTGTGCTCACACAGTATTTCTACGATCAGCTCATTGCTTTTGAACGCACGCCTGACAGTTTGAAAGAGACCATCGGTCCAATGGTCTACGGCATGGATATCGATCAGCAGATACACCGCGCGCGTGATACCCACTTCGCCGAAGAAGGTTCGTCCGACATCATCAGCCACGTCTCCCGCCAGCCGCACGGACTCGATCTCGCTGAAATCAAGCTGCATCAGGGCGATGCCGCGGGTGCTGAAAAGCTGGCGAAACAGGCGCTCGCCGATCACACACCCGACCCGGGCCGCGCCGACTATATTCTTGCCCTCACCAGCGTGATGCAAGGCCAGATGGATGAAGCAGAAAAGGGCTTCGGTGAGACGATTCGCCTCTCTACCGATCCGCGTCTGCTCGCCTGGTCCCACATCTATCTTGGCCGCATTCACGATATCCGTGAGGAACGCGACGAGGCACTTGGCGAATACAAAACGGCTCTAACCGTCCGCGATGGCCAGCCCGACACCAGGGCTGCGGCTGAAAAAGGGCTGAAACAGCCCTTTGCGCCGCCAAAGAGCGCACAGCGGGAAGACGATAGCGATGACAGTGGTACAGCGGCCTCCCAGAATCCACCACAAGCTCCGGCACCTGCCCCACATCCATAGCCGCATGGTAGAGAGCGGATAGCAGTCAAAACATCGGATCACGGGCGACTGGCGAATTCTTCCCGGATGCCCGACTTGCTATTTCTGTTCCGTTTAACGGTGGAAGCGCCACCCACTGCTGAGATTTCTCCCGCCCGCCCATTGCTCGCCAGAATGACGATCATCTTGTCGTTACGAACCCTCACGTCTGGCATATCTCGATTAAAAATACTTAAGTATTGACTTAATAATATAGTGCGCTAAATACTTAAGCGTGCACTTAACTTATCCGGTTTTTTTGGGGGAACCTATGGAAAAGCAATCCGTTATCCACAGCACATTCGTCATCGAGCGTAGTTATCCAAAACCTCCTGCGGTCGTATTCTCCGCATTTGCCGAGGCAGCGAAAAAACGCCGCTGGTTTGCCGAGGGCGAAAACCATGAAGTCGAGGAATTTGAGATGGAGTTTCGAGTCGGGGGAACTGAACGGTTCCGGTATCGTTTCAAGGAAGGTTCACCGCTCAAAGGCGCCGTACTTTCGAACGAAGGAAAATATCAGAACATTGTTCCTAATCGGCTCGTTGTAACCGCTTCTACGATGACGCTCGGTGACAAGCATATTTCGGCCTCGCTGGTCACGATCGAGCTTCTGCCGACGAACAAGGGAACCGACCTCATCTGCACCCATCAGGGTGCATTCTTTGAGGGCGCCGATGGGCCTCAAATGCGCGAAGCGGGATGGCACTACCTGTTCGAAGCATTGGAAAAGGAGCTAGAGCGCTAGGACAGCATCTGTACCGTAAAGCCAATGCCATGTCTGACAAGGAAGAGACAATTCATCGAATTTTTCATGCCCTCGGCGATCCCACTCGCCGCATCATGATCGAAAAGCTGAGTGCGGGACCCATGTCTGTCTCGCACTTGGCAATTCCTCTCAAAATTACCCTTGCCGCTGTGGTTCAACACCTGCAGGTATTGGAGGAAAGCGGGCTGGTACTTACAGAAAAGATCGGCAGGGTACGCACATGCCGCATTAATCCCGCAGGTCTCTCCGTGGTGGAGCAATGGATCGCCGATCGGCGTTCGCTCTGGGAAAAACGCTTGGATCGTTTGGATGATTTGCTGGCGGAGCCAGATGAGTCTGCATGAAGAGATCATCTCTGCGTTCAACCACTTCGGCCGTCACAAGACCTCCTGATCGACTGTTTCGTCATTAAATGGAAGCAATAAGCCAATTCGCCTCATCGCAGCAGCTTTGAAGTCCGTCTTATAAATCGTCTAAAGTAAAAGAAGGCTGTCGCATCCATGGGGCAATCGGCACTGCAAACGCTCGAACGCGCACTCGGACATACGTTCGGGCAGGAACATTTGCTCGTCCAGGCCCTCACGCACAGTTCCCTGGCCCATGAATTCCACCTCTCCGAAGGCAATAAGGCAGACCATCCGCCTCCCGAAGACAACGAACAGCTCGAATTCCTTGGCGACGCCGTAATCGGGCTACTGGTCGCGGAATCCCTCTACAAGCGCTTTCCCGAGCTAGGCGAGGGCGAACTCACCCGCCTGCGCTCCGCTCTTGTCAGCCGCAAACATCTTGGACAGGTTGCCGCCCGCCTCAAACTGGGCAAGCACCTGCGCCTTGGCCGGGGAGAGGAACGCAGCGGTGGCCGAAAAAAGAGTGCCTTGCTCGCCAACTGTATCGAAGCAGTTGTCGCGGCCCTTTATCTTGATGCAGAGATCGAAATTACAAGAGCCTTCGTCGAACGCGAAATCGTCGCGCCCTCGGTCATGGAGCTGCAAAAAGAGCTGTTGGAAGGGCGTAGCATAGGCGATCACAAGTCCGCCTTGCAGGAATATCTGCAGGCAAACAAGGGAAGCCAGCCAACCTATGTAGTCAAGGCAGAAAGCGGCCCCGATCACCGCAAACGCTTTCTCGTGGAAGTCCGCCTTTCGGACAACGGCACAACCGGCAAGGCTCTTGCACGTGGCATGGGCAGCACCAAAAAGAAAGCGGAACAGGAAGCCGCGCGCCGGGCCATGGAGAAGTTAACTACGACCAAAGCGAAGGAGCTCAAGGAGATTCCAGATGAGTGAGATCCCTCCCGCCTTCGCCACGAGTGTCGAAGCTCCTTCTCAGACTCAGTCCGAGATGCCGGCGATTCCACCGCCTAAGCCGACGCCCGTGTCCCCGGCAGCGCGCCACCACCACATGGTCTACCCCACGGTACTTGATACGGGCCGCTCACTGCTCTCCATCATAGTGATCGCGCTCTTCGTGCTGACATTTATCGTGCAGCCCTTTCGCATTCCATCAGAATCGATGGAGCACACGCTGTTGGTCGGAGATTTTCTGCTGGTCAACAAAATGATCTACGCGCCTCCCGGAGTCTGGCGCTGGCTGCTTCCCTATCGCCAGATCCAGCGTGGCGATATCGTCGTCTTCCATTTCCCAATCGACCCGAACGACCATGTCGTCAAACGCGTGATTGCAGTTCCCGGCGACCGTGTCCATCTTCACAATGGGCTGGTTTTTCTGAATGGCCAGCCGGAAGCTGAGCCTTACGCCGTCTACGAAGCCTCCTATTCTGACAACTTCCGCGATCAATTTCCCACCATGCTCTATACCGACCCCGGCGTCGATACGAAATGGTGGACGGAAATGCGTCAGGATGTGCAGAATGGCGATCTCATCGTGCCGCCCGGTCATTATTTCGTCCTTGGGGATAACCGCAACCACAGCCGCGACAGCCGATACTGGGGATTTGTACCCAGGCCCAATGTCGTTGGACGTCCATTCCTCATCTACTTTTCGCTCCGCCAGCCCTCTACCACAGGTGTCCCGGATCTCCCAGGTGATAGACTCGGACACGATAAGGATCCGGATCCGGTAACCAGCATCGTCGATTTTGCACGTTGGGAGCGCATGTTTCGCATCGTTTGGTAGCCTGATTTACGACAGAAAGATATGGAACAGACTCTGGAAAAACAGTCCGAAAAGAAACAGGTTCACCACGAAGAAACTCCCCTCGAGTTCATCGCCTCTATCTGCAGCGTGCTCGTACTGGGACTTTTTGCGCTCACCTTTATCTTTCAGAACTTCGAAATTCCTTCGGCGTCGATGGAGAAGACTCTGCTCATCGGCGACCATGTCGTTGTCGACCGCATGACGCTCGCTCCCCCCTCGAAATGGGCTCCGTTCGTGCACTACCGCGACGTCCGGCGCGGTGACATCATTGTCTTCTTCAAGCCGGTTGCCGAGCCGAATGGCGATCATATCTTTCTCGTCAAGCGTGTCGTAGGTATCCCCGGCGACCGCATCCACCTCCGCAACGGCATCGTTTACCTGAACGGACAGCCGCAGGACGAACCACAGGCTGCGAAACCGGGAGAGGATGGGTATTTCCCTTATCGGGATGATTTTCCATCAGTGTCGCCCACACAAGCCGGTGATGTAACAGCGGAATGGGCCGTCGAGCTCCCGACGCATATTCAGGGAGACGATCTGGTCGTCCCGCCAGGACATTATTTCGCCATGGGTGACAATCGCCCCGTCAGTCTTGACAGCCGCTACTGGGGTTTCGTCCCGCGGGAAAATATTGTGGGCCGTCCACTCGTTGTCTACTGGTCCTTTGTGACTCCGGAAAACCAGGTCGACAAGACTTCTATTGGTGACCGCGTGGGCTTCATCGGCCACATCATTCTCCACTTCTTTGACCAGACCCGCTGGAGCCGCACGCTGCATCTGGTGAAATAAATGATGGCAGCTGCCTTTGTTTGGTCATCCTGATCGCAGCCCGAGAGTGCTGGCGGAAGCCGCATACAAAACCAATAGCGGCGGCGTGCCTGCACAGCAGCGGATGATATGTTCAATCAGCAGTGGAAGTGATGAGCGAAAACCAGCATAAATCTCAAAAAAAGTACTGGCTACTTCTCTCCGTGCTGCTCTTGCTGGCCATGGCGCTGATTCTCCCGCCGCTGATCAACATGAACCGCTATCAGCGCCGGATTTCGGACGCTATCAGCAATGGCCTGGGGCGCCCCGTACATCTCACTTCGGTCACGCTGCGTCTTCTGCCCCGGCCCGGTCTTGAGCTGAGCGACTTCATCGTTGACGAAGACCCCGCTTTCGGCACCGAGCCCACTCTGCGTGCGCAAAGCGTGGATGCGTCCGTCCGCCTTAGCTCTCTCTGGCGCGGGCGTCTGGAAATCGGGCGCATCAGTCTTGACCAGCCCAGCCTCAACCTTGTTCGCGATAGCAAAGATCACTGGAATATCGGCACAGTTTTATTACAGGCTTCCCGCATCCCCAATGCTCCAACTGCGCAGCGCCACGCCAGCAACGCCCCCCGCTTTCCCTACATCGAAGCCAGCAATGCCCGTGTCAACTTCAAGTTTGGTAATGAAAAGAAACCCTTTTCTTTTCTCAACGCGGATTTCGCCATGTGGCTCAACAACCCCGATGAATGGCGCATCCGGCTGGAAGCCCAGCCGGTACGCTCCGATCTCGACCTCGGGCTATCGGATACGGGACTTGTCAGTGTCGAAGGCTCGCTCCATCGCGCTTCCGCTCTAGGCAACATGCCTGTCGATCTACAGGCGGAATGGTCAAATGCGCCCCTCGGCCAGATGGCGCGACTGCTTCTCGGCAGGGATACCGGATGGCGCGGCAATCTGCAGATCGATGCCAATATCAAAGGCGATGTCTTCAATCCGCAGTTCAAGACCCGCATACAGATCGCCGGAATCCATCGACAGGAATTTGCGCCGCTCGATTCCTTCAATGTTGACGCCACTTGCCAGGGTAGTTACCAACACAACTCGCATTCTCTCGACAATCTGACCTGTCTCTTGCCAATAGATGCCGGCCATCTGCTGCTGACTGGCGAAATTCCTAATGTCGAACATCCGCAACCCAGCCTCACGCTGCAGATCCAGAATGTTCCCGCGGCTTTCGGATTGTCTGTCCTGCGCCTCTTGCGCAACGGGTTTGCACCGTCCACACAGGTTTCAGGAACCATCCAGGGCAGACTGGAGTACGTTCCGTTTCCCGTAGAAACACTTACGGGAGGTGCGACCATCCAGGGACTTACCATTCGCACTTCTGGAATGGACACGCCGCTGGTTTTTCCGGCGTTGCATATCGCTCCCCCGCAGAATGCTCCGGTCACCCACCACGCCCGGAAGGTACGCCCGGCGCCCCATGGCCCTGCATCGCTCCAGCTTGCCAATGCAAATCTCGCCCTGGGCGGAGAAACGCCTCTATCCGTATCCGGCGACTTTACCCGTCAAAGCTTCACCATACGCTTCAACGGCGATACTTCGATCAAGCAGCTACGACCTCTTGTATCCAGTTTCGGGCTTTTGCATAACGCAGCATCGGCTCTTGCTCCGCATGGAGACGCGAACCTCAACCTGACCGTTCACAGCCCGTGGCTGCCCCAGACAAGCCCTGTCGATAACACACCGCTCTCCGCGATCACTGAAGGAAGCATCCGCCTCACGCACGCGGAATATCTCGCAGGCTTTCTTCCCGACCCCGTAGAAATCGTCTCCGCACAAGCCAACCTCACAGCCACCCAGATCGTCTGGAATCCAGTTTCAGTCGTCTTCCACAAAATACCCGCGACAATCTCTATCAGTACACCGCTCCCATGCTCAGACCCGGCATGCACGCGCACGTTCTCGCTTACGACGCCTGAGTTGGATGCCGCAGCGCTGCAATCCACCCTGATGGGCGCTGGCGAGCACGGTGAGTTCCTGCAACAAATCCTCGCGCGGCTCGACAGAAACAAGGCCCAATGGCCTGCGCTTATTGGAATAGTCCGCATAGGTACCTTCACGCTTGGGCCTCTCGCGCTCCATGACGCGAGCGCTTCCCTGCACGTGGAAGGACGCCAGGTTCAATTCACGTCTATCGATGGACACGCCCTGAGCGGCACCCTTCACGCTACCGGAGCGATGGATGCTACGGGCGACACGCCGCACTATAGCTTCGATACCCAGATTCTCCATGCAAATGCTGCGGCCATCTTCGGCCTTTGGCATGAAACTGCGCCCACGGGACCGCCGCTAACGGGCATCGTAAGCGCGAATGCGCACATGGAACTCTCCGGATATTCGGCGGATGACCTGGCTCATTCCGCGAAGGGAACATTTCACTGGGACTGGACTCAAGGTACGCTCGGTTTAGCACCCGCTGCTTTGACGGATTTCGACCATTGGAGCGCCAGCGGCACGATTAAGAATGCCCAGCTGATTCTCGATCATTCGCAAGTAAGCCGAGGACCGCTCAAACAAACGGTATCCGGCACGATCTCATTCGATCGGAAGCTGAATCTGACGGTTGCCAATTCTGACGAAGACGCGCATGTGGTCAAAGTCATTGGCCAGCATGCGCCATCGCCATAAGGATTCAGGCTCGGTGGCCTTGGGTTGCCATGTGTCATTGTAGATGTGTTGCGGATGGTAGGCGGGGGCTTCAGCCCCTGAGGTGTACTTTCACGCAGCTATTTCTTCGCCCCGGTTTCAATCAGCTTTTTCTCTTTGTTATCTTTGAAGTTTTTCGCCGACTCCAGCACACGGTCACGGGCATACGCTGCATCATGCCATCCGCGAACCTCCACTCGCTTGCCTTCAAGGTCTTTGTAGATCGAAAAGAAGTGCGTAATCTCCTTGAGCATATGCGGATAGATTTCTGAGTAATTCCACACGTCGGTGTAACGCGGATTGTTCTTCCCTACCGCGAGTACCTTCTCGTCCAGAACACCCTGATCCAGCATCTCCAGCAGGCCGATTGGACGCACCTGCATCACGCAACCCGGAAAGCTTGGTGCATCCACCAGCACAAGGACGTCCAGAGGGTCTCCGTCGTCGCTCAGCGTCGAGGGAATGAAGCCATAATCTCCCGGGTAATGTACCGGTGAATATAAATTGCGATCCAGCCGGAAGACATGCAACTGCTTGTCATACTCGTATTTGTTAATGCCCTCAAACGGAATCTCAATCACGCCGTTGATTACTTCGGGCAGCTTCTCGCCAATGGGTAGTTCCAGATAATTGACCATTCGATACCTAGTGTACGCAATCTGCCCGACGTACGGCACTCGCCCGGTTTCCAGAAGAGTACCGTTTATAATCGGGCATAATGAAGGCTCATGTCTATGTAACACTGAAACGGACGGTGCTCGACCCCCAGGGCCAGACCATCCAGAACGCACTCAAAAAGATGCAGTACAAGGGCGTGAAGGAAGTACGCCAGGGTAAATTTTTTGTGCTGGATCTCGACGACTCTCTCGATGCTGCTACGGCGAAAGAAGAAGTTGAGCGAATCGCCCGCGACGTGCTGACGAACCCTGTCATTGAAGAGTTCAGTTATCGGCTTGAAGAGAGCGCATAGCAGAACCATCCCCGCTCCACGCCTGTTTTGACACATACCGTACAATCTGGGATATGTGTGGCATTGTCGGCTATGTTGGCAATAAAGAAGTTGTCCCCGTCATCATTGAAGGTCTGCGGCGTCTCGAATACCGCGGCTATGACTCGGCCGGTATCGCCGTCGGCGGAAATGGCGACGGGCTTGAGCTTCGCCGCGCTCCCGGCAAGCTACGCAACCTCGAAGAGGTTCTCAATGAGCGCCCCATTCACGGCACCTTCGGCATCGGCCACACCCGGTGGGCCACCCATGGCCGCCCTACGGAAGAAAATGCACACCCTCACCGCGATTGTTCCGGCCGCATCGTCGTCGTCCATAACGGCATCGTCGAGAACTATCTTGCGCTGAAACACGAGCTCGCAGCCGAGGGCCACAAATTTGTAACGGAAACAGATACAGAAATCATCGCTCACCTCATCGAGCAGGAGCTTGAGTCCGCCGCTGAATCGGGCAAGACACTGTCGCTCGAAGGAGCCGTCCGCCGCTCCGTCCGCCGTCTCACCGGCGCTTTCGCGATTGTCGTCATCTCCGCAGACGAGCCGAATAAGATTGTCGCCGCGCGTTTTGGGCCGCCTGCTGTCATTGGTCTGGGCGAAGGCGAATACTTTGTGGCCTCGGATGTTCCCGGCATCCTGCACCACACGCGCAATCTCTACTTCCTTGCCGACGGCGACATGGCCATTCTCACTCCAGCCGGCGTTCAACTCACCGACTTCGAAGGCAATCCCATTGAGCGCCCTGTGCAGCGCATCCAGTGGGATCCGATCCAGGCGGAAAAGGGCGGATATAAGCACTTCATGCTCAAGGAAATCTTCGAGCAGCCGCGCGCCATTCGCGACACCACTCTTGGCCGCGTTTCGCTCGACACAGGCAAAGTTTTCCTGAGCGAGATGAAGATCAGCGATGAGGATTTTCGTCGCGCCACCAAGATCAACATCGCCGCCTGCGGTACGAGCTGGCATGCGGCCACGGCTGGCAAGTTCATGATCGAGCGCCTCGCCCGCATCCCGGTAGAAGTCGACTACGCCAGCGAATATCGCTACCGCGACCCGATTCCCGATCCCACGGCGCTTGGCCTGCTCATTACTCAGTCCGGCGAAACCGCGGACACACTCGCCGCACAGCGCGAGATGATCGCCAAAGGATCGAAGACCATCGCCATCTGTAACGTTGTCGGAGCGATGATCGCCCGCGAAGCCCACGGCACGATCTACACCCATGCCGGCCCTGAAATCGGCGTCGCCTCGACAAAGGCCTTTACCGCGCAACTGGTGGCACTCTTTCTTTTCGCCGTACATCTTGCGCAAACACGGCGGACGATCTCAGAGCAGGAAAGCCAGACATTGCTCGAGGAATTAACGCTGCTGCCCGGCAAAGTGGAAGAGATTCTGCGCACTGTCGACAGCGAATGTGAAAAATTAGCTCGCGTCTACTCGACCGCGCGAGACCTCCTCTTTCTGGGACGCGGAATTCATTATCCCATTGCGCTCGAAGGCGCGCTGAAGCTCAAGGAAATCTCCTACATTCATGCCGAAGGCTATCCGGCAGGAGAGATGAAGCACGGCCCCAATGCGCTGATCGATGAAACTCTGCCGGTTGTCGTGCTGGCAACCCAGGACAGGAACAACCGCGACTCAAAATTGCGTTACGAAAAAACGCTCTCGAACATCCAGGAAGTGACAGCGCGCTCTGGTAAAGTCATCGCGGTCGCAGTCGAGGGCGACGAACAGATCAAGCAGCTCGTCGACCACGTCCTCTACGTACCGCATGCTTCGGAGCTGCTTCTCTCGGTGCTGGATGTCATTCCGCTGCAGTTGCTTGCCTACCACATCGCAGTGCGCCGCGGCTGCGATGTCGACCAGCCGCGAAATCTGGCGAAGTCCGTCACCGTGGAGTAGACGAGCTGGCGCGTTTGCGCGATTCGCCTGATTTGCTGCAATCTCAGAAACTGAATTTCACCGCACCCTGCAAGATACGTGGAGGAGCAGCACTGATGGCGCTTCCGAAGGTCGAACTGCCGATATCGCCATCGACAGAGGTCGGACCGTTGAACTGCGTGTGATTGAAGACGTTGAAAGCTTCTACGCGGAAGAGCAGCGACTTCGATTCCGTGAGCGGCAGGTTTTTAGCGGCCGCCATGTCGAAGTTAGCCCCACCCGGACCATAGAAGAACCGCCGCTTCGAGTTACCCGGCGTACCAAGCGCATTCATGCTGAAGACCGTGGTATCGAAATAGTTGTTCCCGCTCTGGCGTGGATTGTGATTCAGGCGAAGAGGGCCACCACTATAGTCGGGCTCGTCGATGCTGCCGTTGTTGATTCCGTTTGGATTGGTCCCAATCAGCGAATTGTCACCATTGTTAATCATGGTGATGGGAAACCCGCTCGCAAAACGGGTAATGCCGGAAATCGTCCAGCCTCGAGTCAGGCGGTTGGGACGAAACAACTGATCGAAAGGCAGTTCGTACTCATAGCTGACGACAAAGTTGTGCTTTACGTCGAAGGAGGATATGGCATAGCTGAGCGCCGGGTTGAAGGGATTAACCTCTTCACCGACGTTCGACGATTGATCGAGAGACTTGCCGTAGGTATAAGAGGCGGAGAACTGGAGACGTCCGCTTGTGTGGCGGGCGCTGAGTTCTACTGCGTTGTAGTTGGCGGAGCCGATGGTGGACTGAAGCGCATTGCTACCGAAGTTCGGCCCTAGCGGTCCGCGTGTTCCTGGTACCTGGCCGCCGCCAATCGGATAATAGACGGTGTCCTCGCCACCCGGACCGCAGGTGAGCGTCCCCGGCTGGACCGAACCAGGCTGACTGAGGCTCAGGCAAAGTGCCGGGTTTCCGGGATTCGGCTCGATCAGCACACGCTGACGATGGCTGGACGTACCCACATAGCTCGCGCTGAAGACTGTATTTGGCCCGGCCTGTCGCTCGATCGAGAGCATCCACTCCTCGGTATAAGGTGTGCGGTTATGGATGTCATACCCAGGGATGCCGCTGATCGGCTCATAAGTGCTCCAGTTGATGTTTGGGTCCGGGTTGCTGCGCGAGGAGTTTAGAGGAGCAAAGGTATACGGGAAAGGCTGTCCGTTATTCTGTCCACTAGCCGCTGTGATGAACGGTGTCGCGAAGAGCGGCGGAGCCGGGCTGGTGTAGGTCGTGCCATAGGGCGCATTTGCCGCCAGCACGCCGATCGAAAGGGCCTCAATCGCTGTGTAGAAGTTGCCGTAGCTTGCCCGAACGCTGGTCGTTCCTGGAGAGCCCAGCATCTTTTCGATAAAGCTGCCTGCAGCGGCTTGTGGAGACCAGGCAAGCCCTACGCGCGGTGAAAAGCTGTGGTTATCGATCGGCGCGAGGGTGTTGGGAATGCCGGGATCACCCGGATAAAGAATTCCCGGAGGCGCGCCAGGAAAGACGACCGACTGAGCGCCCGGAACGAAGGTCGAAATCTGGTTATACTTTTCCGACCACGGCGCAATGCGATCCCAGCGAAGACCATAATTCAGTGTGAGATTGGGCAGCGCATGCCAGCTATCCTGCGCGAAGAGACCGACATATCGATTCCGAGCATAGAAGGGATTCAGCTGGCTCTGGTTGTACTGGCTGGGCACACCAATCAGGAAGTCGGCGAAGTCAACGCCGGTCTCGGTTCCGGAGAAGACAAAGTTGCCATTGAACTGGGCGATGGGGTGAGCGTTGACCTGGTCGGAGTGAAATTCACCGCCGAACTTTATGGTGTGTTTGCCAAGCACCTTGGAGAAGGCATCGGTAACCTGATATGTATTGTTCGCTTGAATCAGCTGGTTGGCCGCCGCGCCTGTGGAGAAGCCATTGAAGTTGAGGTTTTCCACGCTCTGCCCCTTCGGATCGAGAGCGACGATACTGGCACTGCCATCAGCATTCTCGAAACCCTGCGAAGTCAGGCTTACATTTCGCCCACCCACAGGCTGACCGATATTGGTGAGATTGCGCATGTAGCTGAAGTGGAGTTCATTAACCGCTGTGGCATTGAAGGTCTTTGTATTGCCGAGCGTGATAAGCTGTGCGCGGCCCGAGGTGAGGGCATTGAAACCGGGAACACTGGCGCCGCTCTGCGCTACCGGATATGGGTTGTCGAGATCGAAATCGTCGATGAAGTAATACGCGGACATCAAGCCCCATCGTGTATCGGTGTCCAGGCGAACTGCGCCTTTGTCATCGCGAACAGTCTGGTTGAAGGAGGAGGTCGCAAAAGTTCCTCCGGCGGTATTCGGTGCCGGAATATATTGAAGCATCCTCTGTGCAGGAGTGGACCATGCACGTTGCGGAATGACGGCATTGGGAAAGACGCACTGCGTCGAGGTAGTACATCCCGACACATAGTAAGGTTCTCCGGCAACCACGTTATAGCCCAGCTTTTGCGTGAGAAGGCTCGCGAAATAAGAACCGCCTACCGCTCCTGTGAGGTTGCTGGCCAGGTCAGAGAGATTCCCGGCGCGATCCGCACTCGAAGGCACACTGATATTGCCGGTATCAATGCCCTGCGTCTGGCGAGTGCCCTGATAGTCCGTGAAAAAGAAGATCTTGTCGTGGAGAATCGGCCCACCTAACGTCCCTCCAAACTGATTTTGGCGGAAGGCGCCGCGCGTAGGAGAAAAATAGTTGCGCGCATCGAGGTCTGTGTTGCGCAGAAACTCAAATACATTGCCGTGGAATGCATTGCCGCCGGATTTTGTAATGACACTGATTTGACCGCCACTGAATTCCCCGTACTCGGCATCGAAGTCGCTGGTGATGATGCGAAACTCCGCAATCGAATCGAGGTTGGGAATAATGGCTGTGCCAGCGTTGACGTCTTCTTCGGCATCGCCACCGTTCACGCTGAAAAAGTTGGCGAATTCCCGCTGCCCATTCACGGAGATCGTGCCGGGATTTAGAGTTCCCGACGGATTGAGAATGGTCGCTCCCACATCCTGTACTGTGCTGGAAGTTATCGACGTGGCCGGCGCGACGCCGGGCTGCAGCGAGAGCAGATCCGTGTAACTTCGGCCATCAAGCGGCACAGCAGTCATCTGCCGCCCGCTGATCACCTGACCGAGCTGCGTACTCGTCGTCTCGACATGCAGCGTATTGTCGGTCACGCTCACGGTCTGAGAGCCGCCACCGACTTCGAGCGAAGCATCGAGTGTGAGAGCCGCATTCGTGTCCAGCACGATGCCTTTGCGCTGATAGCCGGAGAAGCCCACAGCCTGCACGTTCAACTCATAACGGCCAACTGGCAGAACAGGTAGAGTGTAGTATCCCTTGCTGTTTGTACGTGCCTGGTACGAAATGGCTGTGTCAACTTCTTTGACGGTCACCTCCGCATTGGCAACAACCCTGCCCGACGGGTCTTTCACCGTGCCGGAAATACTTCCAGCCACACTGGCCCACATCAAAGCGGCAGATAAGATGCCGATGACACAAATGATCTTTCCAATTTTGCCTGCCGCCCAACGTAATTTCCCTGGCATGCTTTACTCCTGATCTCTTTGCTGACGCGCGATCACAAGTTCTACTGAATCGTGATTCTGGCTTTTCAACTCAGACGGCGCGGAGACGATTGAACCAGTCGCAAAACGGGCGCATGCCTGATCGGCTGCGTCCGATCCGCATACAGCAGGAGCTGTTGTCTTGCCAAGATCCTGCGCTGAAATCGCGCCACTTTCCGGATGCGCCTGCTGTGCAGTCGCCGTGAAAACACAAACGAGAATGAAAAGGGGAAGGTAAATCAGAGAACGAGCTCTTGAAAAAAGACGTTCGCGGCCACCTGCAAAATGGAGCTGCGCCTTAGTTCTCATTGCTATGGCCTCACAAAGCACACACACGTTGTCCTCAGGCCCTTTGAAAGAAGCTTCGGCCATCGTGACAGTTGAAACTTTGCGGGCAGAAATCCTATAGTGAAGGAAGCCCGCAGTCGTATCCGGCTGTGGTTCCCAGGTCCTCGCGGTCTCCGCCAAGAGTTAGCCGTGGGGATCTGGTTCTTATTATCGAAAAATCATTGCAGGACTTTTTGCCGTGCCGTACACCGCCTGCACAGTCCTCCGACCTCCAGGCGCATGACCTGAACCTCAAAATTGTTTTTTTCACTGATTTCCTGCTTCATCCGATCGAATGTGGGACTGGAAAATTCCTCGATTTCGCCACACCGGAAGCAGGCTAAATGCAAATGATCTTTCTGGGTCTTGACCTCGTAGTAGTGCTTCTCTCCGTTGAGGTGCATGAGGTCAAGTTCATCGATCATGCCGAGACGTTTCAACAACTCAAGCGTCCTGTACACAGTCGCGCGATCGATGTTTGGATCGCGCTTTCGCGCGAGACTCAGCAGACTCGCCGCATCTAAATGGCTCGTTGCTTCCTGAATCGTCTCAATTAGGGCACGACGCTGCGCAGTCAGGCGCACTCCCTGCGCTTCTACTTCATTCAGCAAATCGTGTCGTTTAAGCATCGGCCTAGTTGCGACTCGTTCGCAACACACCATTTAATATACGACGAATTTAGTCCGATTACAATTGGCCCGTGTGAAATTTCATCCTTGATGCGTGCCATTGCCCACCTTTTTCAATTTGAGCGCAAGATGCGGATATTTCCATTGCCCACGTTTTTCTATGGTCTTGGAGAAGGGAAAATTACTCAGCGGTCAGAAAGGTTCTCAATGGTACGGACAATCGATCCGGCGATTTTGTACTTCGGCACTCCGGTAGTGCTGATCAGCACTTTGAATGAAGATGGCTCGGCCAATCTTGCTCCTATGTCTTCGGCATGGTGGCTCGGACGCCGGTGCATGCTTGGCCTGGGAGCGCGGTCGAAGACGCCGCAAAATCTTATTCGTACAGGTGAATGTGTGCTGAATCTGCCCTCCGATAATCTGGCAGAGATGGTCAATCGGCTGGCGCTGACGACTGGCTCCGATCCAGTGCCTCAACACAAAGTCCAGAAAGGCTATCGTTTTGAACGCGATAAGTTCGCCCTTTCCGGATTTACGGCCGTAGATTCAGAAACGGTTGCGGTGCCGCGTGCGCTCGAATGTCCTGTGCAGTTGGAAGCGAAGCTGGAACGGGTGCATCCGCTGGAGGAAGAGGACGAACAGCGGAGAGGATCACTAATTGGCCTGGAAGTGCGTGTAACACAAGTGCATATCGATGACGACATTCAGATGGACGGCGTGCAGAACCGCATCGATCCGGACAAGTGGCGGCCTCTGATCATGAGTTTCCAGAAGTTTTATGGGTTAGGGCCGCAGTTGCATGAGTCGACGCTCGCCACGATTCCGGAAGAGATGTATCGAAGCACAAAGCGGGCCGTGCCAGAACTCGTTTCACGATGAAACGCCTCCCTTCTCTCTACGCTTCGAGCAGAGTCGCGCGATAAAGGAAATTGAGATTTGTCTCGATCCCCTGCTCCAGTTCTTCAACCGAGGTTTGCGGAAACTCGGCTTTAAGCGCTTCGAGGAGGGCAGCGCGATCACGCGTACCATCCAGCAATTGCACGAAGTAGCGACCGACTGTATCGGTGAGTTCCAACTGGAAGTGCCGCAGGGTAGACGTGTAGGCATGCGTCTTTGCTTCGAGCCTGCTCGTAGCCGTGGCCCTGGGATACTCGGTAATGCCGTCGGCCAGCGTCGGCTTCCACGTGTGCAGTTCGATCATTTTTGCTACAGCCATTTGCAGCAAAAGTTTTGCCGCCTGCTCCACCGCGGTAATTCCGTTTGCCGCGAGAACTGGCATCAATGCATCGAAGCTGAGTGCGTGCGGCCACGCGGGAATCAGCTTCTCCATAAGCGCAATCGTGATTTGCTGATTGCAATGCAGCTTCGTTCCGCCACTTGACAGGGTATAGTATCTTGCGTTTTCTGACTCCCCCGAACTGGATATGGCCGACGAGGAATAGAGCAAACCGCGGAACTGCTCCGCAGGGAAGTTGCGGGTCAGCTTGTGATCCGCACGGCACAGAAGCGTCTCGCGATACATGCGCATCCGGGCAAAGTCGATCATTTGCTCCTGAGCAATAATGTCGGAGGCTGCAGGCTTGATGGCATTCTGAAAATCTGCCTTGAAGCATGGGTCGTTAGGTGGAGGCAACACGGCTTCACTGAGATATTGCAGGCCATGCCTGTTTGCGTGCTCCACCAACTGTGAAAAATAGACAGGATGGTATGCAGGGCTGAGATCGTCGTGGAAGATGGCAGCCACACGGCCAGTCGTAAGCCGCTTAAGCTGCTCCTCAAAGAGCGCCCGGTAGATATCGCCTTCCGGTCTGGCATTTGCGATCGACTTGATGAACGCGATAGCTTCTTCAACCTGCTGTTGCGGATCGTTTATCCCTTGAATGCGGGCAAATATCATCTCCCGGCTCATTTTGCGTAAGTAGCCGCCAGGAAGTGCGTTATAGCTGATGAAGGCGACTCCGTTAGGTGCGAGATGTTCTCCGCAGAGTGAGAGCAGACGATCTCGCACCGGCTCCGGCACCCAGGCATAGAGACCGTGAGCGATGATGTAGTCAAACTCGCCGAGTTCCGGCCCGACATCGAGCAAATTGGCCTGGAAGAGCCGAATATTCTTCAGGCCAAGCCGGCGGATTCGCTCCTGTCCCCGAGCGACGCACTCCGGAGCAAGATCGAAACCGACAAATTCCCCTCCCGGAATGGCATAAGCCATAGGAATGACGTTGGCGCCCTCATTGCAGGCGATTTCCAGGACGCGACAATGCTCTATAGGCGCTGGTTCCAGTCCATAGAGAAGTGCCATAACTGCCAGTTGGTCGGGATGGGTATCCGCGTAAACAAAGCCCGGATATTCGACAACGTCGTAGGAATCTCGTTCTTGGACCTTTTCATCAGCCATATCTTCAGAAGGCATTCCTAAGCTCCTCATATTCATCATGGTTGCCCGAGGAGGCCCGGCGTTTCCACTCCCGCTATAGACTACGCGGAATCAATAACTTAGAGCAATCTTAAAACTTGCATCCTGAATGGAATAATCCGCATCAGATAAGTTGACAATAAATGACTCAAGTGCGAAGCTAAAGGCAGCAAATTCAGGCTGAAGCCAGCACGAGGACAGTGGGGCAGAGAATTATGGCAAAGATTATTGGAATTGACCTGGGCACGACGAACTCCGTCGTAGCCGTCATGGAAGGTGGCGAGCCAAAAGTAATCGCCAATGAAGAAGGCGGGCGCACAACGCCTTCCGTAGTGGGTTTTACGAAAAGCGGTGAGCGGCTGGTTGGCCAGGTGGCCAAGCGCCAGGCTATTACCAACCCAGAGAACACTATTTACTCGATTAAGCGCTTCATGGGCCGTCGTTATGACGAAGTGAACGACGAGATGAAGATGGTGCCGTACAAAGTCGTCAAGCAAGGCGACCATGTAGCGATCGAGGCGCAGGGCAAGCTGTACACCCCGCCAGAGATTTCGGCGATGATCCTGCAGAAGCTGAAAAAGGCGGCTGAGGATTACCTTGGTACTTCCGTTTCGGAAGCCGTGATCACGGTGCCCGCGTACTTCAATGACGCGCAGCGCCAGGCGACGAAAGACGCCGGACGGATTGCGGGTCTGGACGTAAAGCGCATTGTGAACGAGCCGACGGCGGCTGCGCTTGCCTATGGGCTCGACAAAAAGAAGGACGAGACGATTGCTGTTTATGACTTTGGCGGCGGCACGTTCGACATCTCGATTCTTGAAGTCGGTGAAGGTGTCATCGAGGTAAAGTCGACCAACGGCGATACGCATCTTGGCGGCGACAACCTTGACCAGCGCATTGTGGAATGGCTGATCGACGAGTTCAAGAAGGACGAGGGTCTTGATCTGCGCGCCAAGGGCAATGAGATGGCGCTGCAACGTCTCAAGGACGCAGCGGAACGCGCGAAGATCGAGCTGTCGACCGCATTAGAAACAGAGATCAACCTGCCGTTCATCACAGCAGACGCGAGCGGGCCGAAGCACCTGGTCAAAAAGCTGACGCGCGCCAAACTGGAACAACTGGTCGAAGACCTGGTTCAGCGCTCGGTTGAGCCTTGCAAGAAGGCGCTGGCCGATGCGGGCGTGGACGCGAGCAAAATCGATGAAGTCGTTCTTGTCGGTGGACAGACCCGTATGCCGCGCATTCAGACGCTGGTGAAGGAACTGTTCGGCAAGGAGCCGCACAAAGGTGTCAACCCCGACGAAGTGGTCGCGATTGGTGCAGCAGTGCAGGCTGGGGTACTCTCGGGCGAAGTGAAAGACTTGCTATTGCTCGATGTGACGCCGTTGACCCTCGCCATTGAAACGTTGGGTGGCGTGGCAACGGGGATGATTCCGCGCAACACGACCATTCCGACCAAGAAGACGGAAACCTTCTCGACGGCGGCTGACAGCCAGACGGAAGTAGAAGTGCACGTCCTTCAGGGCGAGCGCCCGATGGCAGCACAGAACCGTACGTTGGCCAAGTTCAAGCTGAGCGGCATTCCTCCGGCTCCGCGTGGTGTTCCGCAGATCGAAGTGACGTTCGATATCGATGCCAACGGCATTCTGAACGTAACGGCGAAGGACAACGCGACGGGTAAAGATCAGAAGGTGACGATTACGTCGTCTTCGGGTCTAAGTAAAGAGGAAGTCGAGCGCATGGCGAAGGAAGCAGAGTCGCACTCGGCTGAGGATAAGACAAAGCGGGAGGAAATCGAAGCCCGCAATGGACTCGATAACCTGGTCTACAACATCGAGAAGATGCTGAAGGAGAATGGCGACAAGGTCTCCGGCAGCGACAAAACCGATGTTGAAACCGCGTTGGCCGATGCAAAAAAGACGCTCGAAGGCACGCCTTCTGCATCTGATCTCAATACAGCGCGGGAGAAGCTGACCACCGCATCGCACAAGCTGGCGGAAGCCATGTACAAGGCCAATGCGGCTGGCGCGCAAGGAGCAGGCGTTCCTCCGGCTGATGGAGCGCAGGCAACCGGCACGACGGAAGAGAAGAAAGACGAAGGCGTCATCGACGCGGAATACGTGGACGTTGACGAGAAAAAATAACGAGTGCGATAGAACTCGGGAACACTTTGGGGCGCGCTCAAACGAAACGTTAGCGCGCCCCCCGTGTTTATAAAAATAGAAGAAGATTGGAGTACTTGTGGAAATGACTGATACCCTCTGGAAATGCGAACAGTTGCGAGCTGGGCTGGTGTACAACACCCTTATGTTCAACACGCGCGAAGAAGCGGAAAAATTCAAAGCGCAACTGAACAGGATGGAGCCGGATACTTTCTGCCGGATCGAAGCCGTCCCTGTAAATATGGTTTGGAATTAATTGTGGTTGTTGAGTCATTCTGACGACCAACGGGAGGAAGAATCCATGCGATGATAGTCCGCCGTTGCTCGGTACGGTTTTCAGGCACGGTTCTCCACACCTTCTTTCGTGCCCAGGAAAACTTTAGTGTTGTGGCTGGCTGAAAATCGTTTGGATTCTTCGCTTCGCTCAGAATGACTCCCGTTTAGTCTGGCCGAAATGAGGCGAGGTTGGGTTTACATCCTGTGTGGGCGGACTGGGACGCTATATACCGGAGTCACCAGCAATCTTTATAAGCGAGTATTAGAACATCGAAGCGGCATCAAATCCGGATTCGCCTCGAAATACGCTTGCAATCGACTCGTTTATTTCGAGGAATTTGGCGACATCGCAACGGCCATCGACCGTGAGAAAACGATTAAAGGTTGGACGCGAGCAAAGAAAATTGCTTTGATCGAAGCGAAAAACCCTGAATGGCGTGATCTAGCCGAACATTGGGGCAGACAAATATTGATGCCTTGCCAAAACATGCAGGAAGAAAATGAACGGCAACAAAAGCGGATTTCCCTTCCCATAAACTTAAACTCTTCGCAAGAATGAATAAACCGGTCCCGCCAGCACCAAGTCATCCTGACAGCTAAACCAATCCCGTCCATACCGAGTCATTCTGAGGAGCATCGCGACGAAGAATCCATGCGATGCAACGGTAGCCGGATCGGTCCGCGTCCTTCAGGCTCAATCTTAACCAACAGTTCCGATACCAGAAAAATTTCGGCGCGAGCGACATAAGCTTCATAATAGGTTCTTCGCTTCTCTCAGAATGACATCCAAACTTTATGCCTGAAGGAAATGAAATCCATCGCTTTGCTGAACGCCATGCCGTGGCCTTCGCAAGCAAGCGCGTGCGCGTGGATTCTCCGAATGGCGGATTTCCGGATGCCGAGGTGCTCGATGAGCGAAAGCTCATCGGCGTAAAAGCGGTGGGCAAGCACCTTGGCTACAACTTTGGGCGTGATCTGATTCTGCATGTGCATCTGGGCATGTATGGAGATTTCAAAGAGGGCAAATTGCCCCTTCCTCCTGTAAAAGGCGCACTACGGCTTCGCATCTACACCAAAACTGACTGGATTGAACTGCGCGGCGGAACCGATACTTCGATCTTCACGCAGGCAAAATGGGAATCGCTGCTTAAGCGACTCGGTCCCGATCCTCTGATTCCCGGCTCCGATCCAAAACCGGCCTTCGAAAAAATCGCAAAGCGCAATACTCCAATCGGCGCCTTGCTGATGGACCAATCTGTGTTTGCAGGCATCGGCAATATCTATCGGGCCGAGCTTCTATACCGTGCGCGTATTCACCCGCTGCGTCCTGGAAAAAACGTCACGCCAGCCGCGCTGAAGGGCATCTGGAACGATGCCAGGAAACTGCTGCATGAAGGCGTAAAAAACACTCGCTACGTCACGACGCGGGCAAAGGATCGCCCTCACAAAAGCAATCCTGTGCTTGAAGAAGAACTGCATTACGTCTATCGGCGACATGGAAAGCCCTGCTTCGTCTGCGGCACCAAAATCGAGCGCGCCGATCTGGCCGGCCGCACCGTCTACTGGTGCCCCACGTGCCAGAAAGATTGAACTCCTAACCTCGTTTCTAAGACAAACTTGTGACCACGCGAGATATGCTGTTGCGCATGAGTCTCCGGCTTGTTGTTCTACTCTTTCTCTTCCCTGCTTGCTTCTGTATCGCGCAAGCGACTTCGCAATTACCTCTGCATACGAGTAATTATCAAATCGTGGATGCAGCCGGTCATCCCATCCGGCTCATGTCAGTGAATTGGTACGGATTCGATGAGAAAGAGTACGTCCCGGGCGGGCTTGATCATGTTCCCTTGACGACAATCGTAGGTCTGATCAAGAGCATGGGCTTCAACTCAGTCCGGCTGCCGTGGGCGAATGAGACGCTTGAGAAAAATCCGCTCGTCTCTGATTATGCGATCAAAGCGAATCCACAATTTCGCGGCAAGCATGCAATGGAGGTCATGGATGCCGTGATCGACGCGCTGGCAAAGGCGCAGATCATGGTCATTCTGGACAACCATGTGAGTCGCGCCGACTGGTGCTGCAAGGACGATGACGACAACGGGCTTTGGTATAACGCGCAGTATCCGGAGAGCGCATGGTTGGCCGACTGGATGACAATCGTGCGCCGCTATCGAAAGCAGCCGTGGGTAGTCGGCGTCGATCTGCGCAACGAACTGCGCAGCGGCGCAACCTGGGGCGGAGACAAGAAATTCGACTGGCATGCTGCGGCTCAACGAGGCGGGAATGCTGTGATCACTGTGAATCCGAAATTGCTCGTGATGATCGAAGGACCGCAGTATTCGACGGATTTTCGCGGCGCGGAGAAACTTCCCATCGTGTTGAAGTTGCCCAATCGCGCAGTCTATTCTCCTCATGCCTATTCATTCGGGACACACTACAAAAATTACGCCGAATTGAAAGCGACATTCGACGAGCGCGCCGGATTTTTGCTGCATACACAACCAGCCATTCCCTTGTGGATTGGCGAGTTCGGCACCTGCCAGACACTCACGCCGTGCGGAAGCGATCCAAATGGCACCTGGATTCGGGGCTTTGTACGCTACGTGAAGGAACATCCTGAAGTCGGCTGGAGCTATTGGCCGCTAAACGGCATGCAATCGAGCGGGTACAGCAGAAAGTATGATGCACCCGAAACTTTCGGCCTTCTCACCACCGATTATCAGAACATTGCGGCTCCCAGGCTGCTGGACCTATTTCGCTCGATCGGACTTCAGCCGCAAGCGTAGAGTGAAGACACGCGGAAAGATGTTTCCCTGTTGGCTGTAAACCTGTATATACTGCTTTCACCATTAGAATTTCCGCACCAGAGAGAAATCCATGTCATTAACCCTGACGGACTGGCTCGTCATAGCCGGCTACCTGCTTTTTAACCTCCTCATTGGCCTTTACTATCGCAGCAAGTCAAGCGGCTCGACGGAGGATTTTTTCGTCTCTGGGCGCGATGTCTCCTGGTGGCTGGCCGGCACATCCATGGTGGCGACTACATTTGCCGCAGACACGCCGCTGCTCGTCTGCGGTCTTGTGGCAACGCAGGGCATCTCCGGCAACTGGATCTGGTGGAGCTTGTGCCTGAGCGGCATGACCACCGTCTTCTTCTTTGCTCGCTACTGGCGGCGCGCGGAGATTCTGACAGACGTGGAATTAGTCGAGATTCGCTATGGCGGCAAGCCTGCGGCCTTTCTGCGCGGCTTCAAAGCCATCTATCTGGGCCTGCTGATGAACTGCTTCATCCTCGGATGGGTCACGCGGGCGATGGTGGACATTATCTCCGTGGTCCTGGGACCGGTGATCGCGCAGGGACGGGTTTTACAGCTCAGCATTGGCGGCCATGCGCTGCTGCACTATACACTCGGCGATCCGCGGCACACGGCGCTGGCCATCTGCATCTTTATCCTTGTTCCCTTTACCGGGCTTTATACGTTTATCGGCGGCCTGTGGGGCGTTCTGGTGACGGACCTCTTCCAGTTCGCGCTGAAGATGACCATGATCATCGTGCTGGCCTGGCTGGCCGTTGTTGATCTTGGTGGCATGCACGCACTCAAAGTGCAGCTTGCCGTCGTGGGCGAGGCAACGCGGGCATCCGGACAGCCAACGTCCAATGTCATGTCGTTCCTACCTGACTTTCATGCCGGACTGACGACTGCAAATATCTGGACGCTGCCGCTGCTGACCTTCCTGATGTATATCGGCGTGCAGTGGTGGGCGGCGTGGTATCCGGGAGCAGAGCCGGGCGGCGGCGGTTACGTGGCACAGCGCATGTTCAGCGCAAAGAACGAGCAACACTCTCTCGGCGCGACCCTGTGGTTCAACATTGCGCATTATGCGCTTCGGCCGTGGCCATGGATTGTGACCGGACTGGTAGCGCTGGCGGTCTATTCGCCGCATGGCGGGCTCCACCCGAGCGCCGCCTACGCAGCCAACCCGCAGCAGGGATATGTCATGGTCCTGCGTGACTACCTGCCTCCAGCTCTGCGCGGATTGATGGTGGCGGCGTTCCTTGCGGCCTACATGTCAACCATCGGCACGCAGCTCAACTGGGGCACTTCATATCTGGTGAATGATTTTTACCGCCGCTTCTGGGTGCGCCAGGGAACCGAAAAGCACTACGTTTTCGTGAGCAAGATCATCACGGTCATTCTGGTCCTGGCGAGCGGTTACGTAGCCAGCCAGCTAACGTCGATCAGTGCGGGATGGGAGCTGGTGCTGAATCTGGGCGCGGGCACAGGCGCTGTCTACATCCTGCGCTGGTTCTGGTGGCGCGTAAATGCGTGGAGCGAGATTTCTGCAATGATCGTTGCCGCGCTCGTAGCACTCGGATTATCGCGCGTCGGATTTACGGGCAATAATGCGGTCGTCTTTGCTAAATCCACACTGATTACCGCAGGCGTTACAACTATTGTGTGGCTGGTTGCGACGTTCATCACGCCCGCGGAGAAAGAAGCAACGCTGCTGAGCTTCTACCGGCGCGTGCACCCGGCAGTGTACGGATGGAAACATATCGCGAAGCTTGCTCCGGAACTGCCCGAGGTACGGGATTTTGGCGCGAACGCGTTTGATACAGTCATGGGCTGCCTGCTCGTCTTCGGAACTCTTTTCGGTCTGGGCAAGTTTATCTTCGGCGACTGGATTATGGGGACTGTGCTGATAGTGGTGGCTGCTATCGCCGGATACCTGATCTGGTGGGACCTGTCGCGCAGAGGATGGGAGACGTTGTCCGGAGCAAAGATCAAGGAGATACCCGTGGCGGAAAGCCGGTAAGTTCCGCCACTATCTTCTTACCCTGCCAGAGCACATGAACATCAATTAAAAGCAGCGTCGGCTTATTTCTTAGCCGGCGCCGTTTTCTGCGCGGCAGTATCAGCGAGGCCGGTTTTGCTGTCAGTTTTCGGGTAGTAGCCACTGCGTGTGCGGACGCTGAGCTTGCCATGTTTCGGTGCGCTTGCCTGGACCTTCACCTGGCGGTATCCGCCTTGGCTGGCCGGCTTCGTCGAGTGGTAGCCAATGGTGTACTGATTGCGGATATCGCGCGCGACTTCGGCGGAGATCTGATCAACCTCGGAAAGCGAGCGTGGGAAATAGGCGATGCCGCCGGTCTCGTTTGAGAGCATTTGCAATGCCCGTTTGGCACGATGGGCTTCGCGGCCACCACCCTCGTCACCGAAGAGCAGGCCAATCGAATAGACGACGGGGCCCTGTAAATCCTGTATACGGCGGATCGTCTGCTCAAGGTTGAGGCTGGAAGCGTTATCTTCGCCATCCGTCACGATAAGCAGAACCTGTTTAGGGCGCTTTGCGTTCTTGGCGAGCTGGTCAGCTGAGGCCACTATAGCGTCATAAAGAGCAGTGCCGCCTTTTGAATCGATGTGCGCGAGGCCGTCGCGCAGCTTATTGATGTCCGAGGTGAAGTCCTGATCGATAAAGGCTTCGTCCGAGAAATTGACGATGAAGGCTTCATCCTGCGGATTCGAGGCTTTAACCAGATTGAGCGCGGACGTGTTCACTGCTTCGCGCTTATCGCGCATGGAACCGGAGTTGTCGACGAGGATACCCATCGAAACAGGAATGTCCTGATGCTGAAAAGATGCAATGGTCTGCGGCACTCCATCTTCAAAAACATGGAAATCATCCTGTTTGAGGTCGTTTACCAGATGATTGTTGTCGTCGATAACGGTGGTATTGAGCACGACTTCATCGACGTCGCGGCGGAAGGTAAAACCGCCTCTCTGGCCATGTTCGAGTGTGGCTCCGGGCCTGACCGCGTTGGGGTTTGAGGGGCTGACCGGCTGATTATCGGCAGCGTCGGGTGAGACAACCGGATCGCGATCGACAGTGAGCGAAGGTTGCTGTTCCGGATTGGAAGGAGACTGCTGAGAAGACGCAGCGGCGGGCTGTTGCCCTGAATTGGATGGCGCAGGCGCCTGCGCCCTGACCGCAAGGGAACACGTAACGAGTAGGAAAAGAAAGAAAATAAGCCATTTATTGCAAAGGCGCATAGTATCCGGTACGAGCATGAACAGTAAGCTGGGGCAGCCCGGGTGGCGGCACTAGCTTTACTTTCAATTTACGCCACTTGCCGTCCTTCTTGTTATCGTCCGGCTTATATCCGAGTACATATTCATTGCGGAGTTCGGCACTGATCTTTTCCGCAATGTCGCCCATTTCCGTCACATCGTCGACACGAAAGAGGCGACCGCCCGTTTCGTTGCAGATATCGTTGAGCAGCATTGGGCCGAGGCGCTCTTCCGTTGTAGCCGCATAGGGGTCAAAGATACCGATCGAGTAAATCTGCACATTCGACTCGCGTACCGTGGAGCGGACCTCGTTTTCCGTGTAGCGGCTGCGATTGTCTCCGCCATCCGAGACGATGAGCAGGGCACGGCGCTCATATTTTGCCTGCTTCATTTTGTTGAGGCCAAAATAAATGGCGTCGAGCAGGGCCGTTCGATGCTCGGCATGAACGGAAGCCAGGCGTGCTTCAATATCCTGCGGCGACGAGGTAAAGTCCTCGATCAGCTCAGGGCGGTCGTTGAAACCGATGACGAAGAATTCGTCATATGGGTTGGCCGTGTGCATGAACTGAAAGATCGAATCGCGTGCCCGGATCACCTTGTTGGCCATGCTTCCGCTAAGGTCGAAGATAATGCCTATCGATACAGGCGCATCTTCCTGCGAGAAGGTTTTGATGGCCTGCAGCTTGTTGTTTTCATAGAGGAAGAAGTTTTCTTTTTCCAGCCCGGTCACAAGGCGATCCATGGGATCGGTCACGATCAGAGGAACGAGCACCAGATTGACATCGACCCGGATGCGCTCACCGCGACGCGCAGTCATGGCTGCATCGCCTTCGATCAGTGCGGGCTGGGAACTACTGGGGTCGGGTTTTGGCGCGGGCGGCGGAACGTGAACGCGGTTGATCTCGTCTTCCTGCGCGTTGGCCTTCGGTTGGTAGAAGCCGAAACAGGCAAACAGCAACAGAAGAGGAATGACTGCAAGGGGGCCGTATGCAGTTCCTGGGGTAGAGCGAGCGTTTTTGTGCCCAAGCGAGAGCGCCATGGGTTTGTACCCTCGTCCTTCTTACCTAGAGCAGCATCGTAGCACGGCAGTGTGATAACTAGTCTACGAAGATTTCGATGGCAGAGAAACAATTACGTGAAACGTTCTCTGGACGTGCTGAATAGACGTGCTGAATGTGTGAATCGTGACCGAGAATGGTTAGCACTGCGGAGATTTCCTTGGAATGCGTGGGATACAATGCAATCAGTACTAAAAGATAAGTTATCCAGTAAATCTCTGGCATTTCGGGAGTTACGACCGCTCGCATGGCCCGCATTTATCCGTTTCGCGCATTACGTTACAACCCTTCTCAGGTCCGCGTTGAAGATTGTGTCACGCAGCCTTACGACAAGATCACCCCTGCCATGCAGCAGGCCTATTACCAGAAAAGTCCCTATAACCTTGTTCGCATTATTCTGGGCTTGCCCGAACTCTTCGATGGCAAGGAAACAGGCGATGTGTATACCAGGGCCGCACGCGACTTTGCCGAGTGGCGTGAGAGCGGTGTTCTAGCCCAGGAATCCGAGCCATGCGTTTTCGCGTATTCACAAAAGTTCCCCGTGCCCGGGTCAAATGGCAAAGTGTTGGAACGACGTGGGTTTATCGGACTGGGCGGATTACATGATTACAGTGAAGGTGTGGTTTTCCGGCACGAGCAGACGCTTTCCAAGCCAAAATCCGACCGCCTGAACCTGCTGCGCGCCACACGGGCGCATTTCGGGCAGATTTTCATGCTGTACTCCGATCCGGGACTTACGGCCGAAAAGCTTCTCTTTGATGAAGATGCGGTACCGGATATTGAAGTAACCGATGAATACGATGTGCTGCATCGCGTGTGGAAGATCAATGACCCGAATACGATCAATATCCTTACCAGCGAGCTGGCGGACAAGAAATTGATCATCGCGGACGGGCACCATCGCTATGAAACGGCGCTCAACTATTCGAAAGAACATGCGCCTGCAAAGCCTGCTTCCAGTGAGCGCAACAGCTATTCACTACCGCAGCCGCCCTATCCGGAAGCAGCGGTGATGATGACCTTCGTGAACATGGATGCCGAAGGTCTGGTGATTCTGCCCACGCATCGCGTGGTCTTTGGACTGACTAAGTTTGATCCCGCCGCCTTTGTTGAACAGGCAAAAGCTTATTTTGATGTGGAGCAATTATCTGCTTTTGAAACAGAGGAATTGCAGGCAAAGCTTGCGGCGGCAGGCAAAGGTAGAACGGCGCTGCTGGCAGTAACTCGGAGCGGCAATTATCTGCTGAAAGCGAAGTCGGAAGCGACCGCAAAAGCGCTAAGCAATCTCTCTGAGCGGCAGCGGCAACTCGATGTGGCGCAGCTGCACTGTCTGGTGCTGGAACAACTTCTCGGCATTACTCCGGAAGCGATCCGCGAACAGACGAATTTGCGCTATCTGCGGGATGCCGGCGAGGCTGTCGAGCAGGTTGCACGCGGCGATGCCGATGTGACCTTCCTGATGAATCCTGTCACCATGGACCAACTCCGCGAGGTGGCCTTTGCAGGTGAAGTGATGCCGCAGAAATCTACCGACTTTTTCCCTAAACTATTGAGTGGCCTTGCGATCTATCCACTGGATTAAGTTAAAGCGCTGGAAAAGGCGCGTTGCGCTTAATATGTGTGTGCCGCTCGCGGCTTTGGCCGCCGCGGCTCAGGATACTCCTCCGCAATCCAGCCTGCCCGACATGGGGAAGATGCCGGCGGTGCCTTCGGCGGCTAGGGCGCAGGTTCAACCGCAATTTGTCATCGTGCTGGATGCAGCGCATGGCGGCAGCGACATTGGCGCACGCATCAGCGACAAGCTGCCTGAAAAGGACTTGTCGCTCGGATTCTCCATCCGGCTTCGTCAGGCGCTGGCGGCTCATGGCATTCAGGTTGTCACGACCCGCGATGCCGATACAACTGTCTCCATGTTGACGCGCGCGGAAACTGCCAACCATGCATTCGCCGCTGCGTGTCTTACCTTGCATGCCACGGCAACAGGAAGTGGGGTGCATCTGTTTACTTCTTCGCTTGGCCCTGCTCCGTATTCAAAATTTTTGCCGTGGCAGACCGCGCAGTCTGCTTACATAACGCAGAGCCTGCGACTCTCTTCGGAGATCAATTCCGCGCTCGGGCACGCTTCTGTTCCTGTCACGCTGGGCAGAACCTCTCTCCAGCCGATGGATAGCTTTGCTTGCCCCGCAGTTGCGGTGGAAATCGCACCACTGGCAGGCGGCAATACGACCAAGGCTGCTCCGTTGACGGACACGGACTACCAGAACAAAATCCTTGACGCGATAACGGCGGCTCTGACGCAGTGGAAGAATGACTGGAGACAGCAGCCATGATTTCTCGTCTCCAGCGCATTCTCTTCTGGGTGATGCTGCTTTCCGCCGTGGTGATGGCGGTGGTGCTGATCCGCATGCGAGAGCGCGCCCACGACCGTCTCATGATGGCCGCAGACAGCCTTCCATTGAGCGCACCATCGAGCGCGCCAACGGAGAGAATCACGCTACTGGTCGCGAATGATCTCGATGGATCGCTGATTCCTGTAGATCGCAGCTTTCCTTTACCGAAGGATGTGAATGCGCGAGCGCGGGTTTTGATTCAGAAGCTGTTGGAAGAATATGCGGCCCCAAAATCCACACATCCGATTGCAAATGCTTCAGGAATCGACGAGGTATTTCTGATGCCTGTTTCGCAACAGAAAGGCGCGAACGGCGGCCCGGGAGAGATGGCTGTCGTGAATCTGAATGCCGCATTTGTGCAGGCTCAACCCTCAGGTATTGAACCGGAGACGCTGACTTTGCTTTCCATTATTGCGACACTGCACGCGAACCTGCCGCAGATAACCGAGGTGCGCTTTCTGGTTGATGGACAACAAAAAGATACACTGGCCGGGCATGCCGATCTTACGCGCGTCTATCTTGCGTCGGACACGCAGACGGCGGTGCGTCAGTGAGAATTGGCGTCTTCGATTCCGGCGTCGGCGGATTGACGGTTTTAGGCGCGCTCATGCGACAGCTTCCTGCCGCTGATTATATCTACCTCGGGGATACGGCCCGGCTGCCCTATGGATCGAAGTCGCAGGCGACGATTGCGCGCTACGCTGTTTCCAGCGCTCGCTTCCTGGTTGAAGAGGGTGCGGAATTTCTGGTCATTGCCTGCAACACGGCGAGCGCTCTGGCGCTGGATGCAATCAAAGACGCGGTGCGCGTTCCCGTGCTGGGTGTGATTGAAACGGGCGCGAATGCGGCGCAGGCTTCTTCAGAGACTGGCGACGTGCTGGTGATTGCAACCGACGCTACCGTGCAAAGCCATGCCTATAAGGCTGCCTGCGGGGAACGAGGATTGCGGACTTTTGAAAAAGCATGCCCACTCCTGGTTCCGCTAGTGGAAGAAGGCTGGATCGAGCATCCAGTGACGCTCGAGGTGTTGCGAATTTATCTCTTGGAATTACTGGAGCAGGCGCGGCAGGCCCAGCTTACACCGGATACGCTGGTGCTGGGATGCACGCACTATCCGCTGCTGCGGACGCAGATTGAACGCACCGTACCTGCCCTGCGGGTCATTGACTCGGCTGAAGTCACTGCGCTCCAGGTAGCGGCTGCGTTGAATACGGAAACCACAGGCGCGGGTCTGCGACAGTTTTATGCAACGGATTCGGCCAATAAATTCCGGCATTTGGGAACGCGATTTCTTGGCGAAACAATCGACGGAGTGGGGCTGGTGGACCTCGGTGGCTGATATCCTTACTGGTTTGGAGGGAAGTGTTTCATGTTGAATCTTGAAGGACGGGTTGCCGTTGTATTTGGAGTAGCGAATAAACGCAGCATCGCCTGGGCGATTGTTCAGAAGCTGCACGCAGCGGGTGCGAAGCTCGCCATTGGCTATCAGAACGAGCGCCTGAAGGCAGAAGCAGAAGGACTGATCGCCGAGTTGGGTGCCGAGGCCTTCCAGTGTGATGTGTCGAATGACGTGGAGATTGCTCAGGTCTTCGATCAGTTGAAAGAACGCTACGGCAAGCTCCATGTGCTGGTGCACAGCATTGGCTTCGCGCCTGCGGATGAGCTGAAGAACGATTTCCTGCTGACAACGCGCGAAGGCTTCAGAATTGCTCACGATATAAGCGTCTATTCGCTGATTGCGTTGAGCAGAGCAGCGGCTCCGTTGATGACCGAGGGCGGCAGTATTTTAACCCTGACGTACTATGGCGCGGAAAAGGTCGTTCCGCATTACAACGTAATGGGTGTGGCAAAGGCTGCTCTGGAGGCAACGGTGCGTTATCTGGCTGCCGATCTGGGCAAGCAGAAGATTCGCGTAAATGCGATCTCCGCCGGGCCGATCAAAACACTCGCCGCGCGCGGCATTGGCGGACTGGGCGATATGCTGAAGGCGCACTCTGAGCGCTCGCCGCTGGGCCGCAACGTAGAGCAGTCCGAGGTGGGCGGCACGGCTCTCTTTCTTGCATCTGATTTGGCAAGCGGTGTGACCGGCGAAATACTTTACGTGGATTGCGGCTACAACATCATGGGCTTCTAGTGTCCCGTCTCTGAAATTCGCAACATAATGCTTGCCATCCTGGGCAACGCGAAGGATCTGCTTTTCCACGATGCCTGTTAAGCAAGCTCTAAAAATTTATGGCACGAATTTCTGAGACAGTACACTAGCGTTCATCGCCCAGCAATAAGCCGCAGGTACGGTTGCATCCTTGGAGATTCGAGATGCCGATATACAAGTACAGCGTCCTCAAAGGCGATCCACAATCTGGCGGTTTGTCTCCTGACGCGCATCCGCATTATTTAATCAGTGTGAACGCGGCAGGGACGACATACCAGATCGCCGTCAACATCGAATCGACTGACGACTCGCAGGTCCTCTATTTCATCAACGAAAATTACACACCGCCGGATGCTGGCCTGTTGGATGGTCTGGCTGTCGGCATGACGCCACTTACAGCGCAACGCAATCCAGCGGTCGATTATGTCCGCAGCGTGACGAACGGCCAGCCGATTGTGATGCAGGCGCAGATGCAACTGCTGCCATTGCCCGGGCAAACAAACTCCTCGAACCTGCAGAATGCCGTGATTCAGTTCCTGAATCAAGCAATTGCCGATGCCAACGGCACAATCTATGCCTTTGGCAGCCAGTACACCGATGGCACCGGGATTCATGACATCCATATGAACCAGGGAAACCCCCCGGGCAGCTTCGAGAAAGACAATGGCATCTGGCAGGATGGCATGCTGGTCTTTGAGCTTCCCGCCAGCGGTACATGGGCGGCAATCTTTATTGCGTTTCAAACGGAGTCGTGGTCGACGGACGACAACGGCAACCCAGTCTGATTCTCTTAAGACAGGCGCGGAACATCGCTCTCATCTTTGAGCGCAAACCCTGAGCGGCCTGATGCACGCGCGGCGAGCATCAAGTGACGCAGTTTGTGAGCGGCCGCTTCATATCCCAATCCTTCAGGACGAACATTCGAGATGCAATTTCTATCCGCGTCCGTGCAGCCAATACGTGGCTGGAAGGTCAGATAGATGCCCAGACTATCGGGCGAACTGAGCCCGGGACGTTCGCCGATGAACATGATTGTCATCTCTGCTTTGAGTAATGCGCCGATTGCATCGCCGAGTGCAACGCGGGCCTGCGTTGCAACGATGATGGGCGCAATGTGCCAGCCTTCGAGCTGGGCGGCGATTTCGCGCAGCACAGGAACGGCATGACGCGCAGGCGCAATGGCGGAGAGCCCATCGGCAACGATGAAAACAGCATCGAAATTGGAAGCCGCCGCCCCGCTCCGATTTTGACTCGTAGATACTACTGATCCCTCGACTTCGCGCTCCGCGCTGCGCTCAAAATGACAATTCTCATGGAGGAGCTGTTCCCCCAGCATCGAACGGCTTGCTTCGTTTAACTCGCGGCCCAGATCTGGGCGCCGGAGATATTCTGCGCGATCGCGGACGGCACTTTGTACCGTCATCGACTTGAAGCCGGATGCGGCGAGATGATTCGCGAGGCTTTCCACATCGAGCGCGTTGTGAACGGCATCGCGGGCTTGGGCGTGGGCAAGACTGAATTCCAGAACTTCATTTGTAGGCAAACTATCGCCGGTGCGCCCAAGGGCGAGGCGTGCGCTGGTAAAGCTACGCAGGCGCGTCCACGGATTTTGGATGATATCGCTCATGCGTTCTCAAGCAGCCGCGTGGCGCTTGCAGGCAAACGATCTACCAGGTAGCCTTCGCGATTAGTAATCCCCATCTTTTCGAGCCATGCTTCGAATTCCGGTGCGCGCTTGAGGCCGAGGATGCCCCGCACATAGAGCGCGTCGTGAAACGAGGTGCTCTGGTAGTTGAGCATGATGTCATCGGCGCCGGGCACGCCCATGATGAAATTGACGCCGGCGACGGCCAGTAACGTCAGCAGCGTATCCATATCATCCTGATCGGCCTCCGCGTGGTTGGTGTAGCAGATATCGCAACCCATGGGCAGACCGAGCAGTTTGCCGCAGAAATGGTCTTCGAGTCCCGCACGTGTGATCTGTTTGCCGTCATATAGATATTCAGGGCCAATAAATCCTACAACGGTGTTGACAAGCAGCGGCTTGAACACGCGGGCTACTGCGTAGGCACGGGCCTCGCAGGTCTGCTGATCGACTCCATGATGCGCATTGGCGGAAAGCGCGCTTCCCTGCCCGGTTTCAAAATACATCACGTTGTCGCCTATCGTCCCACGATTCAGCGCCAGCGCGGCTTCGCGCGCTTCCTGCAATAAAGCGAGGTTTACGCCGAAGCTCGTATTTGCTTTTTCCGTCCCGGCGACGGATTGAAAGACGAGGTCTACCGGCGCGCCTTGTTCCATAGCCCGCATTGTTGTGGTGACGTGAGCGAGAACACAGGATTGTGTCGGCACTTCGTATTGTTCGCGAAACTTGTCAAGCATGTGCAGGAGCGTTGTGACCGCGGCAAGGCTATCACTGGCAGGGTTGATGCCAATGACCGCGTCGCCGCAGCCATAGAGCAGGCCGTCGAGCATTGAGGCGGCGATGCCCCTTGCGTCGTCCGTCGGATGGTTCGGCTGCAGACGCACAGACATGTGCCCTTTGAGACCGATGGTGTTGCGGAAGCGCGTCACGACGCGGCATTTTTGCGCTGCGAGGATCAGATCCTGATTGCGCATCAGTTTTGAGACGGCAGCGGCCATCTCGGGCGTAACCGCTGGAGCGATGCGGGTAAGCATTTCCGTGTCCGCTGTGTTATTCAACAACCAGTTGCGGAAGCCGCCCACGGTGAGATGACTGATTTCAGCGAAAGCATTCTTGTCATGCGAATCGAATATAAGACGCGTGACCTCATCGGATTCATATGGGACCAGCGCCTCTTCGAGAAAGCGCTTAAGCGGGACTTCGGCGAGCGCCATGCGCGCCATCATGCGCTCCTCATCGTTCTCTGCGGCGATGCCTGCCAGCTGATCGCCGGACCGCGCCGGACTGGCTTTGGCAAGCAGCGACTTCAGATCACTGAATGTCCAGGTGCGGTTGCCGAAGGTGTGCGTGTAGAGCATACGCTAATCTGCCGCCTGCTCGCGCTGGTGACGCGTAAGTAAGAAGTATAGGAACCCAACACCAAGCAGTCCCATAAACACGAGTGCAACAAGTCGATTGTAGTAAAGCATTGTCCCCATGCAGACGATTGAGCAAATGAGTGCAAAGGCTGGGAAGTAGGGATAAAACGGCGTTTTGTAGCTACGATGCAGGTCTGGTTGTTTGCTGCGCAGCCGGAAGAGCGCCAGCATGCTCAGGATATACATGAGGATCGCGCCAAAGACAGACATGGTAACGATGTTCGCCGTAAGCGTCTGTCCGCCGAAGGTGATGAGCTGGTCGCTGTAGATAGCAGCGATGCCCACAACACCACCGGCAAGAATCGCCAACCACGGCGTCTTGAAGCGGGGGTGCACCTTCGCCAGAAAACGTGGAAGGTAGCCTGCGCGCGCGAGTGCAAAGATCTGTCGCGAGTAGCCGATAATGATGCCGTGGAAAGATGCGACCAGGCCGAACAGCCCGAGCCACACAAGCATATGCAGCCACCCGCTGCGCGCGCCGACGACAATCTTCATCGCCTGCGGCAGCGGGTCGTTGATGTTCGACAGCTTCGTCCAGTCGCCTGCCGCCCCGGCAAAAAGCATGACGCCAAGTGCAAGGGCGATCAAAGTGAGAATGCCCGCTATATACGCGATCGGAATCGATCTCTTCGGATCTTTCGCCTCTTCTGCGGCCATGGCAACGCCTTCAATCGCCAGGAAAAACCAGATTGCAAACGGAATGGCTGCAAAGATTCCAGGCACGGCATATGGGCTGAAATGGTTGCTCCCTGCCCATCCTCCATGAAGGAAATTAGTAAGGCGAAAACTGGGCGCAACCACACCCATGAAGACCAATAATTCAAAGATCGCCATCAGGGTGACAAAAAGCTCGAATGTCGCGGCAATCTGAACGCCAAGAATGTTCAGCATCATGAACAGAAGATAGGCGCACAATGCAGCGTGACGCGGAGCAAGCGACGGGAACTGCACATTGAGATAAGCTCCGATGGCAAGAGCAATAGCGGGCGGCGCGAAGACAAATTCAACCAGCGTGGCCGCACCTGCGAAGTAGCCTCCAATGGGGCCGAAAGCTGCACGGGCGTA
>DATHQH010000091.1:0-15761 GCA_035482895.1 Alloacidobacterium sp. | reverse complement strand
CTGCAGAAGAGCTGAAGGGTTTCAGCCGCGTCACACTTCAGCCGGGCGAAACCAAAACAGTAACGATGCCCTTAAAAGCACAGGCATTGACCTACTGGAATGAGGCATCGAACCAATTCGTCGTAGAGCCGGACAAAATGCAGATAAAGATCAGCTCCTCATCTGACGACATTAAGCTGGAAAAAATGGTCTCCGTAACCGAATAGCAACCGAACACGAAGATGAGGACAGCGCTCTTGCGCGGCCTTCATCACAAACAGCGGATAACGCGGAGGTTTACCCGCAACACTGCTCGCAGGAGACCATTCACGAAGTTCGTTCGGCTTCAGTGCGATTGAACAGCGACTCATACGATCTTTGCCTCAAGAGCAATTCTCGTGTGTATGCTGTACCGCTCCGCGAGCGCGGGGGTATTCGGGTGTCATCACGAGAAAGTTACGGGTGGATTTTTCATTTAAAAGTGGACGCGCCATCGCGGCTGATAAACCGGTTTTAGTCAATCTAATCAAGTTGCGGTAGTACCGCATGTTAAAATCATCTTATGAATGTAATGATTTCCGTCCTTCGGCCATTTCATTCTGTCCTCCTTGCGAATACGCTCATCCGAGACTCCCATACTGTGACTTTATACAGCGCCGCTCCCCGGAGGTTCTTCAAGGGACTGGCGAAGGATGTTCGCACTCGCCTTATTCCCGCTCCTATGGAAATCGTCTCGCGTCTCTCCCGCCGCAGATATGCCGGGACCCTGCGCGAGGCGGCCTTCTTCGATAAGAGCGTGTCGCTCTTTCTCGGCAAACCCGACGCCTATATCGGGTGGGCATCATTGTCTTTGTATTCAGGAATTGCGGCCAAGCGAAGGGGTGCGCGCTATATCCTCGATCGTGCCTGCCCGCATTTCGATTTCCAACAGGATGTAGTTCGTGAAGAGTCAGCGAAGATCGGCACTGCCTTTGCTGAGTCTCCTACATGGTTCCGTGAGCGTATCCTGCGCGAGTACGAAGAAGCCGACGTCATTCTCGTTCCGTCTGAGTACTCGGCCCGCACCTTCCATGGACATTTGAAGGACAAGATCGTCAAAGCGCCACTCATTGGACGCTGCCACATTCCTGAAACAGTGAATCAGAAGCGAAACGACACATTCACCGTCGGCATCGTCGGCGGCGAACCCCGCCGTAAGGGCTATCTGTATCTGTTGCGCGCATGGAAGAAGCTCGCGCTGCCCAATGCAAAACTGCTTATTCGCAGCAGCGCCAATTTCTCGCAGCATCCCGTCCTCGAGCAGCTGATTAAAGAGATGCCGAACGTAGAGATTGTTCTCCACGTCCCGAACATCAGTGACTTCTACCAGCGTTGTGACGCTTTCGTGCTCTCCAGTGTAGATGACGGTTTCGGCATGGCTCTCTTTGAAGCCATGGCCAACGGTGTGCCTTGCATTGTCACTCGCAACTGCGGAGCTTCTGAGCTTATTACCGACGGCGAAGACGGCATTATCATTGATGCGCGCAGCGACGAGCAGATCGCCGAAGCGCTGCTGCGGCTTTATCAGAATGAGGATGAGCGCCAGAGTATCGCGGCAAAAGGTAGGCAGACGGCTCTCTATATCACCGGTGGCGCAGGCGCCCGCGCGTATGAGGAGGCAATTCGTGACATGCTCGCAGCTGATAGCTCACGGGTTGCGGCTCTTCCTCTTTCTTCCCACAGCGCCTGACCTGCGGGTGCGGATTCTGCATGGACATACTCGATAGCGCATCGTAAAAAAAACTATGCCCAGTTCTCACCGGTATTTTGCTGCCTGGCCCCTCGCCGGTTACCCCCTCTTCGAACTTCCAAATCGTTCGCTCTGGGACAAGAGTCTCCTCGCCGAATGGCGTTATCCGCTTGCCGTGCTCGCTGCTGCAGAGCAGGAGATTCAAGAACGCAGCCTGCATTTCTATCTGACCAAAGACCCAAATGAGCTACCCGAATACGGTCCGCATGTCGTAGCGGTTCTCCTGCAGGAGGAGCGCTGCAAAATCCCTGCCTATGCGCTTCACGTGCGCGGAGTGATTCGCAACCTGCCATCCGCACCCTTCCTTGGCTTTCGTCCGCATCCTGGCTTCAGCCGCCTCGATGCGGTACTCACCTTTGAGTACGCTCGGGACCTGGCGCTACACCACCGCTCCCGCCATGCATTAAAATCGCCGCATCCCGAATGGCCGGCCGCTCTGCACGGCACGCCGCGCATCTTTACCATTCCTCTCGGTTATCACAGCCAGGAAGAGCTGCCGCAAATCCCAATGCAGGATCGGCCTCTCGATTCATTCTTTGCCGGCGAACTGGCAACGAGAGTCTCACCAACCACCTATCGTTATTGGCTTTCTACATCGAAGGCAGAAGCTCGCAAACAGCTCTGGCGCATTCTGCGGCGGATCGAGCGCGATCCGGAGTGGCGCATCGACCTTGATAATATCGGTGTAGGCGACATTGCCAGCCGCACGGCTCAGTTCAACGCATATTCGCAAAAGATGATGAACAGCCGCATTTGCCTCGCGCCGCGCGGCTCCATGGCTGAAACCTTCAGGCTTTATGAAGGGCTGCGCGCTGGATGCCTTGTCATTACCAACCGCCTCCCCGACGAACCCTTTTTACACGGAGCGCCGGTCATCCAGATCGACCACTGGAAAGAATTGCCAGGTCTTTTGAAGAAATATGCGCGCGACATCGATGCGCTGGAAGATTATCGTCACGCAGCTCTCGATTGGTGGAAAAATCACTGTCACGAACAGGTCATCGGGCATCACGCAGCCCATTTTCTCAACGGCTGTCCCGGCGGCTGTCCTTAAGCTTCACGTATCGAAAGCGCTTCTCGCCTCCCGTGGAGGTGTCGCGTGCAATCGGCCCCATGCACGACGCAGTTGCCGCGTCGATGCGAAGCCCGCTCGCTCCGCCACCCCCTCCATGTCGAGCCGTGTATGCGCTAACAGTTCCTGCGCCAGCGCAACCCGCAGGTGATTTCGATAGTCGGGAATGCTCATGCCGGCATAGTCGTGGAACAGCCGTGTCAAGTGGCGCGGACTCGATCCTGCAATCTTCGCCAGCGTCTTCAACGTCCACGCCTGCGAAGGATTAGCAGCAATCGCATCCTGAACGCGGTGTATCGCCGGATGAACATGATTTCTCCCCTCCAACCACGGCGACAGTTGCGGATCGGTCCCGCTACGCCGCAGATACACCACCAGATACCGCGCAATCTCAGCGGCACATCTATGATCCGTAAGCTGGCTGACAAGATGCAGCATCAGGTCAATGCCCGCCGTCACCCCCGCGCTTGTATAACGATTGCGGTCTTCGACATACAGCCGATTTTCCAGCACTCTGGCTTTCGGAGCCAGTGTCGCCAATTCCGCGCACGACGAATAATGCGTCGTGCAGGCATATCCATCCAGCAGACCGGCACGACCCAGCAGTAATGCACCTGAACAAATCGACACCAGCCTGTGTTGCGGCTGAATGACTGCTCGCAGCCAATCAACAATGAGCGCCTCGTCTATGGCGGCATCGCGGGCAGCATCATCCACATAGCCGACCATCAACACATCCACATTCCCTGCCAGAATCACCATCGCGTCGTCGGGAATGTTCTTCGGCAACATCCTAATCTCCGTCAGCATGAGTCCGATCGAGGTAATCATTTGCCGCGATGGCCCTACATATTGAACATCGAACACCACAGACGATTGCACGCAGTTCGCCCAGCGCAACACCTCTGCCGGACCTGCAATATCCAGCAAAAGCAGCCGTGGCGGTACAACGATGTATACAGGAATCCGCCGCGGCTCTACTTTTTTCAAACCGCAACCTCTACATTCCGTCCTGCCAACGCCTCTTCCACGGTCACAATGCGGGCAAACCGGCCATCCAATACCAGTTCCGTTCTCTCCTTAATCTCCTCGGGATACCACAATCGTCCGAAGCGGTCCGTCATCGGGAAGGTGAGCGTTGCCTCGGTTACGTAGTCCACCTCATAACCGCTGTCTGAAGCGTGGCGCGTTGTCGTTTCACAGCACTGTTCTGTGCGAATGCCGGAAACGATGACCCGCCGAATGCCCTGCTGCACCAGCCACACATCAAGCCCGCTGCCTATCAGCGCGCTATGACTGCGTTTATGAAACGTAACATCGGGATGAATCGAAAGCTCCGCGAACGCCTCCACATATCCAGATGCAAGAGAAAAAACTCCCTCGTTTTCAACGTGAAAAATCTGCACCACAGGTATGCCCTGCTTCCGTGCGCCGTCAATCAGCGCCTGCAATCGATCGAGAAAGAGTGGCACATCCATGTCGCTCCAGTAAGGGCGATGGCGAAATGATTCCTGTACATCCACAACGATAAGTGCAGTGTCAGAAGTAGACATTTTCTGATCTCCTTCAGAGCGCCTGTAGGTCTCCGCTCTAACGCCTATCTTAAGCCGCCTGCAATATCCATGAAAGACACGCATTCGTCAAAAATAGGACAAAAAACGCCATTATATCGAAAGGAAACTTATGCTCATGTGTAATGGATCAACCCGTCTACTTGTTACCGAACGGAAGCTTGGAGTAGGCTTTCACATCTGAATTCACGTAGCCGATAAATTCAAATTGCAAGGAGACGTTTTATGCGGTTTGGGCAGTTATGCTCGGAGTTTGTGCAGTCTTGGTGTGCGGCTGTACGGCCAGGCCATCGACCCCAAAATCGCAAGCGGCGAACGTAGCCACGTCGACTCCGTTGATCCTCGAGAAGAACGAAGGAGAACGGCGAGTCCTACGCGGTTGGCCTGGACATCCTGACCCGGGAGAGACTTTCACTATCAAGGTTGATCCAAAGAATGGCGGATCCTCGCATTTGGTCTTTTTCACAGGAGATATCGCGCCCGGAGAAGCAATCCACGCACATCGCCACCCAGGCGCTGACGAAATTCTCTTTCTGCAAAGCGGAACCGCTCGAGTGCACTTGGGAGACTCGGTTAGAGACATTCACGCTGGCTCGACCGTGTTCATCCCAGCCAATACATGGATCTCCGTCGATAACACTGGAAATGACAATATCAGCATGGTAACTGTCTTTTCCGCGCCGGGCTTCGAGGAGTTTATGCGGGCCGGGTCCGTTCGCGAAGGAGAGAAAAACGTCCCGCTAACGGAGGCCGAGAATGACCAGATCGAGAAGACGCATTTAGGTGATGTGATTTACAAGGAGCCATAGATGTACCGCAAGGACCCTTTGCGACACACTGCAACCTCAACAAAATTGAAGAAGAGACGACCGGAACGTTTCCTGGAGAGTTCGACGTTCTGCGGAGGGATAGCAGCTTTATCCCCTTCTCGAAGCGAACGACGGAAGCCTGCCGGAAACCTTCTGCCACAATAGTGATCGCACTTCATCCACGCGGAAGATCCAGTAAGAAATCGATGCTGTAATGACCGTTGCAACAATGGCGATCGCGCCCTGGAGGAGGTATGGAAAGCTGGCAATGTGGTAGATGGGCCATAGAAAAACCAGACTGGCCACGGCCAGGAAGGCGAACAATTGATACACCGGTTTGCGGTCCACGATCGCCATACCGGCAAACAGTTTTGCGTTGAGCTTGAGCAGATAAAGGAGCTGCAGCGTTTCGCCCACCAGCCAGGTCATGAGATAACCGATGAGTCCAAACTTCATCATCATTGGAACGGCCACCAGGATCTGCGTACTGTACGCGAGGATCGTCATGTATGAGATGGCCTGCACCTGGTTGCTGGAAAATTGAAATTGGTATTTGTGCTCCTTGATGCTCAGCACCGAAACCGTAAGCCCCAACAAGAGGCAGACACTCGGGTTGAAGAGATTTCCTTTGTGCAGCCAGATTTGCAGTAGCAGCGGCGTCGCCAGCATGGAACCAAACGTAATCGGCGTAGTCATGAGCAGAATAATGCGCTCGGAAAATTCGTACAGCTTATGCAATTTCTTCCAATCGCGCTGCCCGAAGGTGATCGTGATCTCAGGCCCGATCGAGTTGGTTACCAGATATAACAAGCGCCGGCTCATCGAGTAAACGGTCCGTGTCACACTGTAGACCACAACCGTCGCCGGTCCCAACAGCCGCTGCATAAGAAGTGTCGGCAACTGATAGGCGAGGACATTTGAGGAATAAAGCAGCGCATATTGCGCGCTCGGCTTGAGCATCGCCCCCAGCGAACCCGGCTTCCAATAGCGCAATGTGGGACGGATATCCGGCGCCAGACGGCTGAAATCAAAGATAAGAAAGAGCGAGCTTAGCAGGGTGAGCGACAGTTGCGCACCTGCAATCAAAGGAAAAGCCGAATGCCGGAGCGCAAGACTCACCTGCAGCAATACGGTGAGCAACAGGCTCAGGTTGGTAAAGTTCTGCCCGCGATGCGGCAATCCGATGACCATGTAGCTACCGCTGAAAAATCCGAAGACCATTCCAGAAATGACTTGGCAACCGAGAATATAGAGTGTCCATTGCGCCTGGCGCTGCGGGATGGTGAGGTGCAGCAACGAATCGATCGGAATAAAAAAAATGACCGTCAACGCTGCCGCAATAATGACGAAGGCAACAAGAAGGATGCGCAAACCTGCTGATTGTACTTCGCGGGTTTCCTGCACTTCTCCACGGTTATAGTGGATGGTCATCTGCATATTGGTAAAGGTCTGCAGACCGTAATTAAAGGTGGTGAGGTAGGCAACCGCTGCGCTCAGAGCCAGCCATTGTCCATAAAGGCTTACACCATAAACATGGAGGAAGACGGGCGGCAGCAGCAATTGCGTAAGCACGGTGATCAACTGCCCGGCGTTCTGTGCGGCAAACAGCTTGCCTATGCGGCGTAAGCTCATGAAACTGTGGACCTCTATCTCCGAAATTGAGCTACGAATTACGAGTTCGGCGTAAGGCTGGGGGCGGCCTTTAACACATAAAGTGACGAACTTGAAAAAATGTGTACGCAGGCTGACCGGTCTCGATGGATGATTCAGCCGCACGCAGACAGTACTGAAAACAGTTGTACCAAACAAAAACGATATTCCAAATGCGGCCGCATTCTGATAGTGCCCACGCCACCAGTAACGCAGAATGAAATCAGGACGATCCCCAGAGCCGCTTGTGGATACCCGGCACGCCAAATACAAAGTCTTTAAGCGCAGCACGCGTTCCGATACGAGCTGACTCTCTTCCGGGCAGGTACCCTCCATGCATCAGGATCCCTCCGAAAGCCCCCAGGCGCTGGAATACATTCGACTCTTTCGCATAGAGCTGTGCGCGTAATGCATTCAGATGCGCACGGCGAATCAAAGATCGTGCCGCCGCTTCAGCTCTCGGGCGCAGCGAAGCTAAAGATTGGGGGGTTATCTGTTGAAGAAACTCGGCAAAATGCACCTCAATGCGCGAAATATCCTGATAACTTCTGGGCCGTATCGCCAAAGATGCTGTCCGTCTTACGTTTCTGGCCGTACCGCCAAATAAGTTGTTTCCATGTTGACGATAGAGGCAAAGTACATCGGGGAGTACAACTATCTCTCCAAAAATTGCCGCCAGAAACCATACCCATTGATCGTGCCCCATCTGCTCTCCTGGCGCGAATCCCGGGCGCCCATGATTATCAGTAATTTCCAGCACTTTTTTTCGAATCACCATGGCGAATCCCGGATAAGTCTGAATGGGATATGCGGATAGCGGAACGAATACACGCCGCGCCTGAAATCTCGGGTTGTAGGTTTCAGTCCTGTTCGTCCCAGACCAGAGCTCGCCCGAGTGCACGCAGAGAAGAACTTCCGGATCTTCGAATGCACCGAGGCAGGTTTTGAGCTTATCTTCCAGCCACACATCATCCTGATCACAAAAAGCAATCAGCTTCTCCGAACACAGGGAGGTGGCTTTAAGAAAGTTGTTTGCGTATCCCAGCCGTTGCTCATTCCGGAACAGTCTCACCGGAAAAGGCGCAGTGGACGCAAAGCGCTCAACGATCTCAATCGTCCGATCGCTGGAACCGTCATCCGTGACCACGAGTTCTGCGGGAAGAATGCTTTGGCGAGCGATACTATCGAGTTGCTCGGAGATATATTTGTCGCCATTGTAGGTTGCCATGGCTACGGAAACGTCGCAGCTACCGACCTTACTGGTCTTTTCAGCGGACGAAAAGATCGCGACATTCTCCATCATCGTGCCCCTTAGAAAGAAACAGTTCAGGATGCTCTTAAGCTAGGGTTTTCGTCTTGCGTTCTCGACCAGGCGATGTATGTTTCGACCGCTAATCAGGGTTTGTTCTTTCTGCCCGTTCCGTTCTGAGCGAATCGGTAGCTCAGGAGGAATCGAGCCGTTCAACGACACGTAGACTCCGTTTTTATAGAATGACTTCCCCGCTCACTACATCTTGTAACGGCCGAGGTCTTCGTCGTTCAGATTTTCCAGCCAGCGCCGCAGCTCTTCCTGCGTCGCCTGATCGGTGGGATTGGGAATAACTTTGGCAACGCGCAACACATCCTCATCTACATAGATGGGACAATCGGTACGCAATGCCAGAGCCAATGCATCGGATGGGCGGCAATCGATAGTCACTGCCTCTCCATCCTGCTCCAGCCACAACACGGCATAGAACGTATCGTTCTTCAGCTCGGTGACTACGACGCGCTGCACCGTGGCATTCAGCCCTTGAACGAGGTTCTTCAGCAGATCGTGGGTCATCGGTCGCGGGGTCGAAGCCTTTTCCACTTCGAGAGCGATGGCATTTGCCTCGTACAGTCCCACCCAGATGGGCAGCACCGTGTCTCCCTGCACATCTTTCAAAATCACAATCGGTGCATTGGTGGCTGGATCGACCATCAAGCCTCGGATTTTCATCTCGATTTCCATGCTTGACCTCCCTTATGCTACCGACTCGCCAACCAGGCTGTTAGGGAAACTTTTCGTCACCCGCACCGGCAAATAACTTCCCGCCGCCGGAAGAATAGGCTGCCCCGTCGTGAAGTTCAACGTTTTATTCTGTGATGTTCTACCGATCACTTGTCCGCGGGCTTGGTTATGTCCCTCAACCATTACTTCCAATGTCTGCCCTATATGATTGCTGTAATTGACTCTTTGGATCTCACGTTGTCGATCAAGCAGGATTTGCAAACGCTCGGATTTCGCCTCATCCGGGATAGAATCGGGCATCGTAATGGCTGGCGTGTTCGGCCGAGGTGAATATTTGAAGGCAAACACCGCGTCATACTGCACTTCCTGCAAAAGCGTGATCGTATGCTCGAAGTCCTGAGGCATTTCTCCAGGAAAACCTACAATTATGTCTGTCGTCATGCTGATCCGGCGCTTTGCAGCCTTGATCCATGAGATGCGCTCAAGATACCAGTCGCGCGTGTATTCCCGCTGCATCATGCGAAGTACATCCGTGGACCCACTCTGCACTGGCAGATGGACGTGGTCACAGAGCGAAGGTATCGTGTCAATTGCCTGCACAATATCCTGCGTAAAGTCGCGCGGATGGGACGTAGTAAAGCGAACACGCCGAATGCCTGGAACCTCGCCAACGGCAGCCAGCAGCTCTGCAAACGACCGCTTCCCTTCCGGATCGCGATACGAATTCACATTCTGGCCAAGCAATTGGATTTCCGTGTAGCCACTGTCAGCCATGCGTTGCGCTTCCGCCAACACGGAGGTAGAAGTCCGGCTGCGCTCTTTGCCACGCGTGTACGGAACCACGCAGTAAGCGCAAAACTTGTCGCACCCCTCGATGATGGTGATATACCCGCGATGCCGGTTGCTGCGTGCCGTAAATTCCGTCTCGAATGTCTCTTCGGTCTGACGATCATCCAGGCCGGTGATCCTTTTTTCGCCAACTTCAAGACGAGCCAGCATCTCCGGTAGCTTGCGGTAGGATGCTGATCCGGAAACCAGCGACACATAAGGCGCCCGCTCGAATATTTTCTCGCCTTCCTGCTGCGCGACACATCCGAGCACGCCAAAACGCTTGCCCTGCGCCGTCAACTTCTTGTAGTCGTTCAGCCGGTTAAAGACTTTCTGTTCTGCCTTATCGCGGATTGAGCAGGTGTTATAGAGGATGAGGTCTGCGGCCTCTTCCGTGTCCACCTGCTGGTATCCTTGCTGCGTGAGCGTGCCGATGACTTTTTCTGAGTCATGTACATTCATCTGGCAGCCAAAGGTCTCCAGGTAAAACGTCTTCGAATGCGCCGCATCCACTGCATTCTGAGACGCATCAAGAATTTGAAAATCCGCCATAACTCTTCTGATTATATCGCCGCAACGCTTTTCATCCTCGAATCTATTATTCCGTGCAAAGATGGATTATTAAATTCTGATCCACAACTATGTGTGCATCCGGTTCGAAAAGAATATCTGCAACTATGCAATTACCTACACTTGGCGATCTGCACCACGCAACCGAAGTCGTACGCGCAGTTATGCCGCCGACCCCGCAATATAGCTGGCCGCTTCTAAATCAGCGGGTCGGCACAGAGGTCTGGGTCAAACATGAGAATCACTCGCCCGTCGGAGCGTTCAAGCTGCGCGGCGCCGCTGTTTATATGGACTGGCTCAAACGCTCCGGATCATCCGTCAAAGGTGTCGTGGCGGCAACGCGGGGAAATCATGGACAAGGCGTCGCCCTCGCCGCTGACCGTATCGGTCTCAAGTCCACGATCGTCGTGCCGCATGGCAACAGTCGCGAAAAAAACCGCGCGATGCAGGCGCTTGGAGCCGAACTGATCGAGCATGGTGACGATTTTCAGGCTGCGCTTGAACACGCGACAGCGCTTGCGGAAACGAATGGCCTGCATATGATTCCATCATTTCATCCGCTGCTCGTTCATGGCACAGGCACCTATGCGCTTGAAATGTTCAACACAATGCCCGAACTGGATGCAATCTACGTCCCCATCGGACTTGGCTCATCCATCTGCGGAGTCGTCTCTGTCCGCAATGCTCTCGGACTCAAAACAAAAGTCATCGGCGTCGTAGCCGCTGAATCGCCTTCTTACGCCATTTCCTTTCGTGAGGGAAAACCGGTTTCGCACGCTGCCCTCGCCCGTTTAGCTGACGGTCTTGCCTGCCGTGTACCTGTAGCCGAAGCGCTTGAAATCATTCTCGCCAACGTCGATCACATCGTCGAAGCCACTGAGCAGGAGACAGCCGCTGCCATGTCCGCATATTACGAGGACACGCACAACATCGCCGAAGGCGCTGCATCAGCCGCTTTGGCTGGTTTACTGAAGGAACGTGAAACACTCCATGGCAAGCGAATCGGGATCGTGCTCACCGGCGGCAATATCGATCGGGAACTCTTTCTGGGAGCCTTGCAGATCGCATGACAGCGAAGACGCTCACTCCGCTCTCACATGGCGCACCACACCACTGTTTCGGTTGTGGCAGGACCAACAAGTCCGGGCTGCGTCTAAAGTTCTTCGTCGACGATCGACAGCAGGTCGTTTCGAAGGTGCGTCTGGCGCGTCGTTTTGAAGGACCGCCCGGATACGCTCACGGGGGCATTATCGCGACATTGCTCGATGAGGCGATGAGCAAAGCCAATCGCCAGCACGGCGTTACCGCTATGACGCGCCAGATGGAGATTGAATACCTCCGTCCGGTACCGCTGCAGCAATCGGTCATGCTCACTGCCAGCCGCATTTCGCAGCATGGACGCAAGAACTCCTGCGAGGCCACGCTCGCGGATATATCCGGCACGGTCCTTGCCCGCGGTAAGGCGCTCTTTATCGCTGTCGACTCAAAGCTGCTCCAAACAATCGCAGCGGGCGCTCGTCGTTAAAATTCTCTCTATCTCTTTCAAAAACTTAAAAAATGGTGTACTTTTCCTGCACACGGAGCTTGCAGGGAGATACATCTCTATAAGTAACGGTGTTAGAGATGAATCGCCAGGTCAGCAAGCGCTGGGAACGGTATTTTCATGATCTGGAAGGTCGCCCCCAAAGTGACGCGGTTTCTCCGTCGCACAGAGCGCGTGTTACTTATTTCGGGTTTGGCGCTGATCAGCGCGTATCTCGGAATACTCGTGTACGGCACCGTGGCATCGCGCACGGCCATTGCAGGATTTCGCCAGGTATCCTCGGCTGAAGCGGCCACGATGACGCCCGGAATGCTTCCCGCGCATGAAAACACCGAGGCGCTCGGAGGGATCAATACCAGCCTGTGGAGCGAGAAACGGATTCATGCCTATTACGCCAGCCTGGCGCATGTTTTTGGCACCCCTGTGGCCATCCTGGCAATTCCTAAAATTAATCTGGAAGTCCCCGTCTTTGAGGGGACAGATGATCTCACGCTGGATCGCGGAGCCGGACGCATTACAGGCACGTCGCATCCAGGACAATCCGGAAACATTGGGATTGCAGGCCATCGCGATGGCTTCTTTCGTGGGTTAAAGGATGTCACAAAAGGCGATGAGATCAAACTCATTATGCCGAACAATGCTGTTGCCACTTACGTTGTCGACCAAATAACAATCGTGACTCCGCAAGATATTTCTGTACTTCAACCCAGGTCTGTTTCTTCCGTCACTCTGGTAACGTGCTATCCGTTCTATTTCATCGGTAGCGCTCCAGAGCGATATATAGTCTCTGCGTCTTTGCGAGAAGACGCACAACCAGCCGCAAGTGGCAATGCGCGGCCTGATCCATAAGGAGAAACTATGATATCTGTACATGCTAGCTGGAAACAGAAAGTTCTCTTACGCGTGGCATTGTGCACATCCGCCTGCGCGCTGTTACCTCTGGGCCTGTTGGCACAGGACACAAGCACTACCACCACCGAGAGAGGGACGCCGACGCATGAGACGCAGATAAGGAGCGGTACTGTGGTCTATGCATCCGGGAATGACCTTGTGGTGCGACTCGATGACGGCGGTCAGATCCAGCACTTCACTGTTCCCGCCAGCCAGAAGTTCCAGGTCAACGGCCAGAGCGTTGGCGTGCAAGATCTAAAGGTTGGCACCCACCTGACACAATCCATCACAACCACAACCACGCCCAAGACCATTACCACCGTGCGAACCATCAGCGGCCAGGTCTGGCATGTAAATGCTCCCTCCACTGTCATTCTCAGGTTGCCGGACAACACCAACCAACGGTACACGGTTCCAAGGGGAACGACGTTCACGATTGATGGTCAGCAGAGAACTGTTTTTCAACTCAGGAAAGGCATGAACGTTACCGCCACCGTGGTAACAGAAGAACCCGCGACTGAAGTTTCCCGGCATCAGGCCGTGACCGGCGTCGCGCCGCCTCCTCCTCCACAAATGCCGCAACAGGTAGCCGTGCTGCTCATTGCGAGACCAGCCCCGGCAGCTGAACCGGAAGCACCTGCTGAGGAACCTGCACCGGCAGCCCTGCCCAAGACTGGCAGCGAGTGGCCTCTCCTGGGCTTGCTCGGACTCTTCAGTCTGGGCGCAGGTCTGTGCGTTCGCAGATTCCGGCTTGCTGGAAGTCATTAAGTCCAACCTGGGTCTGGTCCGCCGTTCGCGCGGCCAGACCCAGAATCTTTCGTCAACAGCGTTTCAAACATGCCCGATAGACGGCGGCGCTGTGGCCTGCGGGCAATGCGCTGTGGTCGCAAACATTCCCATTTCCATCCATTTCGCCTTCTGTAAACACCTTGCCCGCCTGAGTGCGTCCTAAACTCGCAAAACGGTATAAACTGATGAGTTAAGAAGAATTTACCAAGCGCGCTTACCCACAGTCCGCGCTGCAATCGAGAGGGACATTATGGCTGACCTGCCTGCAAATAACGGCAATGTAAACGGCACAGCATCCACCAGCCTTCGGCTGAAAGTGGGGCTTGCGGAAATGCTCAAGGGCGGCGTCATCATGGATGTTATGAACGTCGAGCAGGCCCGCATCGCAGAAGAAGCTGGCGCTGTATCCGTCATGGCGCTCGAGCGCGTTCCCGCCATGATCCGCGCCGAGGGCGGCGTGGCGCGCATGGCCAACCCCAAGCTCATCAAGGAAATCATGGCCACCGTCTCGATTCCAGTGATGGCCAAGGCCCGTATCGGCCACTTTGTCGAGGCGCAGGTGCTGCAATCGATCGGCGTCGACTTCATCGACGAGTCCGAAGTCCTTACCATGGCCGATGAGGCCAACCATATCGACAAGCATGCCTTCACCACACCCTTCGTTTGCGGCGCGCGCGACCTGGGCGAAGCCCTCCGCCGCATCGCCGAAGGTGCTGCCATGATCCGCACCAAGGGCGAAGCTGGAACCGGCGACGTCGTGCACGCCGTGAAGCACATGCGCCAGATCGTCCGCGATATCCGCTCGCTTACCGTTCTCTCTGACGACGAGCTGTACGTCGCTGCGAAAGAACATCGGGCTCCCTATGAACTCGTCCGCATGGTCGCAAAATCCGGCAAGCTGCCGGTCCCGAATTTCTCCGCCGGCGGCATCGCCACTCCGGCAGACGCAGCCCTCATGATGCAGCTCGGTGCCGAAACCGTCTTCGTCGGCTCCGGAATCTTCATGAAGGAGCGCGCCACACCGCTCGACGTTGAGAACGATCCCGCCGAACGCGCCGAAGCCGTCTCTCGCGCCCGCGCCATCGTGATCGCCACGACGCACTACAACGACCCGAAGATCGTCGCCGAAGCCTCGGAACAAGTCACCGGCACCATGAAGGGCCTCGCCGTCTCCACCCTGGAGCAGGAACAACTCCTCCAAACCCGCGGGAACTAGCCGTTCAGGCACACGCGCCTTCGGCGCCAAACGGCAAGGCAGGCGAGGGCTTTCCAGCCCTCGCACTTACAGCCGGGTGCCCCACATCTCGATTTTGAGATGTGGGTTCGCAGCATCAGACGAAGCAAATTTACTCGTTCCAACAGCCATTGGCAGAGAATTACGCTCAAATCCGGTATCCTGAATACAGAGACAAATTCTGAAATAACCTCAGACGCAACGAGATAAAGAAGCGACCGTTTGTTTTCAAGAATTTACCCATCAATCACCGGTAAATTCTTGAAAACAAACAGGCTCTTTGCTGTAAGCTATTGAAAACAAGGAATCTGCGAGAAAGTAGGGGGAGGGGTACCTGACCGTCGCAACACAAAATTCGCCTCGCATCGGCGTCCTCGCCATTCAAGGCGATTTCGATGCCCACGCCGCCGCCCTGCGCAACGCCGGAGCCGAAGCCGTCCTCGTCCGCAAGCCCGAGGAGCTGGTCAACATCGACGGCCTCATCATCCCAGGCGGCGAATCCACGACATTCCTGAAATTTCTCGCCCGCGACGGCTTCCTCGACGCGCTGCAATCCTTCGTAAAAGTGAAGCCGACCTTCGGCACCTGCGCCGGATGCATCCTGCTGGCAAAAGAGGTCCGCAACCCCGCGCAGGAGAGCCTTGCGGTGCTCGACGCGACAGTCGAACGCAACGCTTACGGACGCCAGATCGACAGCGCCATCGTCGAAGCCGAAACGAAACTGGAAGGCGGCCCATTGGAGATGGTCTACATCCGCGCCCCACGCATCGTGAAGACAGGCGAAGGTGTCGAAGTCCTCGCCGAGCGCGAGGGCTTCCCTGTTCTCGTCCGCCAGCAGCATATTCTTGCAGCCACATTCCATCCCGAGCTCTCGCAAGACCGCCGCGTTCATAAACTTTTTGTCGATCTGGTTCAATCTGAGCAGAACAAGCGCCGCTGAGCGACAATCGATTCATGAGCGCGATTGTCGGCCTGATTCCGTTAGCTTTGAGCACGGATCGCGTATGGTGGATGCCGTCCAACGGCGCACTGCACGGCCTGGC
>DATHQH010000090.1:0-3943 GCA_035482895.1 Alloacidobacterium sp. | reverse complement strand
CGGCTACCCGGTCGTATCGCCGGCGACACCACGTACGCATCGGCGAGCGATCTGGCGAGCGCGCTTCGACGTGCGGAGGCGGCCCACGGCGAGCACGAGAAGCGCGCCGGTGGGCAGCGTGACGAGAACTGGCCAGACTGGTACGCCGAGTACATGGTGCGCGAGCAATCCGGCGAAAAGCCACCGCAATGAACGACTGCAACGTGATCGTCATCGGCGCCGGCGAGCCCGGCATCCTCGACCTCGGGTGATATCGGTTTAGTGGTGGCCGCCGCTTGAAGTGGAGCCGCCAGCACTCGATCCACCGCCACCGCCTCCTCCGTGCGAACCACCGCCACCACTGGAGCCTCCGCCTCCGTGAGAGCCCCCGCCATTCGAGCCTCCCCCACCGTGCGCGCTCCCGCCGCTGAATCCTCCGCCGCTGCGGGCACCGCCGCCGCTACTGAAGCCGCCATGCCCTCCGGCAAAGCTGCCACCACGTGCCTGCAGGGATCCATCGCGATTCGTGATCGGTGCGGAGACAGTCACGCTCCTGTTTCCGTGCATGACCTCTTTCGGCATCGTGAAGCTTTGCGACTTGGAATCGAAACCCAGTTGAACGCCCGCTAACTTGACAGCGGTAAAGTTGCCTCCCCGCAACCCGTCCTTCATCGCGTGCGCTTCCATGCGCGGCACATCTGTCCGGGATAATGGAGGCAGATAGGCAGTACGGTATTCTCGCGGCGGCGACTTGAGATCCTCAATCGGGTGGTCGGGCTCGAACTTCACCCGCTCCACCGATAACCCGTTCCTGTTGTTTATCGCAAAGACTTCTTCCTTTCGGTTGATCGGGGGCCGGCCTTTCACGTCATAGGGATGAATCGGGACGAAAGCCACTCTACGTCCGCTCTTAACCCAGCGAACCGGTTCAAGATGGTGCCGCTTGTTACCTGCGACCCAGCAGTAGCGATGCCGCCGGTGAACCCAGCTCCCGGCGTGACACACGGCCCAGTTCCACCCGGCTGCGTTCGGTCCCAATCCTGTGCTAGTCACTCTGCTTATGCCTGTTGTCGGATCCTTGACAACCCGGTAGCGAATCGCTGACGGAAAACAAGGGAAAGAGTCATCCTCATTTAAAATCCCAAGAGGGTCAGTGGAGCCTGCTTGTATCGCCCGGGCCCCACTGAAGCTGAAAGGCTCGCGCAAGCTAGCCTGCATAAGATGCGCGCCTCCAAAAGCCTGTGCGGAAGGGGGCTGGACTTCCGAAACTTTGTCGCCCGCATGCTGCCGCCCATTCTGGGTCGTCGGTTCCCAGCAAGTCCCATACGGTGCGCACTCAAAGAATGTACCCTGTCCCTTCATGTCCGCCAGGCCGGGAATCGGCGAAGTCAGCCCGGAAGCTTTCTCCATATCAGACATGGCCTCTGTTCGTTGCACGACCCGGTCCGCGACCCACTTGTCCCACTCGGCAAATGCGCCCGAATCATTCGGGCCGACAGGATCAACACGGTGGCCCTCGCGAAAGTACAGCGTCTGGCCTGCCTGTGCTTCCTGCTCCGCTCCGGGCAATCGCACAACTCCACCACCCTGCGGCGTGATTGCAACCCCATCAAGATAACTGTTGACGCGGGCATTCATATGTTCGGGATATCTCGAAGTGAAGCTATCGGTGGGGGTCCTCAGGGTGAACGCTTCTCCAGCGATGTATGGATGCACATTGAACGACACAGTGCCCGCGAGAAGGGCGAGGTCGGTGTAGGGTACACCGCTGGTGGTGTGCAGATCGTTGAATGTAAGAACTGAGTTTTCTCCAAGATAGAGAGTTGAGGCATCTTCAAACTCGACCTCCGCGCGTCCGACGCCTGTCACCAGGCTGAAGCCTGTTTCCAGAGGGAGATTGGCAACTGCCTTCTCCCAGGTTGCGCCGGCAGGCTTTTCCTTTTCGTCGCCGCGCGCAATGCGCACATCGCCCTCCACATAACTGATCCGAACAATCTGAGCATAGGTTGCATCCGAATAATGCTGCCCCAGGATAAAGAGTGCTTTCTGCTTCAGCTGCTCAGAGGAGTCGCTATTCAGAATCTCCTGAATCTGCGCCAGAGCCCGTGATTCGTCCTTATGCATCAGAGAGTTAAGCGCCAGCAGTTTCAGGTCATCGTCCTGTATTGCTTTGGGGTCGACGGGCTTCCCGCTCTTTGCGTGAATCTCGATCTCCAGCGCGCCGCACTCATGGATCCAACTGCTGGCGGAAAACGCGTGGCCCAGTTCGGCGCAGGTGGCCAACGCAGATCCCACGTGTCCTTGTTTGTTTTCCGCATACGCCTTCCAATAGAGAGCTCCATCGGCGCGGTCGCCATGTTGACCGGCAACCTTGGTGAAGATTGCTTCCGCATCTGACCAGCGCCCTTCGTTGATGGCGCGGGTTCCGTCCGTGTAGAGACTGTCGGGACTGCTCAATGTGACTGGTGCCCCATCGACTCCAACTGGCTCTATGCTTCCGGCAAAACTCTGTGCCGGTGCGGGTTGAGCGACGCCAGTCAGGGATCCGCAAAGCAACACTCCCAGCAGAACAGAATCGAAAACAAGTCTGGATTTCATATCGTGCCCTTCTTCGGTTGGGCGGTTGAGGCCGCCTGCCGGGAACGCAGCACGCGCACCTCAAAGAGCAGGCGGTCCGCGTTCATTTCCTCTTGCAGCCTGGTAATCGTAGTGCTGTTCAAGCCCTCCGGCTGATTAGCAAGCTCAGCAAGCAGATGATCCAGACGAGCAAGCGTCGTTGCCAGCGCTGGATCATCATTGTGCTTCACGTTTTGACGGCAGGTACGATTTGCTGCCAGTAGACTACGCGCCTCGTCGCGCAGCGGAGATACCATCTCGGCGCTGTCGGCATCGGCATGTTTCAGTTCCATCAGCAGCCGCTCCGAGCGGTCCAGGTGATCACTCAGAACCACCACGACAACACGCTCCGGAGGATGCGTCACGCTTTGCTTCTTTTGCTGAGAATGGTTTTCCGCAACGGTCTGCGTCTGTCTGCGCTCCCATAGCCGCCCACCGATGAAGGCGCAGGTAACCAGCACTGCGCAGGCGGCGGCATAACTCAGACCTCTCCTCATCCCGCCACGCAACCAACTTTGCTTCCGCGCTTCATAAACAGGCAACAAGCGGGAAATCGATTCCCAGACCCGGTTGCCGTAAAAGGCGTCTCGGGCCGGCACGTCTTCAAATTTCATCTCAGCGAGGTCGCTCCGCAGCGCAGTATAGGTCTCCGAGCATTCCGCACACGCCTCAAGGTGCTGTTCCACAGCATCCTTGTCGTCCTCGTCATAGGCATGGGCGATCAGTTCTTCTTCGGTCAAATGATTCATACCTTTACCCTTAAAGCCGCCAACCGGCACCGCAATTTTTGTACGGCGCGAAATACAGCTTGCTTCGCCGCGTTGGGCGCAATACCCAGCGCAGCTGCAATCTCTTCGCTGGTGCGCTCTTCCATGTGCCGCAGTACGAAGGCCGTTCGTTCCGTAGGCGTCAGACTATGCATCGCAATCTCCTGCATGGCTCCGATTTCGCGGCTGAGCAGCAGCCGGTCCGGGCCTGCGGACAAATCTGCCACCTGAACTTCGTTTTGCTCCGGGTCTGATTCTTCACCCACCCTGCTGTTCTCATCCACTCGGGAGCTGCCGATTTTGTCTAACGCGCAACGCACCGCGATCCGATAAATCCATGTGCCGAAATCCGACCGCGACTCAAAACCCTCGAGCTTTCGATACCCGCGCAAAAACGCCTCTTGCACCACGTCTTCCGCATCGGCTTCATTGCCGGTGATGCGAAACGCCACCCGGAACAGCTTCCCGCTATAGCGCACGACCAGAGCTCCGTAGGCCTCTTTGTCTCCAGAAAGAACTGCCCGGATCGCTGCGTGGTCGTTCTTGTCCATGCGCAACATTAGACTCCAGCTCGCCGGGTG
>DATHQH010000089.1:0-10184 GCA_035482895.1 Alloacidobacterium sp. | reverse complement strand
CCGAAAGCGTTGGTGCGGCGGTAGCTGATGAAGACCGTTTTTTCGATGTGTCCCATGGCGGGCTTTTTCTTGTGAGATCGAACGATACCAGAAAGGGTTTTACAGGGAATAGTGAGTTGCCTTGCATCACGTTTCCGGGATCGGGAGAAAAGCTGGTAATTGAGTGCCAGAAAGCTGAAACAATCCTGCCTCCAAAGTCATCTGCTGGATTCTTCTTCTTCGCGCTGCTCAGAGTCAGAATGACATTCATAAGGGGATGGATTCGAGGAGGTGCTCCGGAGTTTTTCCCGAGAGATATACTCTATCTCGCTATGACTGTGGTTGTCTCGATGCTGCGGGCCGTCAATCTTGGCGGACACAACAAGATCAAGATGGAAGCGCTGCGTGCATTGTATGAGTCGCTCAAGTTCGAGGATGTGGCCACCTTTATTCAGAGTGGAAACGTTGTGTTTCGGACAAAGGAGCAGGACCTCGGAAAGGTCTGCAAAAAGATTGGGGATGGGATCGAGAAGACTTTCGGCTTCCGGCCGAATGTGATTCTGCGCACAGCCGAGGAGATGCGCGGAGTGATTGCACGGAATCCATTTGCGGATAGAAAAGATGTTGAACCGAACAGGCTGCTGGTCTGGTTTCTTACCAGCGAGCCCGATGCCGAGGCGCGAAAGAAGGCGCTGGCGGTGGCGGCCGGGGTGAAAGAGGCGAACCCGGAAGAGCTGCGCATGGATGGACGCGAGATTTACATCTACTTTCCGAATGGCATGGCGCGACCGAAGCTCTCAATGCCTGCGGTAGAGCGGGCGCTGAAAGTTTCCGGCACGGGCAGGAACTGGAACAGCGTGCTCAAACTGATGGAGATGTGCTCCGGTACAAAGGAATAGGGCACTTTGCGTGAATTTCACAACTTGCTTTGGAGAGGCACCTGTTTGGTAGTGAGCCGCAGCTTTCCATCCGGGCCTACCTGCTCTTCTTCGCAACTTAGTGTTTTGTCCGTGATTTGAGGCTTGCGGCAGCGCTCGACGGACGCAATTTTCCCAAGACTGTTTCGTTCGAAGACGTCAATGGTGTGAAAAAGATCGTCGCCTGCCACCGCTCTTGCACATGAGATGGCGATGAAGCCGGCCTGCGCAGAGTAGCTGAAGTTGGGGCAGTCTGATTCGAGCTGATGCGTTTCGGATGCGCTGTGATCGAAAAATAAGACGGCGGTGCGACGGCCCTCGTTCGGATCCTCGGCGTCGGCTACATATTGGCGGCGAATCCATAGATGGCCTTCTTCGGGAAGAGAGATCACCTGCGATATGCGATCAGCATCGGTCCAGTTCACTGCGTCGCCGGGAACTTTTCCAATGGACGCGTCGAGGAGCGGGATTCCCAGCTGAAGACGGCTCTCGGGACGGACGGTGCAGGCGCGGACATATGCGTCAGGGATTTGCGTCTTGAGACGAGTCGCTTCCGACTGAGCGGCGGCGCGGTCGGTCTGCAAAGAAACAACAGCGAGATAAAGATCGGGTGAAAGATTGGAGCAATCCTTGCCGGCAATGACGGCTGCTTCCGGCCACGATGCCGTGAGCGTTCTTATCGTATCGAGAGCGGGTGTGATCTGCGGGCTGCTGGCCGCGATAACGAGCCACTTTACGGTGGGCGAAGGTGCGGCAAGCAAATAGGAGATCAGCAGGGTCGCCCATGCGAGACATGCAGGCATCAGAGTCCGCTTTCTTTTTTCACCTTTGCCAGGTCATGGTTGGGAAGGCTCTGCACGTGGGCCTCGTCGGGAAAGCTTTTCCAGTCACCACCCCAGTACAATCCCACATCTTTTGCCGCCTTGCCAAGCGCTACCCAGAAGCCATTTTCTTTGGCTGCCTTTTCCCATCCCCAACGATGATCGATGATGTCGGCGGCATAGGCGTAGGGAGTTCCATCGGGCAGCTGAGCGTTGTGAAAGCTGAAATGGACGGTCGACTTTCCTTCTGCCACGAGTCGCTGCTGCACGGCGACGGATCGCCAGGCATAGAAGATTTTTGGCTGAAACCCCTGCTTGGTTAAGGTATCAAGCAAGCCTGGTACCTTGGATCGCAGAGTAGGCTCCATGCTGGAGAGTTTCTTGTCCTGGGACCATTGCGAGGAGTCGCCGCCCCATTGCAAAGCCGGAGACGGCGTCTTGATCTTCGGAAGTGCTGCCGGGCCGGCATGCGTGAGACGTTTCCAGGTTGCGCCGTTCGGGTCGATGCGACCATCCGGCTTCGGCAGAAATTGTCGCTGGCACTGGAGAATGGCGGTAAGGGTTTTCGGGCCGCACTTCCCGTCAGCCGTTCCGGGGTCGAATCCTGCATTTTTCAACAACTGTTGGATGGTGACGACATCTTGCGGAATGTTTGTCGCACCTTGTCCTACCGACTTGCTAATCGTATTCATGGGATAGGCTCCTGTCGGAATTCCCGGGAATATAGTGGCGGCATTGTGGCAAGCGTTGCAGAGGCTTATGCAAAGTCACGACTGAGGCGGTTAGATCTACCGGATTTGGAAACAGCGGCGCTGGCTTGGCTGGCTGCCTTGCCAAGTGGCGCGCACTCGATGGAATTACCCCAGGTCTTCTTCGCAGACCTGGGGTATCCACCGGTTCAACTTGATGCTATAACTAGCCCACCTGAACGGCTTCCGTTACCTTTGCCAGGTTTGCCAGGCAACCCTGCCAGCCTTGATCGTGCTTGCCTGCAGTCTCGGCAGTTGCGAAGCCTTCATGCGTGAGAAGTACCTCGGTGCCTCCGTCTGCCTCGTTGAATTCGACGGTGACGATGGTCTGGTGGTCGGGGCCGGTCATCCAGTCCGGTTCCCAGGTGAAGGAAAGAAGCTGGTTGGGAACGATCTGCTTGTAGATACCGGTGGCAACGTAGATTGTCTCCGGTCCTTCCCGCATTTCGACACGGTAGACGCCGCCGACACGCAGGTCGGAGGTGGCGGTGATTACGGTCATCGGTCCGGGTGAATACCACTTCTTCATGAGTTCGGGCCTGGTCCAGGCGTCGAACAGCTCCGCGCGCGAGGCTTTGATGTGGCGCTTGACTTGCAGCTTGAGAGGGTCACTCATGTTTTTCTCCTTCAAAGTAGGTTTGGAGAGCGTCGAGTCTCCGGTTCCAGAATTTTTCGTAGTAAGACAGCCACTCTTCGGCTGTCTTGAGGGTTTGGGCGTTGAGGCGCACAATCTGAAAACTCCCTCTTTTTTCACGATGAATAAGATCCGCGGATTCGAGAACCTTGAGGTGTTTTGAGACAGCAGCCAGCGAGACGCGGTAGGGGCTGGCTATTTCTCCCACCGTCCGCTCCCCTGCGGAAATGGTGCGCAGAATGGAGCGGCGCGTTGGGTCAGAGAGCGCGTGAAAGATGGAATCCAGCCGTGTGGTACTTGATTCAACCATTTGGTTGAATGATGCGCCGAAAAATAACAGCTGTCAACCATTTGGTTAAATGTTCTGAAGCTCACAGAGAGATAAGAGGGAATTTGGCTGAGACAAAGCTGTGACGATTTAACAAAGCAGTGACATTCGCCTGACATGCACCGTGCCGATTGTTTGTAATCTGAGACACAAATGAACGGGGAATGACGGCGACGGGAAGATATTCTGCTGCCACGGGCCCCTGCCAGTGGGCGTGATCCTATGCGCGGTAAAGTCGTGCTTTTTTATCCACCATATGAGGGACCTCCTCTTGGCGCGCCCACATGCCTGCTTGCGCTCGCAGCTACCTTGCGGGAGGCGGGCTTTCGTCCAGTCATCATCGATGCCGCGATAGAGCCACGATACAAAGAGAGAGTGCTCGAAGAGTCGGATGGCGCACTCTGTCTGGGAATCTCCGCGCTGACTGGGCCGATGATTCGAGGAGCCATCGACGTCGCCAAGACGGTGAAGGCGAAGATGCCAAAGTTTCCCATCATCTTTGGCGGCTGGCATCCGACGCTGCTGCCCGATGAGACGCTGGCAGAACCATATGTGGATATTGTGGTTCGCGGACAAGGGGAGATTACGCTCCGCGAAATTGCGGAAGCCCTGGAAGAAAAGCGCTCGCTGCGGGAGATTGCCGGAATTTCGTGGAAGACGTCGGTGATTCGCACCCACAATCCCGACCGCAAGGTAGAGCAGTTGGACGATCTGCCGATACCTGCTTACGACATGATGGATTTCGACGCCTACGAGCGTGTGTCCGGCGGTCGAAAGCTGGCTTATGCGACGAGCATTGGCTGTCCTTATGCCTGCAATTACTGCACCGATATGGTGTTTTACAAGCGCCGCTTCAACGCTCTTTCCGCCGAGCGCGTGGTAAAGGAAATGACGGAGCTTGTGACGAAATACCGAATCGAAGAAGTGGCGCTGCTTGATTCGAATTTCCCGGTCGATTTGAAACGCGCCATGGCCATCGCGCGGGGCATCGTCGAAACCGGGGTGAAGTTCCGATGGACTTTTCAGGCTTCGACCGACTTCATCTGCCGGATGAGCGAAGACGATTTGCGCACTCTGGGTGCAAGCGGCGTAACGCATATGGGCTTCGGCACAGAATCGACATCCGAGCCGGTCTTGAAGCTGATGAACAAACGACATCAGCGGGTGAATGAGATGTATGAGACGGCGCGCCGGGCGGCCATTGGCGGCATTCGCGTGACTTTCAATCTCATCTTCGGATATCCGGGCGAAACGGAAGAGGACAGAATCGTGACGCTGCAGACGATGAATGATATTGGACGGCAGTTTCAGAATGTGAGTTTTTCACCGAATATCTTCACTCCCTATCCTGGGATTCCGATATGGCCGCAACTTCGCACAATGAATGTCCCCGAACCGAAGACGCTGCGGGAATGGGGTGAAATGCCTCTTGGCGCCAACCTGCTCCCGTGGCTGCAGGGCCAGGAATTGAGCCGCTTTCAACGCATGCTCGATTACTTCCTGCTGAATAACCAGCTGCGAAAGAAGAAATCAAAGACCTGGTCGAGCGAGCTGACGCGGGTGATTGTGCAGCATCCGGTGCAATGGCGAATCCGCACGAGTCGCTATGATTTTCCGTGGGAATTGCAGCTTTCCCGCCGCCTGGAAAAACTCGTTCAACGCCGTTCCCTGGTGACTGGACAAGAGCTGCCTACCGAAGCTGTCAGCGTGTGTTGACGGGTTTCCTGCGCCGACTGGATTCCGACTAACTTGCCCGTTGAAGCCTAACTGCGCCTACGGGGGTCACACTCTCTGGGCCCTGCTTATAGGAATGATGACGAAAACAGCGACAAGGATCGGCGTTAAACAGGGGATGATGACCGTGAAGGGGAAGGGTCGGCTCATGAAGATCACAACTAGAGCGTCGGCAATGGCCACGAGGAGGACAACCGATATTAACCTCGCGCACCACTTCACATTGTCACGGTTGATTTTCATCGTTGCTCCCGTTTCAAGGTTGCGCACCGATTTTCCTCCGAAGAGTGTACACGTTTGGTCAGTCAAGTATGTTCTTACCAAAGCATGTCCTTCGACTGCGTTTGGCGCGAAACGCGCCAAACTTCGCTCAGGATGACAATTCTTTCGTAGAAATGTATGAGTTAGCGACCTGCTATATCGGTACTCCTTAGCTGAATTGGCTCATGTTGATATCGAGGTGATATTCCTCACCGTGGGCGAGCAGCTCGTCCCACGTAACTTCGCGTTTTTGCTGGCCGGCCATGCGGCCGAGCATGCAGCTGCGGGCGCTTTCGACGCCGGCAGCGATCTGATTGTGAAATTTTCCCGACGTGATGCTTTCGATGAAGCTTTTGCTCTTTTCCTGATCGGCGAGGGCAAGGTTGTCGCTAAAGGCTCCGTTAGCGGCGAAGGAGCCTGTGGGCTGCGTGGTGCTTTCCGACAATGTCCACGGGTTATCGCCGAGAATGCGCAGTGGGCCGGAGTAAGGCGCTTCGGCGATGCCCTTCGATCCGAAGATGCGCTGCGAGACATCGAACCAGTTGCCGGGGCAGAATTGCGTGGATGAGAAGCTGACGCGGATCTCTTCGGGATAGCTAAAGATGACCTGGTAGTTGTCCCAGCAATCGCCTGCGTGGGTGATGATGTTACGGCCGCCTGTTGCGACCGCTTTGACCGGATGCGCCTGGAGCGCCCAGTTGCAGATGTCGATGACGTGGATGTTCTGCTCGACGAGAATGTCACCGGACAGATTGCGCCACCAGAGCCAGTTGCGAATGCGCTGCTCGTCCGCGGATGCGCTTGGGAAGTCGTGTTCGACGGCAGGCGGCGCGTTGTAGTGCGCGGTGATGGTGGCGATTTTTCCCAGAGCGCCATCGTGGATGCGACGGACGATTTCTACGAACGGCGGTGCGCTGCGGATCTGGAAACCGACATCGACGCTGACTTTTCCATTGATGTGCTTTGCGATTTCCAATGCCTGGTTGGTTTGCGCGATATCGATGCCGACCGGCTTTTCGCAGTAGGCATGCTTGTTGCCACGCACAACAGCTTCAAGATGCTGGACGTGGAACCAGGGCGGGGTGGAAATCTGCACCGCGTCGACGTGGGGCGAAGCGGCAAGTTCTTCAAAGGCCTTGTATCCGCGAAATTGCAGCTCGGGGCCTGCGTAGCCGAGTGACTGGTTGAGCTGATCGAAGTGAGCTTTGCCCTTTTCCAGCTGATCGGGAAACAGATCAGCGAGCGCGACGATGCGGGCGGTGGTGTTCTTCGCGAACGATGTGGCGACAGAGGTGCCGCGATTGCCGCATCCGAGCAACGCATAACGCACGGCGGAGTTGGCTTCATAGCCGAATGCGGTTTTGGGCTTCAAGAACATAAGACCTGAGGTTGCGGCAGAGCCGGCGAGGAATTTTCTTCTATCCATTGTATGAATGCTCCGTTCTTTGGAAAGCCCGTTACTAAAGCCCCTGGTTATAACCTCTATTTCCCCGGCCTGACGGCCGGGGCTTCTGCCATGCCTACGTCGCTGCTAACTTTCGTGCTCTCACACCCTTTCGCAAACTGCGCGAAAGGATGGAGCACCCGAGATTTCTCACCGAGTTCATCAGCTGTTCTGGATTTTATTGATGATGCGTTCGAGGTAGATCTTTTCCTGTTTCACGTCTTCGATCTGCTGCGGTCCCTCGGTTTCGCGCTCGATGGTGATGGCTCCGGTATAGCCGAGTTTGTGCAACTGGGTGAAGACCTTTTCGAAGTCAACCAGCCCCTTGCCGATGAGGACTTCTTCGCCCAATTTCATTGGGTCGGTGGGCCATTTTCCATCCTTTGCGTGGACGCTTTTGACATGCGTGCCGATGATGTAGGCAGCATCGACTGGATTGGCCTTGCCGTAAAGGATGAGATTGGCGGTGTCGAGGCCAACGCCGAGATTAGGCTGGTTCACATCCTGGATGGCGCGCGCCATCGTTGTCGGTGTCTCCTGGCCGGTCTCCATAAGAAAGCTTTGACCATTGGCCGCACAATGTTTGGCGACTTCCTGAATGGCGAGAACAACCTCCGCGTAAAGCGGGTCGCGCGGGTTTTCCGGGATGAAACCGCAGTGGGTTTGTATCAGCGGAATCCCCAGCAGTTTGGCGAAATCGGAGGTTTGCTTGAGTGCGTCGATACGGGCGGCGCGGGTTTCGCGCGGGACGAGGCCGATGGTGGACGGACCGTCTTTAAAGTCCCACACGAGAGGACCGGGCTCTACGACTTCGGCGGCAGTAGCGGTGACGTTGTATTTCTGGAGCAGGCCGCCGAGTTCCTGCGCGAGCGCGGGCGAGAATTTGCCGATGTAGGCGTCGAGCGAGAAGAAGCAGTTGGAGAAGCCGAGATTCTTCACGCGAGAGATGGTCGCTTCCGGACCCTCGGCGGGCTTGATGAGCAAACCTACGGCCATGGGCTTGAGCGTATTCGCGGCATTTGTCTGTTGGGCGAATGAGACCATATTTGACATGCCAAGCCGCGCGGCAGAATGAGCGGCGGCGAGAGCGCCTGCCTGCACCAACGCCGCGCCGAGGAATTCCCTTCTACGCATACGTGACGACCTCCGATGGCAACGATTCCACTGGGGAAGGGTATCAGAGCGGTGGCGGCGCGAGTAAGAACTCTCTTGGTGAGCGTCGCGGTCTCCCATTCTTTGCGCCAAAGGGCGGCGCAAAGAATGGGGCACCCGGCGCCCGATTATTTAGGGAAGACGACTTTGGAGCCTCTGAATCCGTAGAACGCGATGTAGAAGTAGCAGAGGACGGGCAGGATGAAAGCGTGATGGATGCCGATGCGGTCGGCGAGCGCTCCTTCGGCCAGCGGAATGATCGCACCACCGACGATGGCTGCGACGAGAAGTCCCGAAGCTTTGCCGGTTAGCGGGCCCAGCTCGGCAATGCCCAGCGTAAAGATGGTGGGGAACATGATGGAGTTAAAGAGGCCGACGAGCAAGATGCTCCACATGGCGAAGTGGCCGAAGGTCAGCATGGAGATGACGACCAGCGACAAGGCGACGAGGGCGCAAAGGCCGAGCAGGTAGCCGGGACGCATGCGCTGCAGAACGGCTGAACCGATGAAGCGGCCAATCATGGCTCCGCCCCAGTAAAACGGCACGAGATTGGCAGCGGCCTGCACGGCGAGGCCACCGATATCCGGCTGATTGAAGTAGTTGACAAGAAAGCTGCCGATGGAGACTTCCGCGCCGACATACACAAAGATGGCGATAGCGCCGAGGATGACGTGCGGGTAATTCCAGATCGTGTGCGCATGCTCGCCCTGTTTGGGACGGCGGAATTCACGCGTCGTATCGATGCGCGGGAAGTGGTACAACGCGATGGCAAGACCGAGGACTGCCAGTCCGAGCGCGATCGCAATGTACGGCATCTTGACGGTAGATGCCTGCTGGATTCTATACGCGTGCAGCTGCGCGTCGGAGAGCGTCTTGATGTCAAGAACCGCGGGGGCTTCTCTCAGGATCAGCCATCCGCCAAACCAGGGCGCGATGGTGGTTCCGAGAGAGTTAAAAGCCTGCGTGAGATTGAGACGGCTGGATGCGGTCTCGGACGGGCCAAGGATCGACACATAAGGATTCGCTGCGACTTGCAGAACGGTGATGCCAGCGGCGAGAACAATCAGTGCTGTAAGAAAGAGCGGGAACGAAGGCGCGCTGGCTGCCGGAATAAAGAGCACGGCGCCGACGCCCATGGTGAAGAGGCCAACGACCATGGTGCGCTGGTAGCCGATCCACTCGATGATTTTGCCGGAAGGCAATGCAAAGACGGCGTAGGAAGAGAAGAAGGCGAACTGCACGAGCATGGCCTCGGCATAGTTCAGAGAAAAGATGGATTTGAGATGCGGGATGAGAATGTCATTGAGCGAGGTAAGAAAGCCCCACATGAAAAAGAGCGTCGTAACCATGGCCATGGCGCTTTTGTTGGTGCTGCCGGGGGCGTTCGTTGTAACGGAAGAACTGCTTACGTTTGTGATTGCCATGCGGTTTCCGAATCCCTCAATAACGCGATCTGATGACGCTTGTCTCCCACCTGCTGTCCTCTTTCAGTGATTGCAGGGAAAAAACAAGGTCAACGCTGATCATAAACGCAGTAGTAGACAAGTTGCCTCAGGTGAGAACATGGAAACGCTACCGCAAGTATGATTCTGCCACTGTAAACGGTTGCTTCATCGCTTTGGGGTGAAACTTTTTGGGTTGGCATGCCGTCTTTTCGACTGAAGACAGAGGCAAAACCTTACTGAAGACCGCTGAGATTTCGAAACGTATGCCATTGCTGAAAACATCGTTTGCACTCCTTTTGTCCGCCTCCGCTTCGCTCGCTGTCTGGCCCGCTTCAGCACGGGCAGAAGCGAGCCAGACGGCGACTGCGTCAACAGCGCGGCTGCTGGGAACGGTGACGGCCATCAGCAGTGAGACGATCACGCTGAAGTCGGATGCGGGCGTGGTGGCAACGATCACGGTAAACGATACGACGCGCATTGTGCGAACGGCTCCGGGACAGAAGGACCTGAGCGGTGCGACCACCATCCAAGTACAGGACCTGGCCGTAGGTGATCGCGTGTTGGTGCGGGCCACTCCCGGTTCAGCCGAGAATACCTACACGGCGCAGGCCGTGATCGCGATGAAGCAAGGCGACATCGCGCAAAAGCAGCAGCAGGAGCGCGAGGACTGGCAGAAGCACAGCGTGGGTGGAATTGTGAAGACGGTGGATGCGGCCAGCG
>DATHQH010000088.1:0-13800 GCA_035482895.1 Alloacidobacterium sp. | reverse complement strand
ACCCTGGGCATCGGCTTTCACAACTACAGCGCTGTTCTGGCCGCTTATCCCAATGCCTGGGCAGTCGACACAGTAGGTGGGGGCCCCTATCGCGACGGCGCGGTTATGAACTATCAGGGAGAAGCTACCGTGGCGAAATTGACACAGCTCAGCGCGCAGTATGGAGGCGCCATGATCTGGGAAATCAGTCAGGACGATCCCAGCAATCCCCACTCGCTCTTGAAAGTCATGCAAAAGAACCTCGACCCCGGCGTGCCGCGTCTTCCTGTCGGACCAACTCCGCACCGAAGGGATGACGATTAAACGAGGCGACGAAAGTCTCTTGCGGCCGCGAAACCCGCACAAACGTCGAATCGAAACAGGGCTAAGTGCCAAGGAACCTTCCTTCCCGCGATACCATAAGAACGGTACAAGATGTCGTCTACGAACTCTGGCAGCACAAAAGCCGTCGTCAGCCTCTCTGGAGGCATGGACTCCGCTGTTTGCGCCGCTCTGGCCGCGCGCGATTACGATGCCTACGCCATCCACTTCAGCTACGGCCAGCGGACGGAAGCGCGCGAGCTGGAATCTGCCCATGCCGTCGCTAACGCGCTCGGATTCAAAGACTTCCTGCACCTCAAAATCGACCTCTTCCGCCGCATCGGAGGCTCAGCCCTGACCGATGCAAGCATCGCTGTGCCCGAAGTCTCAGAAAATGCCCACATCGGGGCTGAAATCCCCGTCACCTATGTTCCCTTCCGCAACGCGCATTTCCTCGCAGCCGCCGTCAGTTGGGCCGAGGTCCTGGGCGCGAAAAAGATTTTCATCGGTGCTGTCGAGCAGGACAGCTCCGGCTACCCCGACTGCCGCCCGGCCTATTACGAGGCGTTTCAACAACTGATTCGCACCGGAACCAAAGACGGAGACATCGAAGTTTCCACTCCGCTCATCCATATGCGAAAGAAGGAGATCGTCTCCCTTGGCCTTGAACTTGGCGCACCCTTGGATTTAACGTGGTCATGCTACTCAGGTGAGGAAGTCGCCTGCGGCGTATGCGAAAGCTGCGTGCTCCGCCTTCGGGCTTTTCAGGAGGCGGGAGCAACGGATCGCATCCCATATGCTGAAAGCAATGTTTGAGTAAAAGCAATCCTGGAAGCTGGCGTGTCGGGATTTGTTTTCGGCACAACCAGGGATTTTTGAAATACTAAGGACACGCAGCCTCACAAATTTCTGCTGTGTACTCCTTGAGGAGAGAGACATGAGAAAGACAAAGCTCTGGATGGCGCTCGCACTTGCAGCGCTGGTTTCAGCGCTCTTCACCCCCGCATTTGCCCAGGAACCGACGGGCAAAATCCACGGCCATATTCAGGACCCCGCAGGCGTAGCTGTAACGGACGGCATTATTACCCTCTCCACCGACGGCGGCAAGACCGCGAAGTACACCTTTAAATCCGACGCCAGCGGCAACTTTACAGGCGACGGCATTGCCCCCGGCACCTATACGCTTTCGCTGCGCCGCCCTGACACACCGCCCGACAAAGTTTTGGATCAGTTTCCTGAGGTAAAAATCACTGCTGGCGGCGACACTGCGCAGGACTTCGACATGACCCGCGCTGAGTACCTCTCAAAGCTCACTCCCGAGCAGCGCAAGCTGCTTGAAGATCTGAAGACGAAGAATGCCGAGGCTCTGAAAGAAAACTCGGTGATCAAGAACCTGAACGCCGATCTGCAAAAGGCTCGCGAAGACAACAAGAACAAGAATTTTGCGGAAGCCGAAAGCCTGATGCAAAAGGACACGCAGGCCAAACCGGATGCCGCCGTGCTGTGGCTCGAGTTGGGCGCAGCGCAGGCCGGCGAGAAGAAAAACAGCGATGCCGAAACATCGCTCAAGAAGGCCATCGAACTGGACAGCCAAAGCAAGAAGCCAAGTCCGGAGATTGAAGCCGCCGCTAACAATGCTCTCGGCGAAGTCCTGGCCAACGAAGGCAAAGTCCCTGATTCTCAGGCAGCCTATGATGCAGCCGCCAAGATCAATCCAGCCCAGGCTGGCATGTATTACGGCAATGAGGCCATCATCATGAGCCGCGCCGGCCAACCCGATGGGACTGTCGCCGCAGCCGACAAGGCGATCGCAGCCGATCCCACAAAGCCAATTCCCTACTACCTGAAGGGTCAGGCTCTGATCAACAAGGCAACTGTTGATCCGAAGACTGGCAAGATTCAGGCGCCTCCGGGCACCGCAGAGGCCTACCAGAAGTATCTGGAACTGGCGCCAGACGGCCAGTTTGCCGCTGAAGTGAAGGGCGTACTGACAGAGATGGGTGAAACCATCAAGAGCAGCTATAAGGCGCCGAAGAAGTAGCCTAGTTACTTCGCGTCCAACGCAGAAGCGCCGCTTTCACGCGAAAGCGGCGCTTTTTTCTGGACTATTGCCATGACTCGACGGTGATTCCGCACGAAGACCTCGCTCTTGGCTTATCGAGGAGTAGAAGACCCGCCACGTCTCAGCCACCACATGCCCGAACACTCTACAATCCTCACGTGAGCAACCTCATTCTTACCTATACGGAAGCAGCCGATGTAATCCGGCAACATGCCAAAACGCTGCTGGACCAGAAGTCCACGGCAGAAAGCATACCGCTGCTTGCCTCCTTAAACCGCGTGCTGGCTGAACCCGTTCTCGCCGACCGCGATCAGCCTCCATTTCCCCGCTCCACGCGTGATGGATTTGCCTGCCGCGCGGAAGACGCAAGCTCGGCGAAACCATTGAACGTGATCGGGCAGCTGCGCGCGGGAGAAACCTGGAAGGGCTCGCCACTCGAAGCAGGCCAAGGCATCGAAATCATGACAGGAGCGCCTGTCCCCTCGGGCGCAGATTGCGTCGTCATGATCGAGCACGTCCATCTGGATGGAAAGCTCTTGCGGCTCGATCCTGAACGCACCATTAAACCGGGAGAAAATATCGTTCCCGCCGGTGCGGAAGCAAAATCCGGCGCGATCATCGTGCCTGCAGACACACGCATGGCGGCAGCACACGTTGCGGCTGCGGCTGCCTGCGGATATGCGACTGTTACAGTGCATGCCCGCCCGCGTGTCGCCATCCTGGCTACAGGCGACGAGCTGGTTCCGGTCGACCACTCGCCTCTCACCCATCAGATTCGTAACTCAAACAGTTACTCATTGGCGGCGCAGGTCACACTTGCGGGTGCGCAGCCGGTTATTCTGCCCGTTGCGCCTGACGATCCAGCGGAAATCGAGAGCTCGATCCACAGGGCCGCAGACTGCGACCTGCTGCTCCTCTCTGGCGGCGTCTCCATGGGCAAATATGATTTTGTCGAGCAGGCGCTACTCACACTCGGCGCGGAGTTCTTCTTTACCGGAGCAAAGATTCAACCCGGGCGTCCCATCGTCTTCGGACGTCTGCCGCAGCAGTATTTCCTTGGACTTCCAGGGAATCCCGTCTCCACTCTTGTCACCTTCCTGCTCTTTGCCCAACCACTCATTGCCGCGCTCAACGGAGAAGCACACGGAGGTCCCCGTTTTGCGAGTGCGCAGCTCACCCACAGCCTGCGCGCCAGGCCTGAGCTCACGCGCTTCCTGCCCGCGCACATGGATTTCAGCATCGATGCGCCGCAAGCCACCATCATCCCGTGGCAAGGGTCAGGGGACCTCGCCAGCACGGCCAGCGCAAACGGCTTCGTCGTCGCTCAAGCCAATGCAGGCGATCTCGCCGCCGGTGATCATGTCTCCGTCCTGCTGGTTTAGACAAATTGATTCATGATAGGCGTGGGCTTAGCCCACGCGTAGATTGGATGAAGACACATCAGGGCTTTAGCCCCTAAGGAGGGAATTTCCATGAGCAAGCTTTCGCACTTTACCGAATCCGGCGAAGCAAGGATGGTCGACATAAGCGCCAAGGCCTCGACACGCCGCGAGGCGGAAGCTTCGGCCTTCGTCTCGCTCTCCGCGGAAGTGCTGGCAGCTCTGCCCAATAATCCGAAAGGCAATCCACTTGAGGTTGCGCGTTTCGCCGGCATTCAGGCAGCCAAGCGAACCGCCGAGCTGATTCCCCTGTGTCATCCTCTACCGCTTAGCTTCATCGACGTGGCAACAGAAATCACAACGGACGGTATTGCCATCCGCAGCAAGGCAGCAACCACCGGCCCCACCGGCGTTGAAATGGAGGCTCTCACCGCAGCCTCCGTTGCTGCCCTCACTATCTACGATATGTGTAAGGCCCTCGACAAGGGTATCGTCATCCGTGAAATCAGACTCGAACGCAAATCCGGCGGCAAGAGCGGCGAATATGCAAGATAACTACCAGGCAGTCGCCAGATAGACGCCGAACCACTCGCGCTCATCCGTCCAATGATCGCTCAAATGGAAATCCGCGCGCTCCAGCAGCTCGATCACGCCCTGGTCACGGAATTTGTAACTGTTTTCGGTATGAATTGTCTCTCCGCGCTGTAGTTTGACTTCGAGTTCAAGCGCGGGAATCGAAACCTGCTGCGCAATCAAGCTCTCCAGATGCATTTCGATACGCTCACGCTCTTCGTTCCATCGTGCGCGGTGGCGAAATAGATTCAGATTGAAATTCGCGTCCAGCTCGCGATTGATCCGCGTCAGGACATTCTTGTTAAAAGCCGCCGTCACGCCCGCCGCATCGTCATACGCCGCCAGCAATAGCTCCGTCTCTTTCACCATGTCGACGCCAAGCAGCAGCTTGTCTCCCGGAGCCAGATCTTGCCGGATGTCGCGCAGAATCTGCAGGGCGTCCGTCGGCTCAAAGTTGCCGATGCTCGATCCGATATACAAGACCATGCGGCGTTCTCCGCCCGCATCGATCTGTCCCAGACCTTCCGTATAGTCGCAGACACGCGGAACGACCGCGACTCCCTCCAACTCCGCTTCGATGCGCTGCTTTGCCTCATCCAGTGCAGTGCCGGAAACGTCTATCGCGTGATAGGTGACCTCGCTCTGACGACGAACTGCAGCTTCAAGCAGCAAACCGGTCTTGGTAGCCGTGCCTGCCCCCAGCTCAATCATCGTGAGGCGCTGACAGCCGGACGCCGCAGCCACAATCCGGTCTGCATGCGCGCGCAGAATCTCGCGTTCCGTGCGGGTCGGATAGTATTCCGGCAATTCCGTAATCTGTTCAAAGAGCTGCGATCCCTGCGCATCATAGAACAGCCACGGACTCAGCGTCTTGGGACGAGCGGTAAGTCCCCCGTAGACTTCAGACCCCAGCGGAGTATGCGCCGCCTGCGGCAGATTTGGATAAGTAGAAACAACGTGCATCGGTCCGCTCCCCTGAGTTATCTGGCCAGGCGAATGCCTGAAAATTGCCAGCGCGTCGCCGGTGAAAAGAAATTCCGGTAGCTCGCCCGAATATGTGTTCGCGGCGTTACGCTGGAACCGCCACGCAACACCATCTGATTTGACATGAATTTGCCGTTGTACTCACCCAGCGCACCGGGCAATGCATGAAACCCCGGATACCCCAGATACGCGCTCGCCGTCCACTCCCACACATCGCCGAACATCTGCTGCGGCCCGTCCGCATCTTTTGCGGCGGCCGTATGCAACACGCCGTCTTCTAGCAGATTTCCGCTTATCGGTGTCTGCGATGCTGCAACCTCCCACTCGGCTTCCGTAAGAAGCCGCTTTTCCGCCCACTGCGCATAGGCAGCCGCTTCGAAATAGCTTACGTGACAAACGGGCGTCTGCCCAAACTTCTGCAATGGCATCTCGCCGCGAAGCGTAAACACGCTCCAGTCACTCGACGTTTTGTCCTGATGCCAGTAGAGCGGCGCTTTCCATCCTTCAGCCTGCATCGTCTGCCAACCCTCTGAGAGCCACAGCTCCGGACGTCGGTACCCGCCGTCCTCAATAAACGCCATGTACTCCGCGCAGGTCACCAGTCGCGATGACAAAGCGAACGGCTCCAGATAGACGCGATGCCGCGGCAGTTCATTGTCGAAGCAGAATCCATCGCCGGCATGACCAATCTCGGCGATGCCGCCCGGAAATTCAAACCACTGCATCGCCGGTGCATCTTCGCCACGATTTTCAAAACCCTGACCTTCAAATGGAAGCTCAAGGTACGCGGGCCGTAATGGATTCGTCCAGAAAGCATGTTTGATATCGGTCAGCAACAACTCCTGATGTTGTTGCTCGTGGTGTATGCCGAGAATAACGCGGCTCTCCACTTCTTCCGATGGGCTGGCCACGAGCCACGCGTGCAGTGCTGCATCCACATGCTGGCGGTACGCAAGAATGTCTTTCAGGGACGGCCTGGAAAAGGAAGCGCGCAGCTTCTTCTCCGGCTGTTCTGATACAGAGTTGTAATAGCTGTTAAAGAGCCAGAGAAAATCCGGATGGAAGACCTGATACGTCGGATCCAGCTCACGCAGAATAAATGTCTCGAAGAACCATGTCGTATGCGCCAGGTGCCACTTCGCGGGGCTTGCCTCCGCACAGGACTGCACCATCATGTCCTCAGGGGTGAGCGGCGCGCAAAGCAGTTCACTCTGCCGCCGCAAGCTACAAAACTGCTGTGCCAGCGAAAAAGCGACGGTCGGGGTTGCCAGTGCAGTCATCAGGATGCTCAAACCTCCTCTACATTAGAGGGCATTCGTGGTCGCGCGTTGCACGAAAGAGTAACATTCGTCTTGCCGGAAACAAAGCTGCCGGGCTCAATTCTTTATTGGGAGCGGAATAACCGGGCCAGCGCATACGCCGCTCCGGCGGCCAATCCGCCGATGAGCACCGTCTGAAATCCGCTACGCCAGGCGCCCGTTCCCGTCAATCGTCCTTTGATTGCGCCAAACGCCACCAGCGCCAACAAGGTAATAATCACCGATGCAACCAGTGCCCGCGCGCTGTCGTTCAGAAGCATATATGGCGATAGCGGCACCAGGCCGCCAACCACATAAGAGATGGCGATCGTCACAGCGCTCTGTTGCGCACGATGAGCTTTGGGCTCCTCCAGCCCCAGTTCAAAGCGCATCATAAAATCCACCCACGCCTTTGGATCGCGCTTCAACGCCTGCAGCACCGAATCGCTCTCTGGCCGGGTTACGCCATACGCTTCAAAGATTTCGTAAATTTCCTCTTCTTCATCCCGCGTCCGCTCGACGATCTCCAACTCCTCGCGCCTGCGCTCGCTGGCATAATGTTCGGAATCGCCGCGAGAAGCCAGATAACCACCCAGTCCCATGGCGATCGAACCAGCCGCGATCTCCGCCAGACCCGCTACGACGACGAGGTGCGTCGAAGCCAGCACACCGGACAAACCTGCCGCCAAAGCAAACGGAACGGTCAACCCGTCCGCCATGCCAATCACGACATCGCGCACCAGGTTGCTCGATTCAAAGTGTGTTTCAATATGAGCAGAATCTTCAAGATGCGGCATTCCCGGAAGTGTAACCCACTCCGCGGCATCTTTGAATGAAAAGGCTGTCTGTCACATTCTCCATGACACGCAGCCTGAGACTCGGCGTCATGATTTTGCGTCTATCTGGCAGTCCGTTACAGCAAATGGTTAGGAAATTGCCTTCTGCTTGCGACGCGCTCTGCAACAAAGTACATCGTCTTGGGTGACATATGAACGCAGTTCGGTCTCGACTTGTATCGCTTCTCATTTTCAGCCTGATAGCGCTCGCTCCCGCCGTGGCCCAGCCCGGCCAACAGGCAGCCCAGGAACATGATCAGCAAGAGGGGCCTCGCGGCGCGGGTTTCATGGGCATGGGCTCCGCCGTCCATGGCACCGTCACGGCCATAGCGGGAGGCGAATTCACTATCAAGACCGAAGATGGCACAACCTATAAGGTCGCCACCGGGCCCAACACGCATCTCATGAAAGACCGCCAGCCCATCAAAGCGTCGGATGTGCATGTCGGCGACGTCATTATGACGGGTGGCGATGTCGACGAGAAGGCCCATACGGTCGGAGCTGTCTTTCTCGCCGTTCTCGATCCCACGCAAGTGCAACGCATGAAGCAGGCACAGGCCGACTTCGGGAAAACATGGACCGCGGGAAAAATCACCGCCATCAATGAGCTCAACCTGACCATCGAGCGACCCGACAAAAAATCCCAGACGATCACTGTCGATGAAAACACCTCGTTCCGCAAGCGCCGCGACAGCATCACGCTGGCCGACATCAAAGTGGGCGACACAGTCTCCGCGCGCGGCGCATTGCAGAATGGAAATTTTGTCGCTACCGTCCTCTCGGTCGTCGATTTCGGACGACGCGGTCCCGGTAGCCCTGCAAATGGCGGTCAAGGCGGCCCTGAGCACGAGAACGCTGCGCCACCGCAGCAGAAGTAACCACGGAGAAGATGCACCAGTGCCCCGACTGCTGACATTCAGCTTCCTGCTCGCCGTCTCGGCAACCTGCTTCGCCCAAACGCAGACCCAGACACCGGCGCAGCCCGTTGCGCCCACCGCATTGCCTGCCTCGCCGTCCTCTTCGGCGGCATCGACACAGACCACGCAGGCCGGCGGAACAATTCACGGCACGGTAAAATCCGGTACCACTCCCTTGCCGGGCGTCAGCATCACGGCAACCAATACGCTGACGGGAAAGAAATATAGCACTACGTCCGATGCGACGGGAGCCTACTCACTCGCTATCCCGCAAAATGGCCGCTATGTCGTCCGCACAGATTTCGCCGCCTTCGCAGCAAGTACCCAGGAAGCCCTGCTCAACGCGACCACGCGTAACCAGCAAGCCGATTTCGTGCTCACACTTGCCTCCCGCGCCGCGCAACAGGAAGGAACCGCCGATCAGACCGCACAAGTCACGCAAAGCCTGCGGCAGTATGCCGGCAGCGGATCGCAAAATCTCAGCCTGCTTGGCGCTGCGGCCGGCTTGATTCAGGCTGGCGGCGGCAGCGGCGGCAATTCCGACGCGCAACTGCCCTCGCTTGCCAATAATTCCGACTTCTCCAACGACTCGGTCGCCGTCAGCGGGCAAAGCGGCACCACCAATCCATTTGCCGGAATGGACATGCAGCAAATGCGGCAGAATATGGACGACAACGAATTTCAGCAATCGCTTTCGCAGACACCCGGAGGCAATGCTGGAGGCGGTCGTGGCGGGGCAGGCGGAGGTCCCGACGGTTTTGGCGGAGGCGGCGGGGGCGGGGGGATGCGTGTTCGTGGCAACTTCCGCAACTTCAAGCCCAACCAGCCGCACGGCGCTATTTTCTGGAATGGCGGCAACTCCGCGCTCAATGCTGTTCCCTTCTCCGTTCGTGGCGCGCCGCTGAACCAGCCCGGCTACGCCTCCAACCACTTTGGACTCACCTTCGTCGGCGCGCCCTACATCCCAAAGCTTCTGGAGCACGATACGAAGGATTTCATCTTCCTCACGCTCGCTGGTCAGCGCTCGTCATCACCCTTCAATCAATATGGAACCGTGCCCCTGGCCACCGAGCGCGGGGGCGATCTCTCCACGCTGACCACGCAGGACGGCACACCCATTACCATCTATAACCCTGCGGCATCCAGTTTCCCTGCAGGGACGACGGCCTGCACTGCGGAGGGCAACATCCCGGGGCGGCCGTTCATCAACAACAAAATCCCAGCTGCGTGCATCGCTCCGCAAGCCACCGGGCTGCTCAACTACATTCCGCAGCCAAACCTGCCCGGCACCCAGCAGAATTATCAGCGCGTTTCCACCGACCAGACAAACACGACAAATCTCGGCGTGCGCTATGTGCGCAGCTTCGGTGCAAGCTCCGGCGGCTCACCCATCGTGGGCATGATTCGCCAATATATGGGGCAAGGCGGAAACGCGCTCCGTCAGACGGTGAACGCCAACTTCAACTACAGCCACAACGCTGCCGATGAGCTGAACATCTTCCCCGACCTTGGCGGCAAGCAGCAGATGCACCAATATTCGCTTCAGCTTGGCTATTCCATCGGCAAAGGCAAGATCACCAACAACCTCACCACCGGCTGGAACCGCAGCAACATCGAGCTGAGCAACTATTTCACCAATACGACCGACGTAGCCGGGCAAATCGGACTCAACATCTTCAACGGTCCCACCAATCCGCTCAACTATGGACTGCCCAGCCTCACACTCAATCAGTTCACCAGCCTGAACGAGCAGCAGCCGAATTTTCACACCAACCAGACCATCTCGCTCAGCGATTCTGTCTCCTGGATACACCACAAACACAACTTCCGTTTTGGCGGCGACTTCCGCCGCGTTCATCTCGATCTCATCGGTCAGGCCAACTCGACCGGCACCTTCTACTTCACCGGCTTATTTACACAGCAGCCGGGCACCAGCCCGAACACCACGACAGGCGTCGCCACCACGGGTTCGTCCCTCGCCGATCTTCTGCTCGGCTTGCCGCAGCAGACCGCGCTCCAGGCTCCCGATCAAAAGGCCTATTTGCGCCAGAATGCATGGGATCTCTACGGCCAGGACAGCTGGCAGGCCTTCCCCCATCTCACCATCCTTGCCGGATTGCGCTACGAATACTTCTCTCCCTACGCGGAAAAGGATGACCGGATCGTCAATCTGGACACCGGCGACAATTTCGCCTCCGTCGCTCCGGTCCGGCCAAATCAGATTGGCCCATTCTCAGGCAGATTTCCGCGCACTCTCGTTTATCCCGAGCGCAACAACTTCTCTCCGCGCATCGGTCTAGCGTGGCGCGCCGTCAAGGACACTGTCGTTCGCGCCGGCTACGGGATCAACTTCGCCAACGGACAGTATGTAAAATTTGTACAGGATTTCGCCTTCCAGCCGCCCTTCGCAGACGTACAGACGAACGAATCGACAGCGGGCGCTCAGATCACCCTGGCCAACGGCTTCCCAACGCCGCAGGCGGCAGGCAACTACGCCGTCAACAAAAACTATCGACTGCCCTACGTGCAGGTGTGGAACATTGACATCCAGCGCACCCTGCCGCTCGGCATCGTTCTGAATGTCGGCTATAACGGCTCGAAGGGCACGCGCCTCGATATCGTCAACGCGCCGGGCCGCACCGCGACCGAAACTCTCAGCGGCGTTTTCTACGACTACGAAGATTCTGTCGCCTTCTCAAACTTCAACGCGCTCGCAGTACGCCTGCGCAAGCGCATGCAGAAGGGGATCGCTGTCGGCGCAACATATACCTACTCGCACTCGATCGATAACGCCAGCTCCATCGGCGGCAATGGCGGTACCGGACTCGTCGTCGCGCAAAACTGGCAAGATCTCCTCGCCGAAGAGTCGAACTCTAGCTTCGATATTCGCCACAACCTGAAAGGCGACTTCGTCTACGAGCTTCCCTTTGGGCCGGACACTCACATGCTGACCAATGGCAGCTGGATGTCGCACGCGCTGGCCAACATCTCTTATTCCGGCACATTCAACTTCGCTACTGGCGAGCCGCTTACGCCCTCCTTTGAAGCGAACATCGCCGACGTCGCCCGCGGCAGCGCCGGTTCGCTGCGTCCCGACCGCGTGCCGGGCTCATCCATCTCCGCAGGCGGCGGATCGATTCGCAACTGGTTTAATCGCGACGCATTTGTTCAGCCGGCGGGGACCTTCGGAACAGCCTCACGCTACTCGATCTACGGACCTGGAACCGTCTCCTTCAATTCGTCACTTTCAAAGAGCATTCGCTTCGGCGACATGCGCTCGCTTGAAATGCGGGCCACCGCCAACAACGTTTTCAACACAGTGCAGTACGCGGGCGTCGACACTACCCTGGGCTCCGCCACCTACGGACAGGTCACCTCCGCCGCATCCATGCGGAGCTTCACATTCCTCGCGCGGTACCGCTTCTAAGGAGACCCATCCATGATCGAAATCACGCGTCTCCCCAAAGTCAATCAAGCACCAAACCGGGTGCGCCATCTTCGCGGAGTTAAGGCGTTGTTAGCGATGCTCATGCTCGCTATATCCTCCGCTCTCTTCACCGCCCAGGCCCAAAACCAACAAGACCAGCAGGACCAATCCTTCACGCTCAAAGTGAACAGCGACCTCGTTCTCACCAACGTCGTCGTACGCGACAAGAAGACCGGCCAGGTCGTAAAGGGTCTTACACAAAAAGATTTCACCATCACCGAGAACGGCAAGTCACAACAGATCGTCAGCTTCGACTTCGAAAGCGTCGACGAAGCAGCCGCGCTGAACGAAGCCACCATCAGCGGCAAAACCGGCAACTCCATCGTCCTCGGCAAATCTCCAATCGTTACCGGCGACGCTCTTCGCGACCATCGCCTCGTCGTTCTCTTCTTTGACATCACATCGATGCAGCCCGAAGACATCGAGCGCGCGCAGGACGCGGCCCGCAACTACATCAACAAGCAGATGCAGGCCGCTGACGTTGTCGCCGTCGCTTCGCTCGACAGCTCGCTCTCGCTCGATCAGGACTTCACGCAGAACAAGCAGCTCCTGCTCAACGCCATCAATAGCTACTCCGGCAACCAGACCCAGGGCTATGCCCCCGGCGCTACCAGCACCACGAACCAGGTGGAAGACACGACCGCCTACACCGCCGACGAGAGCGAATACAACGACATCAACACCGACCGCGAGCTCTATGCCATCGCGTCCATCGCTAAATCGCTGAACTACATCAACCAGAAAAAATCTCTGCTCTACTTCTCTGGCGGCATCTCGCGCGACGGCATCGAGAATCAAGCCTCACTGCGCTCCGCCATCAACTCCGCTGTGCGTTCCAACATGTCCATCTACAGCGTCGATGCGCGCGGCTTGCAGGCCATCTCGCCCCTCGGCGACGCCTCTACCGGAAGCCTGCGCGGAACCAGCGGCTACAACGGCGCTGCGCTCCAGAACAATCTCGATGCCAACTTCAACTCGCAGGAAGTGATGGCCAATCTCTCGTCCGACACCGGAGGCAAGGCCTTTTTCGACTCGAACGACTTCGCGCCCGCCTTCCAGCGCATGCAGCAGGACACCTCCGCCTACTACGTCATCGGCTTCCGCTCGACCGACACGCGCCGCGACGGCGCTTATCGCCGCCTCTCCATCAAGATCAACCGGCCCGATGTAAAACTGGAGTACCGCCCCGGCTACTACGCGCCCGCCGACTTCAGACACTCCAATAAAGAAGATCGCGAGCGCGAACTTTCCGACCAGCTCGCCAGCGACCTTCCGGCAACCGATGTCTCCGTCTATCTGCAGGCGCTTTATTTCCGCCTCGACGACTTCCACTACTCCGTCCCCATCTCCATCCTCGTCCCCGGCTCGCAGATTCCCTTCGTCAAGGGCGGCGACCGCGACAAGGCGACGCTCGACATCATCGGAGAAGTCAAAGACTCCGCTGGCCGCGTCATCGGCAACGCGCGCGACACGGTCAAGCTTGCCATCGATCAGGCGCAGCAGGTACGCCAGCGCACCATCCAGTACTCAACGAACTTCAGCCTGCCCGCCGGAAAGTTCCATCTGAAATTCGTCGTGCGCGAAAACGAAACCGGACGCATGGGCTCCTTTGAGACCGACATCAACGTGCCCGATCTGCGCAAAGCGCCCGTCAAGTTAAGCTCGGTCGTGCTCGCCAGCCAGCGCATCCCCGCAGGCAAAAAATCCGACAGCCTGCTCATCCGCGACGGCCAGCAGATCGTCCCCAACCTCGCCCACGTCTTCACCCAGAACCAACATCTCTACTTCCTCTACGAGGTCTACAACCCGGCAAAAGCAACGACTCAAGATTTGTCATCCCGAGCGGAGTCGCGCAGCAACGCAGCCGAGGGACCTGCGGTTTCTACTGCGGCGGCACAACACGCTGTGCCTCATCCTTCTGCAAAGCAAAAAGGCGGGAGTGGCAAAGACACAGCCACCACACC
>DATHQH010000087.1:0-34039 GCA_035482895.1 Alloacidobacterium sp. | reverse complement strand
TACTGCCGCTGAAGAAGCTGTCCGCGAAAGCGGCGAAGTTCTTCCCCTCGATCTGCTACAGGGCAGCGAAGGCCGATGGGGCATAGTACGTCGCTTTCCTGCCGGACCTGTCTTCGCCATCACTCCTTTCAATTTTCCGCTCAATCTGGTCGCGCATAAACTGGCACCCGCCGTAGCCGCAGGCTGCCCGGTCCTACTCAAGCCCGCGCCGCAGACACCCTTCTGTTCATTCAGGCTGGGCGATTTTCTTCTCGACGTAGGCTGGCCAGCGGACGCGATCGCCGTGATGCCGCTTGCGAACGACGATGCAGCATTTCTGCTTGAGCATGACGACCGCCTGAAGGTATTGAGCTTTACCGGCAGCGCACAGGTGGGCTGGGCTTTGAAACAGAAAGCCGCGAAGAAGCGCGTATTGCTCGAGCTCGGCGGCAATGCGGCCATGATCGTTCACGGCGACTGGCCGGATATCGCAGCAGTAGCCCGGAAGGCAGTCACCGCCGGAACCAGCTATGCCGGCCAAAGCTGTATCTCCGTGCAGCGCGTCTATGTCGAGCGTTGCATCTTTGACGAATTCGTCCAGCACGCCGTCAAGCACGCTGGAACGCTCATCCTGGGCGATCCAACGAATGAGGCAACCGATGTCGGCCCAGTGATTCGCCCCTCCGATGCAGAAAGGATCGAAAGCTGGATCGACGAGGCTCGCGCAGCGGGTGTCACCGTCCTCACTGGCGGCTCGCGTGAAGGCAACCTGGTCGAACCAACACTGCTGACCGGTACGCGCAGCCCCATGAAGGTGCTCGATGAAGAAGTCTTTGCGCCTGTTATCGCGATTGAGCCCTATGACGATTTCAACGCTGTGCTCGACGAAATCAACCGCTCGCGCTATGGATTGCAGGCAGGTCTCTTCACCCGCGACGCAGGCAGAATCTTCCATGCCTACGAGACGCTCGACGTAGGCGGCTTGATCGTTGGCGATACGCCCACCTGGCGTCTCGACCCGATGCCCTATGGCGGTGTGAAAGATTCCGGCCTTGGCCGCGAGGGCCTGCGATACGCCATCGAGGAGATGACGGAACGCAAATTATTGGTGATGGCGCTGTAGCTAAAAAGAGTGACAGAGGTAAGGCTCTCTCCATGATCCCAGACGCTGAGGCAGGAACTGGGAGAGCTATAGTTAAAAGAAACGATGGCGACAAACCTCACCACGATCGCGGCACCGCAAGGCCCTAGCACCACGCTGCTCTATAACGACTGGTATCCGGCCCTGCGCAGTGAATTACTGCAGGGCACAAAATTGACCACCGTGATGCTCATGGACATTCCGCTCGTGCTGGGGCGCCGTGCCGACGGGCACATCTTCGCGATGCGCGACAGCTGCCCGCATCGCGGCATTCCGCTTTCCTGCGGATGGTTCGACGGCAAGGGACTCACCTGCAAATATCACGGCTGGGTCTTTGAACCGGTCTCTGGCCAGTGCCTGGAGATCCCTTCTCTCACCAGTAAGGACACGCTCGACCCCGCGCGCATCTATGGCACCGCTTTCCCTTGTGAAGAGCGCGACGGCTATGCATGGGTGTATGTTCCGGAGCCGGGCTCGGGCCGTGTTCGCGACACGGCTTCGCTGCCGCCCGTTCCTGAAGCGCCGAAATTCGGCCCGCGCTTTCGCAGCGAACATCTTACCGCCGATCTGCCCTGCAACGTAGACCACGGCATCATCGGTCTCATGGACCCGGCGCACGGACCCTTTGTGCATCAGGCATGGTGGTGGCGGAAGCAGGCCAGTATCCACGAAAAAGAAAAGTGCTTCGAGCCGATAGAACAAGGCTTTCGCATGGCCTCTCACACTCCCTCCGCCAACAGCGCGCCTTACAAGCTTCTCGGCGTCTATGGCGAGCCGATTACGACGACCATTGACTTCGTGCTGCCCAATCGCCGCTATGAAAGTATCCGTGCTGGTGACAAATGGTTTTCGAGTCTTACAACTGTAACTCCTACAGTTTCAAATGCGTGCCGTATCGATGTCTACGCCGCCTGGAATGTCTTCCACAACATCCCATTTGTAACTTCGATTGCTCGTTTTTTCGGTAAGCGATTCGTGGAGCAGGACCAGCTCACCATGATCCAGCAGGCGGAGGGCTTGAAATACAACCCCACCCTCATGCTCATTGATGATGCAGATCGCCCCGCCAAATGGTACTTCGCGCTCAAGCAGGCGCGGCTCGAAGCCGCTGCAACCGGCCAGCCGATGCGGCATCCTATGCCAGGCCCTGTGACACTTCGCTGGCGCAGTTAAACAGCAGCTGCCACCTCACTCCGCATATTTTCGTCTTCCTCCACCACCAGCTCATTTACATGGATTTTCATCTGCGTCCCAAGCTCCCGGAATTTCTCTTCCCATTCTTCGGGAATATCCTGCTTGCGCGAAAGCTTCAGCGTGTCGTACCAGATATTCTGCGCCTGCCACATATTCACCTCAAAGGGAAGTTCGTTCAGCGTTCTCGCCGTCAGCAGAGCATTGTCCAGGCGAAGCATGTTCTTGAAGTCGTCGTTCAGGCTCACCATCACGCGCTTCATCCTCTGGTCAGCGATGTAGCCGAGCACATTCTTCTCAAGATCGATTTGATCAGCCGAGGCCAGTCCGCAACACGCACGCACCTGCAACGCATCAATCGGATCGCTCTCAATCGCCCGCCGCAGCCCCGCATTCACAGCGAAACTCGCAGCCAGGCTGAGTGCTGCAGGCTTGGGCAATCCGCTCTTGCCCAGGAAGTGCAGGAGCGACGAGTGGTCCTGGTAAATGGCGATCAGGCTCGACTCGACCTCGGAGATGGTTGTATTCAGAATCAGTTGGAGAATCCGTCGCTGCTCATCTCTAAAAAGCGAGTGGACGGAGTAGGTGACTCCATTGAAGAGACGATCAAATAAGCGAATCAGCGCCGGGAAGTCCGCTCCAATCACGGCTGACCGTGCTTTCTGCACGAAGTCAGTATATTGCTCAAGCTGCCATGGGTCGTAGCTCTTCACGACGGCCGTAATATTTTGATCTCCAAAATGAACCACAGCGAAGACGACCGTTTCCGGCTGCTGCGTAATCTGCGAGGCAACCCGCGCCTGCCCGAGCAGCAACCGCCCACGGCCGGAGGTGACCGCTTCATAAGAAAGCCTGCGAATCGAGTAGCAAAAAATTTCGGCGTCTTCGGGATAGCTCGTAAATACTGAGCTGATGGCATAGTGCGCCGCAACCTGCTCCAGTCCCACCTCCATCGTTTTGATCAGGCGCAGATAGATGGATGCACCGTTTTCCTGTTCCGGAATATTACTGGTCGCTTTGCGCAGCTGTTCTAAAAACTGCGCTTCGAGCGTTTGTACCGCCGCGCCGAATACTTCCGCGGCGAGCTGCAGCATCCGTCCGGCATAAGCAATAATCTGCAGCGTTTCAATGCCGGAGATTTCGTCGAAGAACCAACCGCAGCTCGTATACATCAAGAGCGCCTGACGCTGCATTTCCATCAGCTTGAGCGCTGTGATCCGCTCCTCGCTATTTAGTTCATGACTCGCATGCGAAGCCAGGAAACGAGCCGTCATGGTGCTGGTGCGATCCAGCACTACGCCGATGTATGCATCGCGAGCTGCCCACACATCTTCAAAAAGCGGCCTCGCTGCTTTTTCCGTCAGAGGAATCACCGCATCCCGCAACCCGTCCAGAGCTTCTCGCAACGGTCCACGCCATTGCTGGGTCCACTCGGGGTGATTCCCCATATTGCAGCCGCAGTTGGAGCGCCAACGTTCGACGCCGTGCGCGCAGCTCCATGACGTGTCTTCCACAATCTGCGCTTCCTGCGTTGGCGGGAACCTCTCCAAAAATTCGCCGTAATTGGTCAACCGCACATCGGGACTTTTCTCAATCAGTTTCAGTGCATAAGAAAGCGCCATCTCACCATGCTTGTGATGATGGCCGTAGCTCTCCCCATCTGTGGCCACGTGCACAATCTGCGGCGAAACGTCTGCACTAAAGCCGCCCATCAGGCGAGTGGCAAATTGATCGCCGCTGTTCAACAGGCCTTCAAAGGCGATTGCCCGCGAACGAGGACCATCGTAGAAAAAGACCGCAATATCGCGACCCTTCTTCAAACGCACCAGGTATGGGTGCCGTGTATTCAGCGTCTCGGCATCCGTCTCCGTCCACGCCAGCTCGGCTTCCTCCGCGTCCTTGCTCGCTAGGGGACGCACACGGGCACACTGGCCGGGTGCGAGAATCGTAAATTTGATGCCGTGGTCGGCCAGCAGCTCCAGCGTTTCCGTGTCCACAGCGGTTTCAGCCAGCCACATACCCTCCGGCTTGCGTCCGAAGCGGCGCACAAAATCGGCAATTCCCCAGCGGATCTGCGTCTCGCGGTCGCGCGTATTCGCCAGAGGCATAATGATGTGGTTGTAGACCTGCGCCATGGCCGAACCATGCCCGGAAAATCGCTTCTGACTCGCCCGGTCGCCTTCTAATACCATTCGATACGTGCGCGGAGCCTTTTCCGCCAGCCAGGAAAGCAGTGTCGGACCGAAGTTAAAGCTGATATGCGCATAATTGTTCAGAATGCGGGTAATCTCATTCTTCTTATTCACAATGCGCGAAGCGCCATTCGGCGCATAGCATTGTGAGGTAATGCGTTCGTTCCAGTCGTGGAAGGGCGCGGCGGAATCCTGCGTTTCTACTTGTTCGAGCCAGGGATTCTCGCGCGGTGGCTGGTAAAAGTGCCCGTGGATACAGACATAGCGTGTGGCGTTCGGCATTGGGGAGCAGCTCCGGTCACTCGTCTCTGTATTGTAAGGTCGAGACGATTCGCCGATGCAAACAGCTACCGACTTTTCCGACAGCTTCGCTGGGCAATTTCAGGGCATTCCCTTTCAGGACTTGTGATGCAGTGGCTTCAGCGCAGGAACCGGCAATCTCCCTGTACACTACCTTTTCGAAATAAACCCTAGAGAAACGAGATCCATGCCGCGTAAGTACTCTGCACTTCTTTTCCTCTTCCTGTCTGTTTTTCTGTGCGCAGGCATCTGCCACGCCGCCCAGGGCCACATCTTCAAAGCGGAGAACGGGAAGTTCACGCTCGACGGTCAGCCCTTTCAGGTCATCTCCGGCGAAATGCATTACGCGCGTATTCCACGGGCATACTGGCGCGATCGTTTCCGGATGGCGAAGGCCATGGGCTTGAACACCATCACGACATATGTCTTCTGGAATGAGCATGAGCCGCAGCCCGGCGTGTACGACTTCTCCGGCAACAACGACGTGGCCGAGTTCGTCCGCGAAGCCCAGCAGGAAGGTCTCTACGTCATCTTGCGGCCAGGCCCCTACGCCTGCGCCGAGTGGGAGTTTGGCGGCTATCCCGCGTGGCTACTTAAAGATCACGACACCGTCGTGCGTTCCAGCGACCCCAAATTTATGATCCCCGCGCAACGGTGGCTCGCCCGATTAGGCCAGGAGCTGGCCCCGCTGCAAATCGAAAACGGCGGTCCCATCATTCTGGTACAGGTTGAGAACGAATATGGCTCCTTCGACAAAGACCATGCCTACATGGAGCAGATTCACCACGCGCTGATCGACGCCGGCTTTACCAAAGCGCAGCTCTATACCGCAGACGGCCCGGAAGAAGTGCCGGACGGCTCGCTGCCCGAACTGCCCGCCGCCATCAACTATGGCCCCGGCGAAGCGCAGAAGGGCTTTGCCCTGCTCAGAAAAATGCGGCCTGACGGCCCGTTCATGAACAGCGAATACTGGGATGGCTGGTTCGATCACTGGGGCGCGAAACACGCCCACACGGACACTCAAAAGCAAGCTGCCGATCTTGACTGGACACTGCGCCAGGGCTACTCCATCAGCCTGTATATGTTTCACGGCGGTACCAGCTTCGGCTGGATGAACGGCGCCAACTCCAATGGAAAGAACTACGAGCCAGATGTCACCAGCTACGACTACGACTCCCCGCTCGACGAAAGCGGGCGCCCCACGCCAAAGTATTTCCTCTTCCGTGACACCATTGCGAAAGCCACCGGCATCACCCCGCCACCCATCCCACAAGTCGCCCCAGCAGTGACGTTGCCGGCCTTCACGCTCACACAATCATCCTCGCTTTGGAACAACCTGCCTGCGCCCACACACAGCGAGCAGCCGCTCTCCATGGAAGACCTCGATCAGGCCTATGGCTACATTCTCTACCGGACAACACTGACTGACCCTATCAGCGGCGACCTCGTGCTCGACCAGCTCCACGACTACGCCCGAATCTACGTGGACGGCAAATTTGCCGGAGCACTCGACCGTCGTTTAGATCAGAACTCGCTGCCTTTACACATCACCTCGCAGAACGCCCGACTCGACATCCTTGTCGAAAACACAGGCCGCGTGAACTTCACCAAGGTCCTGCGCGGCGAGCGTAAAGGCATCACCAGGCAGGTCACCCTCGCGGGTAAGGCCCTTACTGGCTGGGAGATCTATCCGCTGCCCATCTCCGCGCCCGAAACATACAACTTCAGCGATGCACCCTGCACCGGTCCATGTTTCTACCGCGCCACATTCAGCATTGGCAAGCCAGCCGACACCTTCCTCGACACCAGCGCCTTCACCAAGGGCCAGGTCTGGATCAACGGGCACAATCTCGGCCGCGTCTGGAACGTTGGACCGCAAAAGACGCTTTATGTGCCGGGGCCGTGGCTCAAGGCGGGCGAGAACGAGGTCGTCGTTTTCGACCTTGACGGTGCGCCTAACCGCAGCCTTCAGGGGCTCGATCGCCCTATACTCGATGCTGCAGTCAGGAAGTAAGCTCGTAGTATGGAAAAGCTCGATGAACTGCTGACCGAAGCCCGCAACCCCGCGACCGCGAATCTCGACCAGCTGGGAACGCTCGATCTGCTCAAGACCATGCACACCGCCGACCGCGATGTGCTCACCGCCGTCGAAGACGAGCTCCCGCACATTGCGCAGGCCGTCGATGCCATCGTGGCGCGCATCGACAACGGTGGTCGCCTTTTCTACCTCGGCGCAGGCACCTCTGGACGTCTCGGCGTTCTCGACGCTTCCGAGTGCCCGCCTACCTACAACACGCCGCCCGAACTGGTACAGGGATTAATCGCCGGCGGCGACATCGCCCTGCGCAAATCTGTGGAGCGAGCCGAAGACGACGCCTCCCATGGACAGAGAGACCTCGAAGCCCACCGCTTCAGCCAAAAAGATGCGCTCGTAGGCATCGCCGCTAGCGGCCGCACGCCCTACGTGCTCGGCGGCATCGACTACGCTCGCAAACTTGGTGCAGCAACCATCGGCCTGAGCTGCGTTCCCGGTTCGCGCCTTGCGCAGCATGCTGAAATTGCCATCACGCCCGCCGTAGGCCCAGAAGTCGTTACCGGCTCGACGCGCATGAAGGCAGGCACGGCAACGAAGCTCGTGCTCAACATGCTTTCAACGGGATCATTGGTGCGTCTGGGCTACGTCTATGGCAACCTGATGGTCAACGTGCAGCCGACAAACGTAAAGCTTCGCGATCGCGCCGCGCGAATCATCTCCACGCTCACCGAATTGCCATACGAAAAGGCCGCCGCACTCCTCGACGAAGCAGGCTCGGTGAAAACGGCAATCGCCATGCAGCGGCTGGGCCTCACGCGCACCGACGCAGAAGCCAGGCTGGCACAATCGAAGGGGAGACTGCGCCAAGCCCTCCAATAGGCTTACTCCGTGCGCAACACCTGCATCGGATCGATCTCCATGGCCCGTCGCGCCGGCAGGTAGCACGCTGCCAGCGCCACCACCATCATCACAAGAGTCACACCAGCCATCGTCCACGGATCATACGCATGCACGCCATACAGCAATGAGCTGAAGCGGGCGATCACCTGCGTCAGGGCAAGAGCTGCAAGCACTCCCGCGACGGCTCCAAATACTGCCAACTTGCCGCCGCGCACCAGCACCCAGCGAAATACGTCGCGGCGATCCGCCCCTAGCGCCATGCGCACACCAATTTCGCGCGCATGCTGTGCTACCAGATACGAGATCACTCCATACAATCCGATGCTTGCCAGCAAAAGCGCAGCACCGGCAAATGTCGCCAGCAGAATCATCGTGAAGCGTCGCCCGGTGAGTGTGTATGCAATCGCTGCCTCCATCGACTCGGGGTTATACACGACCTGCTCATGATTCATTTGCGCCACCGCGCTTTGGATGCTTTTGAATGTCGCCTCGGCGTTATATCTCGAATGCACGACCGTATCCATGCCCATCATGGTCAGCCGTAATTGCTGCTCAGGCAATTGCATCATTGCCTGATAGATCTCGGCGCGCAGTGGATTGACAGCATCGTTATCCAACCCCCACTGATTCACATGTCCTACAACTCCAACCACCGTCGCCGGGTCATCATATTGCTCAAGGTGGATCCGCTTTCCGATCGGATCGGCATTGCCGAAGAACTTTCGCGCAAAGACCTCATCGATCACCACCGCACGCTGCGCGTGTTCGTCATCGCTCGCGGCAAGAAAGCGCCCTTTGCGCAATCGGATTCCCATGGCCGGCAAGTAACCCGGCTCAACGATGTATCGAATGGCCCAGTGCATCCCCGCCTGGTTTTGCGGCTTCGCTTCTCCATCGAGCCAGAAAAGGTCTTCATCATCCGACAGCATAGGGAGTGCCGCCCAGGAAAACGACACCGCATCCACTCCCGGTATTGCGGCGATACGCGCGTTCGCCTCGCGCAAATACGCGCGCTCTGCATCCGGTCCTTGGTTGATCATTGTGGGAGTGGGTTGCAGACCAAACGTGAGCACACCACGCGTCTGAAATCCCGTGTCCACTTCCGAGAGCTTCATCAGGCTACGAATCATCAACCCGGCCCCGGCCAGCAATACCAGCGTCGTCGCCATCTGGAATACCACCAGCCAGCTCTGCACCCGCTGCCGTGAGCCGGTTGCCGAGCGGCTGCCCTCTTTGAGTGCATCCTGGAGGTTCTGCTTGAAAATTCTTAGCGCAGGCATCAACCCAAATAAAGTGCCAGCCCCAAGCGAGACCGCCAGAGTAAAGCACAACACGGCGCCACTCACATGAACATCTGCTACTCGCGGCAGCTGCTCCGGCAACAGCCGCAGTAACAGCTTCGTACCCCATGAAGCAAGCGCCAACCCCAGCGCTCCACCCAAAAGCGAAAGCATCAAGCTCTCGGTCAGCAACTGCCGTACCAACCGCACACGCCCCGCACCCAGCGCCGACCGCACAGCGAACTCTTGAGCCCGCGCATTCGACCGCACCAGCAGCAGGTTGGCAATGTTCACACAGGCAATCAACAGCACAAACCCAACTGCTCCCATTAGGATGAGCAGCAGCGGCTTCACATTGCGCACCATTTCATACTTGAAAGGAACAAGCTTAGCGCGAATTCCCTGGTCTGCCTCGGGATATATCTGTTCCAGCCGCTCGGAGACTTGCTTCATATCAGCCTGCGCCTGTTCCAGCGTCACTCCCGGCTTGAGCCGCGCAATCCCATGAATACCGAGTCCTGCAGCTCTGTAGTTCAAGGCCGGATTGCGAAATTGCCCAATCGGCACATAGATATCGGATGCACGAAAATTGTTGATCTGCAGATCAAAGTTCACAGGCACCACGCCCACAATGGTGTAATCGCGCCCGTCGAGTGTGAGCAATCGTCCTACCGCATCCGGCCGGGAGCCGAACTTGCGCTTCCAGAAACCCTCGCTGATCATCACCAGCGGCTCACGCCCAACCTCATCTTCATGCGGAGCAAACAGCCGCCCCATCACAGGCTTGACACCCAGCAACGGAAAGAAATCCGACGTGACAAGCTCCGCTCGTATCTCCTCCGCATCGCCCATGCCCGTCAGGCTGTAGCCCGTCCCCCGCGAAACCGCGAGCGCCTCCAACGTCTTGTTGTCGCGCTGCCAGTCGCGGAAATTAAGATAGGAAATCGAGCCTTCGCTGAAGTTTTGCTTGCTCGCATGCACCGTCACCAGCTCGTCCGCATGCGGATACGGCAGTGGATTCAACAGCACGCCATTCACAACCGAGAACAGCGCAGTATTTGCGCCGATGCCAAGCGCCAGCGTCAAAACCGCGACAACCGTGAATCCAGGGCTCTTCACCAGCATGCGCAGGCCAAAGCGAGCATCCTGCCACAGTGTCTCGAACCACGGCAGTCCCTGCCGCTCGCGATACGCAATCTTCGTCTGCTCCAGCCCACCAAGACGAATCATCGCCTGCCGTCGCGCCTCTTCCTCACTGAGTCCGGCACGCACGCCGTCTTCCACATGCATCGCCACGTGGCTTTCGAGCTCAGCCGAAAATTCTCCGTCCGCGCCTCTGAAGCGGAACAGCCCGCCAATCCGCATCCACAGAGCTCGCAGTTTTCTCATCACGCCTCCTCAGCCGGCGAGAGAAACCGGCCAATAATTGCTGTCGCCTGCTCCCAGTCCCGCGCCTCCCGCTCCAGTTGCTTTCTTCCGGCGCGGGTCAGCTTATAGAACTTGGCCTTGCGATTGTTTTCCGAAAGTCCCCACTCAGAGGCGACGAAACCTTCCTGCTCCAGCTTCAGCAGCGCCGGGTAAAGCGTCCCATAGTTCAGCGACAGTAGATTGCCACTCGTCTGCTCAATGCGCCGCGCAATGCCGTATCCGTGAATTGGCCCCATTGCCTCCAGCGTCTTCAGCACCATCAGCGCCAGGGTTCCTTGCCAAACATCGGTCTTGTTTCCCATATTGCTCCTATTGCATAGCCATAGGTATTTTGGGCTCTCTTCTATGGTTTGGCAATAGGAAATTTGGACAAGTGTGAAAGCTCTCCTCTGCTAGACTTGCCGCACGTCTTCATCTCAGGATGCCAGCATGCTAACGATCGCCCGCCGCATTTTCTGCCTGTTTCTGCCCACGCTGCTTCTGCCCAGTCTTCCCGCCGCAGCCCAGCAGCCGTCTATACCCACGCCTGCGCCCATGCGCACCCTTATCCGCGCTGGTCACGTTATCGACGTGCATACCGGTAATGAATCTGCCGACCAGACCATCATCGTTACCGGTGACAGCATCTCCGCGATCGCACCGACATCCTCCACACCGAAACAAAATGGAGACAAAGAAATCGACCTGCGCGGCATGACTGTGCTCCCCGGCCTCATCGACGTGCACACGCACCTGACGATGGATACAAATTTCGACCCATATCATGAGCTTTCGACCAGCGTCGCCAAAAGCGCCTTGATCGGTGCACGCAATGCCAGGGTCACCCTCGAAGCCGGATTCACCACCGTCCGCAACGTCGGCGCAGCGGGCTACGCGGATGTGGACCTGCGTGACGCCATCAATGAAGGGTTGATCGAGGGCCCGCACATGCAGGTCAGCGGCCCACCCCTCGGCATCACCGGAGGTCACTGCGACGACAACCTTCTGCCCTTTGAATTTCACCAGACCGCCGACGGCGTGGCCGACGGTGTCGAGGCCGTGCAACACAAGGTCCGCGAGACCATCAAATACGGAGCCGATCTGATCAAGGTCTGCGCTACCGGCGGCGTCCTCTCCAAAGGAGACGACCCTCAGGCATCCCAATACACCCTCGAAGAACTGAAGGCCATCGTCGCCGACGCCCACCGCCTCGGCCGCAAAGTGGCCGCGCACGCGCATGGCGCGCAGGGCATCCTCTGGGCCACCGAAGCAGGCATTGACTCCATCGAGCACGGCTCGTATATGAACGACGAAGACATCGCCGCCATGAAGCAGCACGGAAACTATTTCGTGCCGACCGCGTATTTGATCGACTGGATGCAGCAGTATGGAAATCTGCCTGCGTTCTACAAACAAAAGATGAAGGATGTAAGCGCAGTGGAAAAGGCTAACGCCAAGAGAGCCATTGCCGCCGGCGTAAAAGTGGCAATGGGCACCGATGCCGCCGTATACCCGCACGGTCTGAACGCGCATGAGCTGGACGTCTATGTCAATCAGTTCGGGATGACCCCGCTCGCCGCATTGCAGACAGCGACCCTCAATGCAGCCGATCTGATGAGCTGGACCAACCACATCGGCTCGCTCGAAGCCGGCAAGTGGGCCGACATCATTGCAGTCAACGGCGACCCGCTCAAAGACATTCGTCTGCTTCAGCACGTAAAGTTCGTCATGAAATCGGGCGTCATCTTCAAAAACGAACAGGGAACCTCCGGGCAATGAAAGCAACGAAGTTCGAGTATCGTTTCCGCATCGTGATTGGCTTTGTGCTATACGTCCTCGGCTTCTGGGCGCCGTGGGCACGCTACCTGGGCGGTACCGGCAGAGTTTCTACCACATGGCTGGAGCTATCCGGAGCCCTTGCCAGCGCGCACTGGCTCCCGCTCAGCAATGCCACTGTTCTCGTTACCTCGATTGCGATTCTCTGCGCCGTTCAAGGAACGATCTTTCGCGTCTGGGGCACGGCCAACCTAGGAACGGCAATCGTGCACGACGCCTCCATGCATGGATCGCAGGTAGTAGCCGCCGGCCCATACCGCTATGTGCGCAACCCGCTCTATATCGGCACCTTCATCTTCTCCATGGCTGTTTCCATCCTGATGCCGCCCACCGGAGCCATCTTCTTTTTGCTGGCGCAGGCATTTTTCTATTTCCGTCTCATTCTTGGGGAAGAAGCCTACCTTACCGCACAGCTCGGCGAGGCCTATCTGGCTTACAAGGGGCGCGTGCCGCGCCTCTGGCTTAGTCTCCGCTCCCGCGTACCCGCATCTCCCGTCAGGCCGCAGTGGCTTACAAGTGTCCTTGCAGAGAGCTTCTACATCGGCCTCACTGGATGTTTTGCTGTCTTCGCATGGCGCTACAATGCATATTTGCTCACCAAGTGCCTCATTATCTGTTTCGGCGCTTCTCTGGTGTTGCGAGCTTTGCTGCCTCGCAAAATAAACGAGGAAGTCTCAGCCGGTGATTGATCTTCGGTATGATGCATCGACCGTCATCGAGGCCACGATTCTCGTGGTTGCAGCGCTCTTTCCTGTTGTCAATCCCCTCGCCGCCGCTGCTGTTCTCCTGAATGTCTTCAGCGGACTCGAGCCGGCGCTGCATCGCGCGCTGGCACGAAAAATTGCCATCTACTGTTTCTTTCTTTTGATTGGCTCTCTGCTCTGGGGAGTTAAAGTTCTTACCTTCTTCGGCATCTCCATTTACGCCGTCCAGATCGGGGGAGGACTTGTCGTAGCTGTAACCGGCTGGTCACTGCTGTCGCGGGATTCGAACGGCAGTCGCTCGAACGACGCGCAGGATGCCAGCATTCTCGATCACGCTTTTTATCCGTACACCATGCCGCTCACGGTCGGCCCAGGTTCTATCTCAGTTGCGATTACGCTCGGCGCCCATCTGCCTGCGGAACTGCGCGCAGCCTCGTTTCTTTCGCCCAGGGTTCTGATTGCATCGTTTGTCGGCATAGCGCTGGTCTGCATCATCATTTACATCTGCTATCGCTACGCCAATGCCGCAGAGCGCCTGCTTGGCGCTTCCGGAACCTCGGTCGTCATGCGGCTTTCGTCCTTCATTCTGCTGTGTATTGGTGTCCAGATCATCTGCACCGGCATCAAGGATTATCTGATGGCCATCCACCAGATCTAAGGTCGTTTAAAGCTCAATATTCGAGAGTCTCTAAAAGCTTCCGGGCAATTGCGTCCAAAACAAAAAAGGAAACGGAGCCACCCGTTTCCTTTTTCCTGTTGTGAAGTGCGATATGCCGCAGACTACTTCTTCGGGGGAGCGATGACGTCCTTTGCGGCCTTGGCCACGCGGAACTTCACTACGGTCTTCGCCTTGATCTTGATCTGTTCGCCGGTCTGCGGATTGCGGCCGATGCGCGCCTTGCGCTCTGCCTTCACCAGGCGTCCGAGTCCGGGAATCACGAACACGCCGTTCTTCTTCGTCTCTTTGATCGCTGTTTCCGCAAGCAGATCGAGAAATGCCGCCGACTGCTTGTTGGTGAGTTCGAGCTTCTCCGCCAGCTGGCGAACGAGGGCTGTTTTGGTCAATGCTGTTGCCATGTAAAATCCTCCTGATTCTGTTTTCGCTGTCCCAGAACCTTGTGCTGGTATCGCGTTGCTTTCCGGGCTTTCTTCAGCCTCCGCCGTTGTGAGGGTTCCCTGCGCAATTACGCGGAAACCCTGTATCCATGCGGGTCCTGAAAAACACCCACCGCCGTTTACCTTGCGTCTTTTCGCAAACTTTGTCAACGGCAAAAGGCCCGTTTCCACAGGTTTTTTGCCGTTTTTACCGGTTTTTATACGATATTTCTGGATTTTAACCCATTCCGCCTCATTGAAGAAGGCGGCGAAACCCTTGGCAGACGCGGCTTGCAAGCGTTTCCTTTAGGGATGTTGGGTAGTCTATTCCCGCACGGAAGGCACGTCTACATCAGCTTGAAGATATATTGTTTTTTCTTTTCCACATCCCCCACAAAGGGGCGGTTCAGAAAATCCACAACTGAAGCGGAGAGACGAAAGCGCATCACGATCTCCTTCCAGAAACCCTCTTCGAGGGCCGCGTCCGCAGGCAGGCGCGCCTCCAGGCCCCATTGCTGTTGCCGAATCAGATCGATCCCCGGATGGTCCGCTGGAAAGCCCTTCGGCGGCCGCCGCAGCGCTTCCACCTGATCCAGGTCCATCACTTTGCGCAGTTTCTTGTCATGCAGCAGCCGGCGCAGCTCCTCATGTTGTTGCAGCAATTGCATGCGGATCGCCAGCAACTGCTCCCGCTCCGGCATGTAAATGCCTGCGGCAATCACGACTTCTTTCGCAGAAAGATGAAAGTAATACCCTCCGCCTGATGTCTTCTCCAGACCGTTGCGTGTCCACCATGCGGCTACGTGCGTTTTATAGGGAGTTTTGTCGGCGGAAAAGCGCGTATCGCGATAGATGCGCATCATGCTCTTCTGCGCCGGACGCACGTGCGCCGGGGCAAACTCCGCCATCGCATCGGTCACGCGCTCAATCACGGCCAGCATCGGCCGCTTCAGCTCTTGCTCATAGATGCTGCGCCTTGCCTCGAACCATTCGCGGTCGTTGTTTCGCTTCAGCCCCCGTAAGAACTTTAGTGCCTCTTTGCTGAAGTAAGGCTGAGCCGGAGCAATGGATTTGGAACTGGCCTTCGGCATACCCGCATTGTAAAGGGTGCGCAGACTGACGCTTTCGCAGGTCGTATCGTTGTCTCTGTATGATAACCAGATCGCGTCATGCGCGGCTCAACTCGTCGCAATTCAAACCCGGCTCAACTGGATTTCCCTCTGGCAGCGATGACGGCGCCGTCCAATGCTGCTCTAATTTCCAGCAGCAAAGGAGTTTTCTTATGCTTCGTGCATTCACCTGTGCCGTTCTGCTCGCCGCAGGTATTACCATGGCCCACGCGCAAACGGAAGCACGCGCCACGCCCATCCCAGCGCCGGAAACCGACACACCCCTGGCTAAAGGGCCGCATCAGACGGCGGTCTTTGGGGGCGGATGTTACTGGGGAACGCAGGCTGTCTTTGAACGTCTCAAAGGTGTCGAAACCACGCAGGCCGGCTTTTCCGTGAGTCCGGATGATGTAACATCCGCGCTAAAAGACAAACCGAACTATGCCGAGAGCGTGCGCGTCGTCTATAACCCGGCAAAGATCAGCTATGGACAGCTCCTACGCATCTTCTTCTCTGTGGCGCACGATCCTACGCAGCTCAACCGGCAGGACAGCGACGTCGGCCCCCAGTACCGCTCCGTCATCTTCTACCAGAACGATGAGCAGCAGCGTCTCGCCCGGGCATACATCACGCAGCTAGATACCGCGCATGTCTTTCCGGCGCCCATCGTGACCCAGGTAGTGCCGCTAAAAAAATTCACCGCCGCCGAAGACGCGCAACAGGATTTCGCTCTCAAGAACCCTGACAACCCGTACATCCAGCAATGCGACCGCCCGAAACTGGCCGCGCTTAAACAGCAGTTCCCGGAGCTTTTTCAGAAATACATGGGGAGGTAGCGTTGTTGTAAGGAAAATCCACGGAAGCGCGACGTCGAGAGAGGCCTGTACGATGGAGCAATCCAGCTACAAACAGCTTCTAAGGAAGTAGGGACTTTGCTTCGGCGCCCTCCAGATCAAGCTCCGCCAACTGCCGGATTGAACAACTTCTTCAAATAACCTTTAGCAACAGCAGAATGATAATGATCAGGAGAATTAGACTGATGCCGCCGCCGCCATAGTAGCCAATCCCAGGCCCCATGCGATAGCCGCCAAATCCGAAAAGTAAAAGCAGGATTATAAGAATGATGATCACGTTCGCTCCTTTGCAGGGTAAGATGCTGCCCAAGCCAAAGAGGGAAAAAATAATGCAGTCGATCTGCATCTTGTAAGGCTGTTTTCATGGTTCTGGGGAAATACCTCCAGCCCTGATGGGTCTTAGACCGCCGCTTGACCCACAGTTCACCGAGATCCGGGATCTCGGCTACAGCATCAAATAGTGCAAACCTATGAAGCTTACGATTACTCAAAACAGGCTCAAGCATCGTTTCGAAACCGAGATCGGCGCAAAGACTGCATTTCTGAATTACCTTCTTAAGCCGGACGTCATCACATTCACCCACACCGAAGTTCCTGCATCCTTGAATGGACGCGGCATTGGCACCGCGCTCACCAAAGCGGCCCTGGACTACGCCGTGGAAAACCGCCTGCGCGTGATCCCGCAGTGTCCCTTCGTCGCGGATTTCATACAAGCCCATCCGCAATATCAGCAGCATTTGGCTCCGGCACCGGACGAAAGAAAATAACCCGCCACTTTCCAAATGACCTGTCATTGAGGCGTAGCGTGCTAATAACCACCGGAACACCGGGAAAACGCAGCTCTTGGATCTACCGGATCAACAGCAACGTGGCCCGGAACAGTTCGTCGAAGTTCTCGCCAGCGGCCTTGTTCTTCGCCACCGCCGTCTCAATCGCTTTCTGGGCCGCAGGCCGCTGATACCCAAGGTTCACAAGGGCCGACAGCACATCTTCTGCCGCCGGACCGGCCGTTACCACTGTGGGCGCGGTCGCCATGTCCTCAAGCTTATCCTTCAACTCGACGACCAGCCGCTCAGCCAGTTTTTTCCCGACGCCTGGAATCCGCGTCAGCGTGGCATGGTCCTGCGAGCGAATCGCTGTCACCGTGCGCTCCGGGTTTAGCCCGCTCAGGATCGTCACCGCCAGCTTCGGGCCCACACCGGAAACCGTAATCAGCCGCTCGAACAGCCGCTTCTCGTTGAGATCGAGAAACCCGAAGAGCGCCAGCAGGTCTTCCCTAACCTGCGTATGGATGTGCAGCGACACCTCGGCGCCCTCCGCAGGGAGAGCCGTAAACGTCGGCACGCTGATCGTTATGTCGTACCCTACGCCTGCTGCTTCCACAATGGCCTGCCCCGGTTGTTTCGAAAAAAGACGCCCCCGCAAATGCGCAATCATCCCGCGATTGTAAATAGAACCGAGGTGAGCGGATAGGTGTCAGCCGCGACGCCGGTAGCGAATCTCGAACTCATATCCGGCATTCGGAGGGAAGAGTTCTGCGATGTGCCGCAGCCGCTCCGCCAGCGAGGGAGCCGCCAGCAAAGAATACTCACGCTCGCGCAGGTCGCTGTAATCGAAATCGATGCTCAGCGAGAGTAGATAAATTGCAATCGCATCGGAAAAGGAGGCTTCGAAAAACGTATTCTTGGCCTTTTCATCCGGCCGCCCGCGCTCCGTGGCACGACGCCTGCTTTCAAAGGCGTCCTGGCTCGTCTCCCCGCGCACATCGGCCTCGGCCTGCGCCCAGACGAGGTCGCTGAAACTCTTCGGCACGCCGACCGACTCGACAAAGTGATGTCCGACATTGATGAAGAACTCGAAAGCCAGCGCAAAGCGGTCTTGCATCAGCCGTGTCGAAATGAAGATGCACTCCGAGCTGCCAAACTGTACATTTCGATGGCAAATGGCGCGGTCGCTGAAGTCGATCGTGTATTCCGGCGCAACCAGCGTCTCGTCGTTCTCGCTGATGGTCAGCGGCACAAAGTAGTAGGCGCGCCCCTTCAGGGCACTCGCAATGGCAATAGGCACGGCCTGCACCACGCGCTCCAGTTCCTGCGCCGTCAGGTGCGTGTCGCCATACTGCGCGTAGCACACCCCGTTCTGCGCTTGCAGCACTTGCGCTTCCTGCGCCACCCTTTGCGCCGGCAACAACTCGATCTGTGCGACATCAGCCATGAACCTGTATTCTAGCTGAGGAGCGTCTTGTGCCGGCTATGGTTGCTGCAACCCATTCAAATCAGGGCAAAGTCTTCGGCATCCAGATCGGCGATTTCGGCCTGTTCGCCAGCGTGCTGTTGTCCTTCTCTCTGGGATTCATCACCTTCTTCGCCACATGTTTCCTGGCGATTTTCGGCATTCTTATTTACAACAGCGCAGGCCACCACAACGTCGATCTCGCGGACAGCTACCGGTACGTTGCCCTACCGGTCGGACTGGGCGTCCTGGCCATCACCCTGATCATCCTTCTGGGCCTGTGGCTCCGCCGCAAGTTGAGCGGCGACTAACGCGTTATGGCCGTCATTTCCATCTCGCTCGAAACACTCCAGTCTGCCTCGCCGGATCAGTCACGCGCATGGTGCGCCCAGCTTGAGTCCGGAGACATCCTCTACTTCCCGCAGACGCCCATCGCCATTCCCGACGGCGACCTCCGGTTCCTTCTTGGGCAGCAGCAGACCGACAGCTCGCTGCACAAAAACATTGCCTACAAGCCAAATATCGATAAGCTGAGCGGCGTCGACACGAAGACCGCTGATGCACAAGCTGTCGCCCGGCTGCAAAGCATCATGCGCTGGTATTCGAAGAGCGTAACCGAGTTCCTCACTGGCTTTCTCGCGCCTTACAACGCTAATTGGCAGCTCGATTACGCCAGCTTTCGCCCGCAGGAAGAAGAGGGCCGCGACCTGCCGCAGCGCCGGCGCAACGACCTGCTCCACACCGACGCTTTTCCTACGAGGCCGACCCACGGAGCGCGCATTCTCCGTTTCTTCAACAACATTCATCCGTCCCGCACGCGGGATTGGGTGGTCAGCGATCCCTTCGCGAAGACGGTGAAGCAGTTCGCCCCGGGCGAAATCGCACCCCATCGCGACGGCGCGGTGAGCCGGGCGGCGAAATCGCTCGGCCGCGGCATTGGACTTGGGGCAGCGATTCCCTCCATCAAGCGCTCACCTTATGACGACTTCATGATGCGCTTCCACAACTTCCTCAAAGAGAATCCGCGCTTCCAGGCCGATTGCCCCAAGTACAGCTTCGACTTCCCCCCTGGCTCCAGTTGGATGGTCTACACCGACACCGTCCCCCACGCCGTCCTTGCCGGGCAGTACGCCCTGGAGCAGACATTCCTCGTGCGCCCCGAAGTACTGGTAGCGCCTCAGGTATCGCCCCTGAAGGTGTTGGAAGAAATTGCGGGCGCACAGTTGGTTTAGGCGCATCTGGTTTACTGCTACCTGACGTCCCCAAACCCCGGCCTGTTCTGACGGATACGTTTTGAAAACTCTGGGTCCTGGTCTGCTGCCTTAGCCGCGGGATTGATGTGGGCACGTCTCATCAGTTCATCGAATGGCAAACCATCGCCTGCCAGATTGCCCTCTCGGTACTGTTCCTGAGCACCCTTGCCATTCAGCAGAACGGTCCAGTTGCGCGGCAGGCTCCTCATTGTCTTCAGTGTGAAAATCTCAGTCGTGCAATTGTTGGTCAACGCGTTGTACCACTTTGGATGATCGTGCAGATAGTTCGTGAAATGGATGTAGTCCAGAAACAGCGATTGCGCAAACGCCGGCGTCGCCGTAGTGCGGAAGAGATACAGGTCTTCGCCTTTGCGATAGTTTGTGCGCAGACGCACCACGTCCCGCTCATCGCTCACCACAGAGATCAGCGTGAACTGGCGGAAGAACCCACGGACAGCCGAATAGCTCTGACCTACGTGCTTGCGCGCCTCAATCGAAAATGCGATGTACTGATGGTTGCCGAGGTCGAAGCTCAGAATCGTATGCGCGATCCATGGCGAACCCCAGTAATCCACAAAAAGATCCATACCGCGAATTTGTGATACGTCCACTTTCCGCGTCGGCCACTCGCAGGTGTAATCGAACTCAGCGCGGTAGTCGCAGCTGCGCGTGTTATAAATCGTGACGCGGTCGTCGTTCATTTCTCCATAAGCGAGACGCGAAACATCGGGCTGCCAATTGCCCTCGTTCGATGGCTTGAGTGAAAGCCACCAGCCCAGCACCACCAGAAAACAAAGGACGCAGCCAAGCACGCGGTACCGGAAGCGCTTCGCGGTAATCAGAATCGCTGTCACGGCCAGCAGGAATGCTGCAATGCATGGAATGCGCAACCAATGCACGCGCACATCGAAGTAGAGCGCCAGCATGGCCCATGCGGTCAAGAACAAGAGAATGAGAGAGACGACACCGACTCCAACCCTGCGAATAAAACCATTTTTAGCCATGCGTGAACCATGTCACCAAAATGATCTCTGATCGTACACGGCTATACAGCGATGGCAAACCGAATACAGAAATTGGCAGTGGAGTCAGTTTGAATCTACAGGCGTCAGGTGTTGCGCTGAACCCATTGGCTCCGCCAGGCCGGAGCCTCGAAGGGATCCGCGAAATACTGCGTCTCGTGCACGACCTTACCGTTGCGGAACTCCATAATACTCACGGTGTATGCCGGTCGCCCCTGGTAGGTGATTGTGTATTCCGTGATCCAGAGATCACCTCTTCCGATAATTCGCTTGACAGTGAAACCTGACGGCTTGCCGGGATGATGACTCCGCAAAGCCTGTAAATTGCTTCGCCCGAGGATGCGCTCGCCTGACTGGGGATAGTCGCAAATGGCATCGTCATCGTAAATGTCGTGCTCCGCGTTTGCATCGCCGGCCGCCGACGCGCGCCAGTGTGAATTCAAAGCCTCACGTATTTGCTCCTCTTGCATCAGTTGCTCCAGGGGATCTTCGGTTTTCATTTTGAACTACCTCGTGGGATAAAACCCGGGACGCCGGTCGTTACCACTGGGTTGAGCCTCTGTCTGGTTTCAATGCGGTTGATCTCGTCTAATGCGTCTTCTGGAAGCGGGGAGATGTTGAAGTTCTCCCGCGCGCGAGCTGCGGATTTGGGCGTGGTAAGCAAAGCAGTGCCTCGCTGTACCGCCCACGCCAACAGCACCTGCGCCGGCGTCTTTCCAACGCGTGCGGCGATTGCAGTAATGACTGGATCTTCAAGCGGCCCCGGTCTGGTTCCGTGGCCCAATAGCGCAAAAGCCAAAAGCACAATGCCCTTCTCCTTGCAAAACTCCAGAAGCTCCGTCTCCGGCAGATACGGATGTGACTCGACCTGGACCACAGCCGGCTTGATTCTCGCCGATTCGTAGAGGGGCAACAGCCCGTCTAAGGTGATGTCAGACAGTCCGATGGCCCGGCATCTGCCATGGTCCACAAGACTCTCCATTGCCTTCCAGGTATCGAACAAAGTCACCCCGTCGTCGTAAAGGACGCTGCCGTTTTGATCGCGCGGATCCTGCTCGTCTCCAGGTTGAAACGCAAACGGAGTGTGGATCAGGTAGAGATCCAGATAGTTGAGCCTGAGTCTGTCGAGACTCGCCTCGAATGCCGGTTCGACGCGCTCAGGCCGATGATTGGAGTTCCACAATTTCGTGGTAACAAAAAGATCTTCGCGCGAGATTCCCCCAGCGGCAAGTCCTGCCTGCAACGCCTCGCCTACCTCGCGCTCGTTCCGGTATCGTTCAGCACAATCGAAGTGTCGAAATCCGGCTTCAAGTGCGTCTCTGGTCGCAGTTATCGTCACTGCTGCGTCGGGAATCAGGGTGCCGAAGCCGAGTGCGGGCATATGACCCGCTCCGTGGTTGAGCGGCATTCTCGTCATTCGAAAATCAGAGGATTCGATCGTGGTTGCACCTCCACGTTATTTTGCGTCCCTGCATCAACGTCCGGATTCAAAAATTATATGCCGGGGCTGTGACCGCCAGATTAATGACCGCCCGATGCGCCACCAGGCCTGAAGCTGCGCGTGAAAAAGGCAAGGGGGATGCCAAGAATCGCCGCCCATCCCAGAAGATAGAAGCAATCGCGGAAGGCAAGCAGGCTGGCTTGCTGCAGCAGCATGTCATAGAGGCGCCCGCTGGCATGCTTCGCCGCGTCCGCCGAAGACATCCCGCCAAACTGCTCAAAGGTGTGTGTCAACGCGTCACGCGTTGAGTCATAGATTGGAGCGCCGTGGGTCAGCGCATCGCCGATGCGCGTCTGATGCAGATCGCTGCGACGCTCGTGAAATGTCGTAACAAAAGCCACGCCAAAGCTGCCGCCCCAGTTGCGCGCCAGATTGGTAAAACTTGAAGCTTTATTGTTTTTGTGCGGCGGCAGATACGAATAAGCCATCACGCTGACAGGAACAAAGAGAAACGCATAGCCGAAGCCTTGAATGGCGCGGGCAAATGCGTAATGAAAATAATCCGTCTGCGGAGTAAAGCTGCCGTAATACCACATTGAGCAGGCGACGACCGCAAAGCTGAATGCGATGAGGTTTTTGGGGCTTACCTTGCCCGACTGCACGAGCCGCGCGACGAACGGCGCAAGAAATGTGATCACCAGAGCCCCCGGACCGAGCACTAATCCTGCATCGGTCGCCGTATATCCATAAAGAGTCTGCAGAACCTCCGGGATCATGGTCGTGCTGCCGAAAAGCACGAAGCCGAAGAGAAAATAGAAAATCGTCGCAGCGGCAAAATTGCGTTCCTTCAGCAGCGTGATTTCCACCACCGGGTCCGTATGATTCCACTCCCAGTAAATGGCAAAGCCAAGCGTGACAACCGCAGCAATCGTGAGCGCAATAATCGTCGAACTGCCGAACCAGTCATCGATCTGGCCACGGTCCAGGACCACTTCCAGACATCCGAAGCCGACCGCAATCAGCCCGATACCCAAGCCATCAATGCGCAGCTTGCCGCTTGCGCGCAACTTCGCTATCTCTTCTTTGAATTGCGGAGGATCGTGTACCAACCGGCTGCTCAGGAGCAGGGAGAGAAGTCCAATCGGCACATTGATGAAAAAGACCCAGCGCCAGGAGAAGCTGTCAGTGATCCATCCGCCCAGTGGAGGTCCGATCGCAGGCGCGGTAACAATCGCCATGCTGTAGAGGGCAAATGCCGAAGCGCGTTTCGATGCGGGAAAGGTATCGACCAGGATCGCCTGTTCTACCGGAGCCAGCCCTCCGCCGCCAATTCCCTGCATGACCCGAAAAAGCAATAGAAGCCCAAGCGTCGGAGCGATGCCGCAAAGAAACGACGTAGCTGTAAACAGTCCAACGCACATCATGTAATAGCGCTTACGCCCAAAGACGCGGCTCAGCCATGCGCTTAAAGGCAGCACCACGGCATTCGCTACAAGATACGAAGTCAGCACCCAGGTAGCTTCGTCGAAGCTCGAACCCAGGCCGCCGGCAATGTGCGGCAGCGAGACATTGGCAATCGAGGTATCGAGCAGTTCCATGAAGGTAGCCAGCGTGACGGTGATGGCGACGGCCCACGGATTGACGGCACGCCGGGCGGCGACATTTGCAGGAGCTTGCGGGCGGGCTAGCGTCGGTGTGCTCATAGATTTGCGGTATGTTGAATACAGATACACTTCGAGACCGATCGGTCGCAAAATTTGTTATCCTTTTTCCATGAGTATTCTTTTAAAGAAGGGCGAGAAGACGCGGCAAAAGATTATCCGTAAAGCCGCGCCTGTCTTCAATCGACGCGGCTTCTCCGGGACCAGCCTGTCAGAACTTATGGAAGAAACCGGGCTGGAAAAGGGCGGGATTTATCGTCATTTCGAGAGCAAGGAGGATCTGGCGGTCGCCGCCTTTGATTTTGCCTGGTCTCAGATCAAGCACATTCGCCTTGAAGCGGTTGACGCCATTCCAAGTCCGCTCGCCAGACTGCACAGGATGGTCGATAGCTTTGCCTCCAAACCATCTGTCGTGCCGGGCGGTTGTGCGCTGATGAACACCGCCATTGATGCCGATGATGGAAACCCGTTGCTGCGCGCGCGTGCGCGTAGTGCGATGCATGAATGGATCGAATATATTGAAAACACTGTCAGACAGGGAATCGCGCAGGGAGAAATCACGCAGAAGACATCGGCGACCAGCGTGGCCTCCGTCATGATTGCGACTCTTGAGGGTAGCCTCATGATAACGAGGCTCACGCAGAATCAAAACGCCCTCTGCCTCGCACGCGAACACCTGCACGGGATGCTCAACGGCATTGCGGCCAAATTACGATAATTTCTGCGGCTTCCTGAAGTCTCCGTCATCTACTGCATAAGAAATGGGCATGGACTTAGACAGAAAAGAACATCAGGATGGGCTCAATCACCCCATCTGGAGCGCTCTCCACACAGGGCATGCGCACTTTGCTCAAGGCGACAATCTCGCCAGGCGCTATCCGGCGGATGTCTCTCCGTTAGCGGCGATCAGGGAGCAGAGTCCCGAGGCCTATGCTTCGCTCGGCGAGTTGCTTGGACCGGACGAGGCCGTCGTTTTCTTTCTCGATGCTTCTCCACGCCTTCCCCACGGGTGGCGACTGTTGCAGGATTTTGAGATGCATCAGATGATCTGCCGCAAGCCATCCGCAGTCATGGAAGATCCACACGCCCCCGACTTTTCGATCGAAACCCTCAACGCCTCCGATATTCCGCAGATGCGGAAGCTCGCAGAAGCTACAGAACCGGGCCCGTTTCGCAAACGGACCATAGAGTTTGGTGGTTATAAGGGAATTCGCGATGGCAAACATCTCGTTGCGATGGCAGGTCAGCGCATCAGCCTGTCCGGATTCACCGAGGTCAGCGCCGTTTGCACGTATCCTGAATACCGGGGACGCGGATACGCACTCGCTCTCGTGTCGGCCGTTGCCCGCACCATCTTTGAACGCGGCGAGACGCCGATTCTCGGGGTCCGGCTGGACAATTCAGCCGCCATCCGCGTCTACAAAAAGCTCGGCTTTACCGTCAGGCGCAATCTCCACGTCGTCGTCCTTAAGAAGCCGCTCTAGGCGGTGCCTGCTTGGAATCGGCTGCTGACGATGCATCCCTGTATACCCTTCTGATATTCTTCCCCTTCCCTTGATCCACTTTTAGGAGGACCACCCGCATGTTTGATCCTTATCGCCGGCCATTGTCCGCGCTTCTGCTGGCCGTAGCAATTCCTGCTTTTGCCGCCGACAAAGCCAGAACCAGATCCGCCGACGACTCCATTCCTTCTTACGAACAACCGCAGCCCGCAGTCGAAAACCTTGATCTCACAATGTATCAGCGCATCCGTGAAGAAGGCCTGCAGCATTCGCACATCATGGAGTACGGCTCGGCGCTAAGCGACGACATCGGCCCGCGCCTGACCGGCTCACCCAATCTGGCCAAGGCCAACGCCTGGACTCGCGATCAGCTCACGGCAATGGGCTGCGTGAACGCGCACCTTGAGGACTGGGGCGAATTCGGCATGGGGTGGCAGCAACTGAACACGTGGGTTCGCATGACGTCGCCCGACACCGCTGTTTTTATTGCGCAGGCAACACCGTGGTCGCCGTCAACGAATGGGCCGGTAAGCGGCGAAGCCGTAAACGTCAATATCCAAAGCGACCAGGACTTCGACCAATACAAAGGGAAGCTTGCTGGCAAGATCGTGCTGCTCGGCGAAATGCGCGAAGTTCCGCCGGTCGATAAAGCACTCTTCGAACGCTACACCGATAAAGAGCTTGAGGAACTCGCAGAATATCCGCTTACTGACCGCTCCGGCGCCGACATGCAGGCGCGTCTGCGCGCTTACCTGCAGCGCTACAAACTGGTCGATAAGATCGCACAGTTTCTGGCTGATGAGAAGGCCGCTGCGGTCATCCGGCCCAGCCGCGACGGCAAGAATGGCGGCGGCTCCGGTGGAACCATCTTCGACGACAACGGTGCCGCCCTGGGACGCCAGCCTTATCTGGCAGATCACAAGGTAAAGATACCGGTCGTGGTCATGGCGATTGAAAGTTATGGCCGCGTCTTCCGTCTCTTGCAGGCGCACGTTCCGGTGACCATCGAAATGGACGTCGAAACGAAATTTACCGGCGACCACGAGCATGGCTTCAATACAGTTGCGGAAATACCCGGAACCGATCCAAAGCTCAAGGATGAAGTCGTCATGGTCGGCGGCCATCTTGACAGCTGGATTGCCGGCACAGGCGCAACCGACAACGGTGCGGGTTCCATCGTCGCTATGGAAGTGATGCGAATCCTCAACTCGCTCGGCGTCAAGCCGCGCCGCACCATTCGCATCGCTCTCTGGAGCGGCGAAGAACAAGGACTCTACGGATCGCGCGGATACGTGAAACAGCACTTCGGCTCCGCACCCACCTCCACAGAGCCGGATCAACTGGCACTCCCTGAATTCTTGCGCAAGACCGGAGCACTCGAACTAAAGCCCGAGCAAAAGCTTCTCTCCGGCTATTTCAACGTGGATAACGGTTCAGGCAAAATCCGCGGCGTCTATCTACAGGAGAATGCGGCCATCTCTCCCATCTTTGCGCAATGGATTGCCCCTATCAGAGACCTCGGTGTCACCACTCTTACCATGCGTAACACGGGGGGCACCGATCACCTGTCCTTCGATGCAGTCGGCATTCCTGGCTTCCAGTTCATTCAGGACGATCTGGATTACGAGAGCCGCACGCACCACTCGAATCAGGACGTCTACGAGCGCCTGCAGCCGGGCGATCTAAGACAGATCGCAACCGTCGAGGCCATCTTCGTCTACAACGCAGCCATGCGCGACCAGATGCTGCCTCGCAAGCCGCTGCCGCGTCCTGAGTTGCGCGATAAACAGAATGCTCCGCTGCCAAATCTCTTCCCGAGCGCAATACCACCCTCGGGCGGGAAATAGTAGACCATCCCCACATCAAAAGGCGGAAGCTGGTGGCTTCCGCCTTTTGCTTTATGCGGCCTGAATCTTTTCTTTCAGCATTTCCAGAAAAGCCAGCATGCCCGGTGAGAGCCACTTGTCTTTGTGCCACACAATGTGGGTAGCGATCGCCATGTCCGGCCCGGCCCAGCGCAGGCTCTTCAACTGATTTCTGCTCAGCTCCGCGGCGACCACGATCTCAGGTAACAACCCGATTCCCATGCCGGCCGTCGCGCACTGCTTGAGCGCCTCGACACTCGAGAACTCCGTGATATTGCCCGCGCGCACTTTATGCGCAGCCATCATCTCATCCAGCTTCTTGCGATAGGCGCAGCCCGCTTCGGTCAGCAACAGCACCTGCGCGGCAAGATCCGCGGGCTCGACTGCCTGCTTTTCCGCCAGCGGATGCTCCGGATGCACAATCAGGTAGACCTTCTCCGTTCGCAGGCGAACTGAGGCGCACTGGCTGTGATCGATCGTATCGATCATGCGGATCGCCATATCCAGCCTGCCGCTCTCCAGGGCGTCGAACAGCGTCTCGTCCCAATGCGGACGAAAGAGCAGCTCGACCTGCGGGTAGCGTTTACGAAAGCATTGCAACACCTCGGGTAGCCGGTAAGTGAGCACGCTCTCCGGCGCGCCGATGCGCAACTGGCCGGCCGGTTCCGAGCCGTGTCGTACGGCAAGATGGCCTTCCATCATCGCCCTCAATGCCTTTTCCGCATAGGGAAGAAAACGGCGTCCCGCTTCGGTCAGCATCACACGCTTGGCCAGGCGGTCAAAGAGCGGCGTGCCCAGTTCCTCTTCCAGTGTCTTAATCTGCGTCGTGACATTCGACTGTACGGTGTGAACGCGCTCCGCCGTGCGGGTAAAGTTCAGCTCCTCGGCCAGCGTGCAGAAGATTTGCAATTGCCGCACTTCCATAGATCGATCTCCAGAAACCAATCTCCATTAGAGATGATCATAATCCCATCAAACCATTGGACAAAATTTATATCGCGTATCAAAAATATTTATAGTGCGCATTTGTCGTCCAACCCGTAGACATCCTGTTTCGATCTATATAGTCCTCTTTGCAGTCGTATCCCTATTTTCCTTTCCCGCAATTTCCAGAGCGCAAAATTCCGGAAGCACCATCGTTTTCTATGCAGACAAACAGGTAAGCGACACTCTCTGGGCACCGCTTTTCTCTGCGGTCAAAGAAGACCTGGCCGATGAAGATTTTGGCATGGCAAATCATGCTATCGACCACAGTCCACGCCTGCTGCGCAACAGCGAGTTGGTCTCCGGCGAAGAGTTTACGGATGTCATTCAGGTAAAGCTCCTTGGACGCTGTGATGTGGTGCAACAGGCCTACCGCCCACTCAAGCCCGGGCCGCTGGGATGGGTACTGAGTGTGCAGGGACAGATTCAGCCATACATCTACATCGATTGCACGCGCATGGCGCAGGTACTGAATCCAACGACGCTGGGACTGTCGAGTGACGCGAGAACACGCGCCATGTCCCAGGCCATTTCGCATGTTCTCGTGCACGAGTGGATCCACATCGCCACACAGAACGGGGGCCACACGGCGCACGGCATCAGCGAGGCGCAGCTCACCGCAGCGCGGCTGGTGACGGAGCCGTCCCATACCCCGGAGACAAACCCTGATAGACCCTCACTCTTGATTGACCGTTCGGCCGGTGACGAAAAATAGCCTCGTTCTCCAGATTCCGCATCGTTATACTAGCTGCGATGAAGCGCAGCCTGTCCATCCTTGCTTTGTGCTTATTCGTTGCTTCCCGACCCGGTCACGCGCAACAGAATGCTTCTCCGGCAAAAGTGGAACAGCCAACGGCCTTCAACGTCGTTGGTATCGCCGTGCGAACTAATAACCAGCAGGAAGCCGGTGAATCTGGCGAAATACCCAAGTTGTGGCAACGCTTCGTGCAGCAGAATATTGCGGCCAAAATCCCCAACCGCGCCGATCAGGACCTGCTGGCCGTGTACACCGACTACAAGAGCGATCAGACCGGCGAATACACCTACCTGATCGGAGCCCGCGTCACCTCTACTGGCGACGTGCCCGTAGGGTTGACGCTCAAAGAAGTTCCCGCAGGTTCGTACGCTGTGCTCGAAACGGACAAGGGCTCTCTGCAAACGGTGCTACCAGAGATATGGAAGCGCATCTGGTCGATGTCTGCGAAGGATTTAGGTGGAGAGCGTGCCTTCCAGGCTGACTATGAGGTGTACCCATCGGGCTTCGATCCACAGAATGCGCAGATTGCAGTGCATGTGGGACTGAAGTAATTATCTTACCCGTCGAATCCATCTTTCAATTCAGCTTCCAGATCGCCCAATTCAGATAGCCTGCAAACGAAACCCACGCTAGGTACGGAATCAGGAGCCACGCTGCGTCCCGACGTACGGTGAAAAATCCCATCATTGTTGCCAGAATCGCCAACCAAAGCAATAGGATCTCAACCAGCGCGGCCCCAATCTGATGCCGAGTAAAAAAGATGGCGCTCCAGGAGAGGTTCAGGGCCAGTTGCATGCAGAAGAGCACAAGTGCTCGCGTACGGGCGCGTGATCCGGGCGACTTCCACACCATCCACGCGGCAACTGCCATCATGATATAAAGCACCGTCCATATCGGCCCCCACAGCTGGTTCGGTGGGTTAAAATCCGGCTTCACCAGCGCGGCATACCACGTGGTAATCGCATTCGCGGAAAAGGCTCCGGAGATGCCGGCTACAGCGAAGCAAAGCGCCAGCCAACCGACGAGCGCCACGGCATGTCCCGACCGTTTTGTTATTGCATTTTCCATCATGCAATCTATTGGATGCTGCTGCAGAACGCGGCGATTTACGCCGAACCTGCTAGCATGAATGAGACTAAAAAATAAAGGCTTTTGCTGCAATTTCACCGTATGAATGCATCCGAAAATCTGATTCGTGTTCAGCTTCCCGACGGCTCGATCAAAGAGCTTCCCTCTGGATCAACCCCGTTCGACGTAGCTAGTGGCATCTCACCTCGGCTGGCCGCCGCCGCTGTGGTCGCGCGCATCCAGCCACTGCACGCCGCGCCCGTAGTCGCATCCACCCATGGCGAGACGCAGGGAGAAGCCGCTATGTACGGTGCCGAAAACACACAGGCCGAGCGCCTGGTTGACCTGAACACACCATTGACCGAAGACGTAGCTCTGCAATTGCTCACGGAAAAGGATCCTGATGCGCTTAAAGTCGTGCGCCACTCCGCAGCGCACGTGCTGGCAACCGCTGTGCTTGAGCTTTTTCCCGAAACGAAGCTCGGCCATGGCCCAGCCACGGACTCCGGCTTCTTCTACGACTTCTACCGGCCAACCCCCTTCACGCCGGAAGACTTGAAACTCATCGAAGGCCGCATGGCCGAGGTCGTCGCGCGCGATGAGAAGTTCATCCGCGAGTGGGAGCCGCGCGAGCAAGGATTGACGCGCTTCAAGGCTGACAACGACTTTATGAAAATGCACTTCATCGAGCGTTTCACAAAACCCGGTGAAGAGATCTCGCTCTACCGCAACGGCGCCTTTGTCGATTTCTGCCGAGGCCCACACGTCCCTTCCACCGGCCGCGTCAAGGCTTTCAAGGTTACGAGTCTCGCGGGAGCCTACTGGCTCGGCGATGAGAAAAATCCCCAGTTGCAGCGTATCTACGGCACAGCCTTTTTCTCGAAGAAAGACCTCGACGAGCATTTCGCACGGCTTGAAGAAGCAGCCAAGCGTGACCATCGCGTACTCGGCAAGCAGCTCGATCTGTTTTCGATCCAGGAGCTCGCCGGCGCCGGCCTTATATTCTGGCACCCGAAAGGCGCCATCATCCGCAAGACCATGGAAGACTGGATGCGTGAAGAATGTATCCGTCGCGGTTACGACATGGTCTATACACCGCATGTCATGCGTGTGAACCTGTGGCAAACCAGCGGACATGAAGGGTTCTACTCGCAAAACTTTTTTACCAAGATGGAACTGGACGACGCGGATTACCGGCTGAAGCCGATGAACTGCCCCGGCCACATCCTCATCTACAAAAATTCACCCAAGAGCTACCGCGACCTGCCCGTCCGCTACGCAGAATTGGGAAATGTCTACCGTTATGAGCGCTCCGGCACAATGCACGGGCTCCTACGCGTGCGAGGTTTCACCCAGGACGACGCTCACATATTCTGCACTCCGGAGCAGATCGAAGATGAAGTAGCGGCATGTATCGACTTTGCCCAGACGGTTCTCACGACGTTCGGATTTAACGATTTCAAGGTTGAGCTCTCGACATGGGACCCAAAAGACCGCCAGAGCTATGCCGGTTCGGACGACAAATGGGAACTCGCAATCAGCTCTTTGGAAAATGTGCTGAATCGTAAGAATATTCCTTACAAAACCATCCCCGGCGAAGCGGCGTTTTACGGTCCAAAGATCGATATCAAGCTGGTCGACGTGCTCGGTCGCCTGTGGCAGCTCTCGACCGTGCAGTTCGACTTCAATCTGCCCGCGCGCTTCGAGCTTGAATATGTCGGCGAAGACGGCGAGCGCCACCAGCCGGTCATGGTGCATCGCGCGCTCTTCGGCTCAGTCGAACGCTTCTTCGGGGTGCTTATCGAGCACTATGCCGGAGCATTCCCCCTCTGGCTGGCTCCGATACAAATTGGGCTGGTGCCAATCAGCGAACGCCATCTCGCCTACGCGGAAAAAGTACAGCAGCAGTTACAAAATGCTGGCCTGCGCGTAGAGCTGGACAGCCGCAACGAAAAGATGAACGCCAAAATCCGCGACTTCACCATGCAAAAAGTGCCCTATGTGCTCGTCATGGGCGACAAAGAGGCCGAAGCGCATGCTGTCAGCGTCCGCACACGCGGCAAAGGCGATCAGGGTTCGACTCCGCTGGATGAGTTCATCGTAAGAAGTTTGAAGCTGGTGGCGGATAAATCGGTCGACCTGTAGAGCTTTGCGGTGGATGACGACCTTAATCCCTAATGGAATTGTTTGGTAGAGGTCGTCATCCTGAGCGAGGCAGTCGAAGGATCGGTTCTTCACTGCGGCCTCACGCGCATAGCTCGCCTGAACCACTCGATGGAAGCGGCAGGCAGACACTACGTTGTTGAAAAGTAATTACCTTATAAAGACGGGCGATCGAGCATTCGGAGTGAGGGGCCAGCAGGAGCATGAGCGGAAAAAGTAAGTTTTCCGCTCATGCAAACCACCTTATCTGGAATGCGGACGCTCCTCGTGCGGCTGCTCTTGCGGTTTTGACTCAGGCCGTTGCTGTGGCTGGCGCGGGGCAGGATGAGCTTCCTGCTGCGTACGTGGTTGCTCGTGGACAACACGTGGCTGCTCCTGTGGCCGCTGCGGGGCTTCCTGGCGCGGGGCAGGACGGGCCTGTTGCGCCGCCCGCGCCTGTTCAGTCTGCGGCCGTGTCTCTGCGCGTTCGACCGGTTGTGGCTGCATTTCGCGGGTTTCTGTAGGTTTCACTACCGGACGGACCGTATTTTCCGGACGAGCCTGGGGCCGGTTTTCGTTTGCCTGTTGTGGCCGAACCGTACTAACAGCGCCCGGCCTGACCTCCGGATGCTGCTGAGGAGCTAGCGGTTGGTTCATCGGGCGATTCGCAGCCGTGCGTTCAACAAACCCTGGATTCGCCACACCGCGCACTGGTGGCTGGGCGGCGGGGGCGCGAAACGGCGTGGCCAGCGGGCGATTGAGCGCCACATTCTGGGGACGTCCTTGATTGACACTAAAGAACTGCGCACGATCCTGGCTGGCCTGACGCGCATGCAGCGTTTGAGCGGCAAGCGGCGGCATGTGCCGCTCTCGTGAAGCCTGCAGCTCCCCGGGCGTCGGCCTTGCATTGATTCCACCTCGTCCCCCGTTAAAACTGACACGGTTGACGTTGTAATTATTGATCGTTACGTTGTTGATCGTTACGTTATGAACGTAAACGTTCCTGACGACGGTCGTATTCACATTCGTGATCGTCCGATTGTAGAAGAAGTTGTTGTGGTTCCAGTATCCGCCATAGTAACCCCGGCCCACATAGCCATGCCCGTAATTGATGCCGCCGTAATAGCCAATGTGCGATCCCCAATAGCCATGGTTCCAGCCGAAGCGGCCATTCATCCATCCCCAATAACCAGGAGTCCACAACGCGCCGACGTAGGGCGCAATGACCCACGCGCCCGGTACCCAGAAGAATCCCGTAGGCTGGTATCCCCAGTAACCGGGAGTCCACAAGTAGTTCGGGCCTGGGCATACGGGTTGTGCATACACCGGTAACGGAGGTGGGGGCTGCGTAGCATACACCGGCTGTTGGATGGAAGAATCATCGTAATAACCGCTCTGGTCAGAGCTGGCCTCCGATACCGGAACCGTATTATCCGCCGGGTACGCCGTAGACGAGTCGTCAGGCGGGGGTGGCGGCACATTGTCGTCTGTGGCCTGTGCAGCAGCTGGCTGAGAGGTGCCCCTCGCCGGTGCCGGAGCACTGCTCTCATTCACCGGCGCAGATGAATCGGCCGGTGCCATATTTGCACTGGCCGGATCGTAATTCGGATCTTGCTGATCTTGGGCCTGATCGGGGGCCTGCGCCGTATTGTCTGCTTGTTTATTGCAGCCGCCCACGCCCATTGCGAGGATCAGTGCAACCGTTGCTGTTGCTCCATATTTTTCGTACTTTTTCATATTTTTCTCTGGAGAACTTAGATGCACATTGGGATATAAAGTCGTGCACGCCTCTCTTCAAAAAAAGAAAACCCGAGGAGTGAGAGCAACAAATCTTATCGACATTTCTTCTATTTAACCCTTTATTTCCGATACAAAAGGTGCAGTTCATGCAAACAAGACTCCTGCCTCTCTCTATTGCTGATGGTGTAGAAGTAAAGACTATTTTCTGTTCCAGGCAGCAGTACGACGGATGGATTCTTCCAAACAAATCGTCTCGCGGAGACCAAGCATCTCACATGCACGGTTCACAGACGGAACGTAACGTGCCGGTTGGCTGGCAGCAATCGGCTGCTTAGCGACATGGATTTTC
>DATHQH010000086.1:0-4717 GCA_035482895.1 Alloacidobacterium sp. | reverse complement strand
ACAATTCAACCTTTGTCAGAGGATCATCAACCGTCTGAAGCATTGGTGTTCGCAGGTCTGTTCCCGTGCTTGGGAATTCGCCGTAAACGAAAGAGAAGCGACATCACGCACCTTCCACGTACTTCGCTTCTCTGGTCATGTAGTGGAGGAGCCCAGACGTGCCCCTCAACGGTGTCAAGAGCAGCCGCTCGTTCCGCCACAGTTGCTGCATTTGTAGCCGCTCCCATTCGGCACCATGAGCGGACCGCGGGTGGTATAAAGAGGTGCATCCCCTGCTTCATAACTGTCCTGACGGAACTGCGAAACGCTGGCTGGCAGCTGCTTTGACTCACTGCCAGTGTTGTCGCCACCGGTCGTTGTCGCAATGAACAGCGGTAGTTGCTTTCCTGACAGGAAACGTAACTCCATCCAGCCGAACAGGTAATCCATGATTGACTTGGCATAACCAAGTTCCCCATTGCCGGTCCAACCCGAGGGCCCGAACCGCGTACGCGAGAGCTTGTCGCAGAGCACCTAGAGCGGCACTCCATGCTGCAGGCTCACCGAGACGACGGTGCCGAAACCCTCCATCAATCCCGCGATCGTCGAGCCCTCCTTTGCCATCCGGATGAAGATTTCGCCCGGCTGCCCATTCGGATAAAGACCGACGGTTAGGTAGCCCTCGTTGCCGGCGATGGAGAAATGGTGTGTGAGACCCACCCGTTCGTCCGGAAGACGATGCCGGTTCGCGGCCGGTGGTCCTGACAGATTTTCTTGCTGAGGGGATTCACGCGCAGGTACTGCATTTACCGGCTGAGACATGGGAACCTCCGTTCTGGTATGCCATATGCGTGCGGAAGCTTGGTTTGTACCTCTGGATCAAAGCTCGGTCAAATGGCACACCAAAGAAAAGGTGGAACGACCCCGAAAATGGGAGTTTCCTCGATGCAGCTAGAGCTGTCGCTGAGTGATTTGGCGATTGGTACTAAACCCGCTTCGCGGGTAGCTGGAAGCGTGGTAGATTTTTTGGCAGGACAAATTGCATGTTGCCCACGGCAGTCACAATGCTTCCGCTCAAGTCAGCGCAAAATAGGTGCGATGGATTGAATTCCCATAAGGCAATTGTCCTGCCAAAACCTCACCGGGTTTAGCTCAAATCGCCGTATCCACAATGCTCGCTCCAAATCTTTTGCAGGCCGAACTCCGCCTGTCGAGCACTGTCGATACGGCGCTAGAGATTTATCACCAACTGAGAAAAAGAACTGCCAGCTTCCGGATGGCCGATCTAAGCGCTCAAGGGACATCGTGCGGCTAGAGCTCCATCAACACTAAGTACGAGCATCCTGTATGAATTCTGAACCGTTGGAAACTACTCTGCCCGCAATGCGATCATCGGATCGGTCTTGGTCGCTTTGCGTGCAGGCAGGCAACAGGCCGCAAGGGCCATCGCGATCACAAATACACCCGCCGCAGAAAAAATCAGCGGATCCGACGGATTCACGTCATAGATCATGCTCTTCAGGACGTGACCCACCAGAAGCGCAAAGACCATTCCCAGCACCGCTCCGCTCAAGGTCAGCACCGCAGCCTGCCGCAGCACCAGCAGCAGCACATCCATCCGCTGCGCACCAAGCGCCATGCGCAAACCAAACTCCGGGGTTCTCCGGCTAACCGAGTACGCAATCACACCGTATGTTCCAATTGCAGCCAGCAGAATCGCGAGTCCGGCAAAAATACCCACCAGCACGAAGGCGAATCGCGGCGTAGCTACCGTAGCATCGGCGACTTCGCCCATCCACTGCACCTCGGCTACGGCGAGTGAAGGATCGATCCGGTGCACTGCTGCGCCTACCGCCTGTGTAAGAGCTTGAGAATCGGCATTTGCGCGCACCACCACAGACATCTGCGAGAACGGTGTCTGCAAAGCAGACCACCAGAAGGCTGGATGCGTATTCGTACTTTCCGGTTTGTCTTTCACATCGCCGACGATCCCTACAATCGTCAACCAATCTGAATCTTTCGGATGGTCGTCAAATGTAATTCTCTTCCCGAGCGCGTCGCCGTTGGACCAATACAGATTCGCGAGCGCCTGATTGATCACGATAACTTTAGGCCTGTTAGCATTGTCTTCCCTCGTAAAGAAGCGCCCTCGTATAAGTGGTATACCCAGTGCGCGGAAATAGTCCCACGTGGCAACGTGGTACCGTGCTCCAAAGTCCTGGTGCGGAGGGGGCTTCCTGCCTTCGATCGAAAAACTGGTGTTGTCGTCCCAACCGGTCCAGGGCAGATCACTGCCAAGTCCGGCACTGCTTACGCCCGGAATCGACTCAAGCTCCATTGCGAGCCCCTCATAAAAGCGCGATCGTTCCGGGCTTGTTTTGTACGCGGCGCTCGGCAGCCACAGGTTCGCCGTCAGCACATGCTGGTGCTGAAAGCCGGGATCAAGATGCAGCAGATTGAGCAGACTCCGGAACATGAGTCCCGCGCCAACCAGCAGCACGCAAGCCAGGCTCACCTCCGCCACAACCAGTGCATCGCGCAGCCGGCTCATCCTTGCGCTGCCAGTCGCTGCGCGTCCGCCCTCATGCAAACTCTGCCGCGGATCAGTCCGGGATGCCTGCAGTGCCGGAACTAACCCGAAGAGAATTCCCGTCACCGAGCTGACCAGGAACGTAAAGAGAAACACCGGGGTGCTGACGTGAATCTCATGCAGGCGTGGAAAGTTCGACGGCAGCAGGGATACCAAGCCCTTCACACCGCCTAATGCTAGTAACAGTCCAAGTGCGCCACCGGTGAGCGCAAGCAGCAGACTCTCCGTCAGCAGTTGCCGTACCAGTCTTGTCCGAGACGCACCCAGGGCCATCCGCACGGCCAATTCTCTCTGCCGGGCAGCGGCCCTGGCCAGCAGCAGATTCGCGGCATTCGCGCAGGCGATCATCAGGACGATGGCTACTGCTCCCAACAACACCAACAGCATCTGTCGGCTTGATCCCACGATCTCGCGATCAAGCGGAACTACGAGCATTCGCCAATGTCCCATATCATCACCGTGCTCATGCGCAATCGCGTTCATCATGGAAAACACTTCAGCCTGCGCAGTCGCCGCGGTCACGCCGTCTTTCAGGCGCGCAATGCCTTCGATGTAATGCGAGCCTCGCCGCGCCGGATCGCCCTCGAAGGCAAACGGACTCCATAAGTCCACGTCGTCTCCGTAGGAAACTGCGTGATACTCATTGCCCGGATGTGCCGTACCGGGTGGCATTACGCCCACGACAGTGAAGGGCTGGGCATTCAAAGTTATCTTTCGCCCAATGATCTTCGGATCCGCACCAAAATGCGTATGCCACAGCCGGTTGCTCAAAATCACCTGCAGTTCGTTTCCAGGTATCTCAGCATTTGTGTCGAACTCGCGGCCAGACTCGGGTTCAATTCCCAATACATGAAAGAAACCCGAGGTGATGCGAAAACCGTTCACCCGAATTGGGTCACCGGAGCTGCCGGCAAGCTGCATATCCGACCGGGTGTAAGCCGCCATCGACTCGAAACTCCGGTTGCGTGTCCGCATGTCGCGAAAATCGAATGGGTTCAGCGGAAACCTCGGAAACGCCTCTGAGGTCATAAAGATGCGCGTCAGTTTCTCCGGCTGCCGGTATGGCAGGGAGTGCAGCAGGACGCTGTCGATCACGCTGAATATCGCACTGTTCGCGCCGATGCTAAGCGCGAGCGTCAGCACCATCACGACTGCAAATACCGGATTCTCGCGTAACTGCCGTAGTGCATAGCGAACATCCTGCAGCGTTGTTTCGATAAAGCTAGTCCCGCGAGCCTCGCGGCAGTCTTCCTTGATCTGTGAATCGCCGCCAAAAGCTAGCCTCACCCGACGACGCGACTCTTCCTCCGTCAAGCCGGAACGGACGTACTTCTCTACTTCCTTTTCAAAGTGGAAGTGCAATTCCTGATCAAGCTCGGTCTCCACCCTATCGCGACGAAACAGCGCGCGCAGCCGGTAACGCAGGTCGCTTAGCATCGCAATCTCCTCACATGCTCTCGAGAATCTGTCCGACGGCGACCGTCAGCCTGTGCCACGCCTCGGTCTCCACATCGAGCTGTTTCCGACCTGTGCGCGTCAGCTCGTAATACTTCGCGCGACGGTTGTTGTCTGATGTGCCCCACCTCGCTTTAATCCAGCCGCGCCGCTCAAGCCTGTGCAGCGCGGGATACAACGATCCTTGCTGAATGCGGAGCACATCACTCGACACCTGCTGTACACGCTCGGAGATAGCCCATCCGTGCTGCGGCCCCACGGCAAGCGTTCTCAGGATCAGAAGATCCAGTGTCCCCTGTGGAAGATCGATTCGTTCGTCGCCCAAAAAACACTACCCCTTTCACTTCTACAAAAGATAAATACACCATTCTTCTGTAGAAATGCAAGGGATAATAAGGGAGGTTCACAAGTTCTGGCAGAGTGACGGAATCATCGGGCTTCTCAACTGACGCCAACAGAGCGAGTCACTCAGCGAGGTTTGTGTCAACGCTTTTCCTCTGAGTTCCGGACGTGTGCGTCCCGATTGCAGAGTCATACGGCGATTCTTCAAACAGAGTAATAGGCCAGCGCCAGCGCCGGCCTATGCTGCCTGCAAGAGTCTGATTGAGCTACCGACTATTCGATTCGCAGATGGTACCCGCGTTTGACCGAAGTTCCCTCAACGAGGTAGCGGACAGCAATGCCGCCCATTCT
>DATHQH010000085.1:0-7145 GCA_035482895.1 Alloacidobacterium sp. | reverse complement strand
AAGCCCTCCAATCCAAATTTAGTCCGCAAATAAAAGAAAACAAGCCACATATAAGAGCAGCAATTTGGCATGCCAATTCGCCAAAACTGCTATTCTAAAAATAGAGAAAAAAAAGCCGCCAATCGGCGGGCTTTTTTATTCGAGAGACGAAAATCCCGGGTGCCCATCCTTTGAAGCGAAAGGTGGGAAAGCAAAACTCCCAACGTGCGTTTGCAGAAACAGGGCAGACCCCTCGCTAAGTGATTGAAAGCACTAGAATGACTTGAAGCTATTTAAATCAATGGTTTAGCGAGGGATGATCCCCCGCTAAACCATTGAAAATAAAAGAAAGAAGAAGAACCCCAGGGGGAGGGGGAGTACAGCCCGATAGAATCAAGAACGTGACCCCGGAAGACCGCAGTTTTACCCTCTCGCAGCGAATCGCGTTGGCTATTGTGCCACGGCTGACTGCCGGAATCCTGGCTGTCATCGGCATGACGTTGCGCTTCGAGGTGATAGCCGAAGAAGGCGCTATTCCTGCTACCCCTCCGCCGAAAGGCATCTTCTGCTTCTGGCACCAATGCACATTGCCATGCGGCTGGTACTTCCGCAAGTACCGCTGCTCCATCCTCATCAGCCGGAGCTTCGACGGAGAGCTGATTGCACGCACTCTGGCGCTACTCGGCTTCGACACCGTACGAGGATCAAGCTCGCGCGGTGGAGCAGCCGGACTGCTGGCACTGCAACAAGTTTTGGCGGATGGCTTGGCAGCCATCTTCACCGCCGACGGCCCGCGAGGCCCGATCTACCAGGCGAAGATGGGCCCGGTGAAGCTGGCGCAGATGACGCAGGAAGAGATCGGCAGCTTCTATCTGCTGCCCGAGCGAGCATGGAGGATGCGCTCATGGGACCATTTCTTGGTCCCAAAGCCGTTCTCACGTGTCATCGTAAGCTGGTCGCGATCGGTATCCGCGCCGGCACTCGATGCCGACGCCACAGCACTCGAAGCCAAGCGCCAGGAGCTGAACAACGCCATCGAGCGCGCCCGCTTCAACGCCGAACAGTGTGTCCTGGCCGGCAAGCCATCTCCCAAATGACGTCATCCTGAGCGAAGCGGAGCGGATCGTTGCAAAGCAACGACCGGATTTTGCAAACAAGCCACAAAGCGGTCTCGGTAAAATTGCAGCAGTGCTCGTCTCCGATTTCAGCTTCCACCTTCCCGAGAAACAAATAGCACAAACCCCGCTCGAAGACCGAGCAGGCGCGCGTATGCTCACGCTCGATCGCGAAACTGGGGCCTATCAAGACCATCACTTCCGCGAATTTCCCGGCATGCTGCGAGAAGGCGATGTGCTGGTGCTGAACAACAGCCGCGTCATTCCGGCGCGCCTCTTCGCGCACCGCGCCGGATTGCACACGCAGCCAGGACACGCTACAACGGGAAGGATTCAGGTCCTCCTCACCGAACAGGTCAGTGAATGGGAATGGAAAGTCCTCGCGCGGCCCGGACGCAAGGTGCTGACGGGCGAGAAACTCACCTTCGGCAACGACATTCTGCGCGCTGAGGTCATTGCTCACGGAGAATTCGGCGAACGCACGCTGCGCTTCGAACCGGTCGCTGACTTCTACAGCGCTCTGGAGCAGCTAGGCCACATGCCGCTGCCTCCGTACATCCACCGGCAGGATGAAGCTGCGGACCGCGAGCGCTACCAGACGGTCTACGCCGAGCAGCGCGGTTCGGTAGCAGCACCAACAGCGGGTCTGCACTTCACGCCGGAGATTCTGCAGCAGATCAAAGAACGAGGCGTTCAGGTCGAATACGTGACACTTCATGTAGGACTCGGAACCTTCCAGCCAGTGCGTGTAGACAAGGTCGAAGACATTCACCTGCACACGGAGCGCTACACGCTTTCGCCAGAAACGGCAGAAGCAGTGAACGCAGCAAAGCATGATGGCCGCAGAGTCGTCGCCGCAGGCACGACAACTGTTCGAACACTCGAACACTGCGCGAGGATTGCAAAGGATGGGATACTGGAGCCGCATTCCGGCGCAACGAACATCTTCATCTCACCCGGATACGAATTCCGCATCGTGTCCGCTCTACTAACGAACTTTCACCTGCCGCAATCGACACTGCTCATGCTGGTAAGTGCCTTCGGCGGACGCGAGCCTGTGCTGGCAGCGTATAAGCACGCAGTCGCGGCCGACTACCGCTTCTTCTCTTACGGAGACTGCATGTTCCTGTCGTAAGCGCCGAGTTTCTCGTCAGCACAGCGAAGCGGTAGACTCGATTTCGATGCCTTCTGCAAATAAGCCGCCCGTCTTCCTGCTCGATTCCATGTCCTTCATCTTCCGCGCATACCACGCAATGCAGCGCCAGCGGCCCATGTCCACGCGCAATGGAGTGCCGACAGCGGCAACCTACGTCTTCGTGAACATGATCAACAAGCTGCGCCGCGACTTTCAGCCGGAATACTTTGCCGCAGTCTTCGACATCAGCGGTCAGGTGTTTCGCGATGAGCGCGCCCGCGCCATGACCTTGCGCAAGTTCAATGCCAAGACGCAGACCTTCGACGAAGTGGATTATGGAGGCTACAAGGCAAACCGCACCGAAATGCCGCCCGACCTCGCGCAGCAGTTGCCTTACATTCGCCGAGCATTGGAAGCCTTCCACATCCCGATCCTGCAGGCCGAGGGCTTCGAAGCCGACGACGTGATCGGTACTCTGTCGAAGAAGTCCGCGCAGGAAGGCCATCCGGTCTTTGTCGTCTCCAACGACAAAGACATGCTGCAACTGGTCAACGATCAGGTGAAAGTACTGAACCCATCGAAGGACAACCTGATACTTGACCGCGCAAAGGTCGAGGAAACACTGGGAGTACCGCCGGAGAAGGTCGTTGATGTCATGGCCCTCCGCGGCGACTCCATCGATAACATCCCCGGCGCACCTGGCATCGGCGACAAAGGCTCTGTAGAGCTGATCCAGCAATTCGGCAGCGTGGAGGCGGCACTGGATCGCGCTTCCGAGGTCAAGCGCAAGACCTATCGAGAGTCTCTGGAAGGGAATCGCGATACAGTTCTGTTGAGCAAGGAATTGGTGACGATTCATTGTGAGGTCCCGCTCGAGCTGGATCTGAACGCCATGCGCACACAACCGCCCGACGTGAACGCCTGCAGACAACTATTTACCGAATTGGAATTCACAACACTGTTGAAAGAACTTGCGCCCGCGGAGTTAGAACATCCAGTAGTGCACATACTTGATCCCTCAGCGGAGCAGATAGCCGCATTCATCAAGCAAGCCGGTCAAGAGGGTTTCGCGCTTGCGCTGCCAAGTTCGGAATTGCAGGCCGTGACTGAGCAGATCAGCGAACAGGAAGCCGAGATCATCGAAGAAAAAGAACCGCAACTGAAAACCATGTCGCTGCTCGATCTAGTCGAAGCTGCCGAGGAGCCTGCGGCGCAAAAGCAGGAAGCACGAGTAGCAGTTTCGGCGAGTACGGGGCAGGCCTTGCTGGTGCCGCTCGATACAGTCAAGCCACTGCTGGAGGACGAGTCGGTTCCCAAGCTGCTCCACGATTTGAAGGGCACGCTGCGTGTTCTTGAGCATCATGGCATAAAGCTGAGAAATGCTCCTGATGATCTAATGTTGTACTCGTACCTCGTGAATCCTACGCATGCTTCTCATCGTTTGAGCGATGTTGCCGCGCGTTTCAGTAGCCAGCCATTGAAGGAAACAGGAGACAAACAACTCACGGAGGCTGCGCACGCTGTGCATGCACTCACCCCGGTGCTCCGCGACGAAGCAGCTGCGTTGGAGACTCGTAACGTTTACGAGACGATCGATCTCCCCCTCGTGTCGATTTTGTTGCGTATGGAAGAGGCCGGCGTGCGGATCGACTCCGCCGTATTGCAGAGCATGGCTGAACGCCTTGCAGTCGAAATACATCGCGTAGGCGAGGAGATTTATGAGCGATCGGGACATCGCTTCAATATCAATTCACCCAAACAACTCGGCGATGTTCTCTTCAACAAAATGAATCTGTCTAAGCCGTTGAAATATGGGAAGGGCAAAGTCGTCTCAACCGCGCAGGACGTGCTTGAAGAACTAGCTGAGCACAACGATGTTCCGAAACTTGTACTGGAATACCGGCAGCTCGCCAAGCTGAAGTCGAATTACGTCGATTCGCTGCCGCTGCTGGCCGACAGAGAAGGCCGCGTGCATACGACCTTCAATCAGGTTGGCACGGCCACAGGAAGATTGTCTTCGACGAATCCCAACCTGCAGAACATTCCTATTCGCACAGAGCTTGGGCGCGAGATTCGCGCAGCATTTATTGCCGCGCCGGGGCGCGTACTTTTCTCCGCAGATTATTCGCAGATTGAATTGCGGTTGATGGCTCATTTTTCCGATGACCCTCTGCTGGTGCGTGCTTATCAGACAGGCCAGGACATCCACACATTAACGGCCTCGGAGGTTTTCGGTGTTCCTGCAGAACACATGAGTAAGGAGACCCGCAATCGCGCCAAGGCTGTGAATTTCGGCATCGTCTACGGTATCTCACCGTTCGGCTTGGCAGCGCAGCTCAACATCGATCAGCATGAGGCAAGGCTTTACATCGAAACATACTTTGTGCGCTATCAGGGTGTGCGTGAATACATCGACCGCGTGCTCGATGAAGTGCGGCGTGAGCAGCGTGTGCGCACTTTGTTCGGGCGAGTGCGGCCTATTCCGGATATTCAAAGCCGTAATGCCAACCTGCGAGGGTTCGCTGAACGCACGGCAGTCAATACTCCTTTGCAGGGAACTGCGGCCGATTTGATCAAGCTGGCGATGATTCGGATTGATCGCAGGTTTGCAGAAGAAAAATTGAAAACGGTCATGACCTTACAAGTGCATGACGAATTGCTCTTCGATGTTGCGGAAGACGAAGCGGAGCAAGTGCAAGCTCTGGTCAAGCACGAAATGGAGCATGTTATAGAGCTGAAGGTGCCGATAGTTGCTGATTGCGGGATTGGATCGAACTGGCGCGACTTGAAGTAGCGCACAAAGCGTCGGGCCTTTGTACTGCGAACAAGAACAAGAAGCAGATCCTTCCACTTTCTCTTCGTTGCACTCAGAGTCAGCGTCAGGACGACGAATCTGTGAAAAGAGAATTGTCGTCCTGAGCGAGACCAAGGATCTGCCTTCTTTACGTAGCGAGTATTGCACCCCGAATGTCAGTGCCAATGTTAAGCGCCCAGCGCCTCGCGGATTGCGCCCGCAATACGTTCGGCATGATGCCGCATCGTTTCTTCCGATTCGGCTTCGATCATCACGCGAGCCAGGGCTTCCGTGCCAGAATAGCGCACGACAACGCGACCACTTTCGGCAAGGTCAATTTCTGCATCGTGAATTGTGCTTGTGACGGTTTCAATTTGCTCAAGCGGTTTTTTCTCTTTGACTCGGACATTGACGATGACCTGCGGAAAGACCTTCAAGTCAGATACAAGCTCATGCAAGGGTTTACCTGCACGGCGGACGATATCGAGAACGACGAACGCGGTCAGCAGGCCATCTCCCGTGGTCGCCAGATGCGGAAAGAGAATATGGCCCGACTGCTCACCGCCAAGAGACGCATCTTCCTGTTGCATTCGCTCCAGTACATACTTGTCGCCGACAGGAGCACGCAGCATCTGAATACCATCGCGCCGCAACGCCGCTTCGAGTCCCATGTTCGACATGGTGGTAGCCACGACCAGGCTGCCTTTAAGGAGTTTGCGCGCACGCAGATCCCGCGCAGCTAGCAGCAGGACCGCGTCACCATTGATAACTTTGCCGTTAGCGTCCGCAAAAAGCGCTCTGTCGGCATCGCCGTCAAAAGTCACGCCGATGTCGGCCTTGAGTGACTTCGTTTCCGCCGCGACAACTTCAGGATGCAATGCGCCGCAATTCGCATTAATATTGCGGCCATCCGGAACGATATGAGTGAGGTGAATATTGCCACCGAGTTTGGCAAAGAGTTCCGGTGCAATGGCAGACGCTGCGCCATTCGCACAATCGAGTACAAGCTGCAGGCCATCGAGGTCTAGATTTGGGACAGCCGCGCGCAGAAAGTTTTCGTAATCTGCACGAAATTGGGCGTTGACCGGCGGCGCAGTGAGCGCAGAGATATCCGGTTCGGTCACGCCATCGAGTCGACGGAATATTTCCTCCTCCATGCGTAGTTCCGTTTCATCCGGAAGCTTATAGCCATTTCCGCCGAAGACCTTGATACCGTTATCCTGCCAGGGATTGTGTGATGCGGAGATGACGACGCCTGCATCAAAACCGTGCTTGCGCGCCAGATAGGCGATAGCTGGCGTGGTGATGACGCCAGCATTTTCGACCTTAGCGCCCCCATCGGTGATTCCGGCACTCAGAACAGCGGCGATCCAGTTGCTGGACTCGCGCGTATCCATGCCGAGCAACAGTTTCGGATGGCTGTTGCTTGCCTTTACCTGATGCGCGAGCGCCAGTCCAACTGCGTAGATGGTCTTCGAATCAAGTGGCGACTGGCCAGCGACGCCGCGAATCCCATCGGTGCCAAAAAGTTTTCTCATATATTCAAGTTGTTCTTTCAGAAAGAATATCGGTCAGGCGGCTCTCAATGCTTCCCTCCGCAAGCCGGGTAACGAGACGCTGATTAGGCGTCAAGCTCGATGCTTTTTTCACAAGCGAGCCGTTCTCATCAAATACGAGCGCATAGCCGCGATTCAAAACAGCCAGCGGCGAGAGAGCATTTAATTGCCGCTTCAAGCCTTGCAGCCGGACGGCATGATTCTGGATCTGGCTTTTCAGAGAGCGAATAAGACGGCTTTCCAGAATCAGGAGGCGCTCACTCAATAGCTGCAAACGGTGTGTTGCATCCTGCCGCAGCAGACGCGCCGTGAGCAGATGCAATTGTTCTGACGCGCTACGGTTCACTACATTCCATGCTGCTTCCATGCGGAAGCGCAACTCATCCACACGCTGCTGTCGCCGCCCAAAGCTTTCACGCAGACGGGCAAAGGATGCCTCGACACTTAGCTGGGCAAAACTTTCGCGAGCCTGCATCAGGCGATACCGGCAAGCGCGCTGGAGACGAAGAGTCAGCTGTTCGACGTGGTCCTCGACCTTGTGCAAGACCCCCGTGATGATCTCTGCT
>DATHQH010000084.1:0-13865 GCA_035482895.1 Alloacidobacterium sp. | reverse complement strand
CGCGCAAAGTACGGCACCTGATTCTGTGGCGTTTGCTCGTTTGTTGCTGCTAGAAAGATGGAGAGGGAAAAGTGCAGATGCCTGATTCCAACTCACAGATGAGTGCTTCGCGGCTGGAAGCCTTTTCTGATGGCGTGATTGCCGTCATCATCACGATCATGGTGCTGGAGCTACATGTTCCGCATGAGGATGGGTGGGCAGGGTTGTGGTCGGTGGCGCCGCGGCTGGGAATTTATCTGCTCAGTTTTCTGGTGGTGGGCATTTACTGGATCAATCACCATGAGTTGATTCGGCGGACGGAGAGTGTCGATTACCGTGTGCTTTGGGCCAATCTCGGGTTTCTGTTCGTGCTTTCGCTGATTCCTTACTTTGTGGATTACCTGGACGAGAAGGCCTTCAGTTCGTTTGCGACCCTGCTTTACAACCTGACGATGCTGCTGGTCGGCGCAGCCTTTTTCTTGCTGCGATGGGCGGTGATGCGGCGGCAGCGGTTCGCCGGATCGCTGCGGCATGCGGACGAGTCGGAGTTATGGAGACATAGCACGAGTCTCGGCATCTACCTTGTGGCGATCGCGGTTTCGTTTTATCGTCCGTGGCTCTCGCTCGCGATCAATGCGCTGGTGACGGTGGTGTGGATCGTACCCGGAGCAAGTGTAAAGAGTTGCGCGGATGAGGGGGCTGCGGCGAATCGTCCTGCTGCCAGCGATCCTATCGAGTAAGACGAATGAGTGCTCTGGCTGTGTTCAGGATGGAGCGCCAACCGCCATGGCCGACTTGAGCCACGCCTCCATCTGGTCGTGGCCGACTAGACCGGCCTGCTGATGAACGAGCTTGCCTCCGGCGAAGACGGCGAAGTTCGGGATGCCGCGGACGTTGTAGCGGGCGGCGAGCTGTCCGTACTTGTCCGAGTCGACCTTGAGGACGATGGCTTGTCCGGCCAGATCGGAAGCAGTGCGGGCGACTTCGGGAGCTGCCATGCGGCAAGGGCCACACCACTCTGCCCAGAAATCGACGAGTACAGGCACGCGGGCATGCTGAATCACGTCGTCAAAAAGCTCGATATCCGCCGCAAGCGGTTCGTTGACGGGGTGCAGTGCATTCTTGCAGGCGCCGCAGCGGCCTGTGTCTGCCAGGTGCGCAGCGGGGATGCGGTTTTTCTGGCCACAGTGGTTGCAGGTACGAACGGCGGGCATGGACGGCTCCTTCTTTCAGTCTGGAAGTTAGATGTCAGATTCCACCGGGACGATTGCCGAATTATTGGAGTCGACGGGCCATGACTTCGCCAAAAGGAGACGCCCTCATTCATTCTGGAGATGGTGATAGTATCGAACCGATTTTTGAGGGTCGATTACCATGCGCTCTACACTTTCTGCGTTCTTTGTGCTGATGGGGACAACACTTGTATATGGCCAGAGTCCGAGCTGGATGCCGGACATGACACAACAGCAAACTTATACTTTGCACCGATCCTCGAGCAGGCAATCTACGGGCGGGAATGCAGATTATCGCACAGTGACTCCGGGCGAGACGCTCACACTTTTAGATGTAGATGGGCCGGGTGAAATCTCGCATATGTGGTTCACGCTGGCCGACAGCGAACCTTATTTCCTGAAGCGGATGGTGTTGCGGATCTATTGGGATGGCGAAGACTCGCCTAGTGTTGAGACGCCGATTGGCGATTTTTTCGGGCTTGGCACCGGAGAGGTTGTTCCATGGCAGTCGGCGGTTTTGACGGTGTCGCATGACCGGGCCATGAACAGCTACTTTCCGATGCCCTATGCGCGCCACGCAAAGATCACAATGACCAATGAAGGCAAGGAATCGCTCGGGAACTTGTACTGGAATATTGATTACCGCGAGAATGGGCATCCCTTACCGAAAGACACTCTCTACTTTCATGCGCAATATAGGCAGGCGCAGCCAAACCACGGCTGGACGGGGCAGTGGTATGAGAATGGCGATCCGATTGTGAACTACCGCCGCAATGTGGACGGCAAGGACAACTACGTGTGGCTGGAGGCTCAGGGGCACGGGCAGTTTGTGGGCGTGACCATGTCGATCTTGCAGAACCAGGATGGATGGTGGGGCGAAGGCGACGATATGTTTTTTATTGACGGCGCGGCGGTGCCGACTTCTATTGGGACTGGGTCTGAGGATTATTTTCTAGGGGCCTGGGATTTTGGCGGGGGCGCTTACAGTCTTCCATTAAACGGGGCGCCACTGGTTGGCAAGGAGGTTGCGGGCAGCCGCTGGAGCGTCTATCGCTTTCATCTGGATTCACCGATTCCATTTGCGAAGTCGTTCAAGGCGACAATTGAGCACGGGCATTCCAATCACCGCTCGGATACTTTTTCTTCTGTCGCTTACTGGTATCAGGCGGAGCCGCATGCGGCGTTTCCTCCTTTGCCGGAGGTAGATGAGCGAGTTCCCACGCTGCAGTTTGTGGGTGGGCCGGGGAATTCGAAGGGGCCGTATTCGCCGGGAAGTTTGACGCCTCGGTGAGTTTCGATTCTGTCCGCGAATTTTAAACATGAGAGCGGGGTCTTGCCTGCTCAGCACGACTGCATCAAGGTCCTATCTGAAAAACGGAGTTTTCGAAGATCTCAAGATGATCGATGTCCCGGTGCTGGTGATGCAGGGCGAGGACGATCAAATCTGCCCCTTCGAGAATAGTGGCGCAAAGTCTGTGAAGCTCTTGAAATACGGCACACTCAAAACGTATCCCGGATTCCCGCATGGCATGGCGACCACAAATGCCGACCGGATCAATGCCGACATCCTTGAATTCGTAACGGCGTCTGAGGTCACGGACACATCAGCCGCGTGAAGTTCACGGAGGTGCCCGCAGTCAGCCTCGGGCGCGTTCGATAGCTCGTACTAGGGCGCGGGCTTTGTTGACGGATTCTTCGAATTCTTTTTCCGGGATGGAGTCGGGGAAGATGCCGGCTCAGTCCCGGATGTGGTTCTTCCTGCCTTGCTGGAGTAAGGTGCGGATGGGCACATCCGTCCTCTTCTCAATCGCCCGAATCACTAGATAGCCAGAAGGAGTTGCATCTTGCCTCGTGAATCAAATCAGTCAGCGCGTCCCGGTGTGTCGATTCCTGCAGACGATCTAAACCGTACCTTGGCAGTTGCTCAGCCAGACGTTGAGGAAAGCCTTCCTCACATTGGACTCGTCGGAGATACTTACACCATCCTTCTTACGGGAAAAGACACTGCGGAGCGCTTCTGCCTCATCGATATGCACATCCCTCCAGGCGGAGGACCGCCTCCGCATCGCCATGATTTCGAGGAGACATTCACGCTACTTGAGGGCGAACTGGAGTTCACCTTTCGCGGAGTCAAGCAGACTGTCGGATCTGGTGCGACTATCCACATTCCCGCGAACGCTCCACATCAGTTTCGAAACGCCTCAGCTGAACCAGCGAGATTACTTTGTATCTGTTCTCCCGCAGGTCAGGAAGAATTCTTTATGAAGGTTGGCATTCCCGTTGCGACGCGCACAACGCCGCCACCGAAGCTCGACGAAGCGGCAGAAGCGGAATTCAGAGCGAAGGCCGAGGCGCTGGCTTCGAGTTATCGGACGGAATTTATCCGACCGGCGTAGATGCAATCGCCGGATTAACAAGGTTTTGTCTGAAGTCGATCGATCGGCTCAACGGCCGCGCGCTGTGCGTCTTAGATCGACGTTCAAATAGCTGCGCCGACGGGAGGTCGAGCATTTTGCGGACACACGAAAGGGCGAGAACACCGAGTCATGTTGGAATACAACGAAAATTAACATGAATGCACGCCTGCATTAACCCAGCGTTGAATTGGCGTGAGTATATATGCGCCCAGCCCCGCAAAGCGTCTGCAATTGGGCTATCCCGAACCAGATAGGCATTCAAGGAGGACTCATGAAAAAGCTTCTCGTCGTGCTCGTGTGTATGGCGACCACCGGCTTGGTATTGTGTCAACCGGCCCTCAGTCAAACGGATGCCGGCGATGATTCGCATCCGTTTCAGGCAGACTCGGATTCGAATCACGACCGCCATTCACATGTCGTCCCCATTGCGGCGATACGTGTTCCTGGAACTTCCGATGCAAACCCCTTTGTCAATTTCGACCAGGCTTCCGTCGATACCAGATTCCAGTTGCTATTCGTCTCAAGCCGCTCGTCAAAAGCCGTCGCCATCTTTGATGCGCTCACAGACCGAAAGTTGGGCGAGACGCCGGCCATTTTCGCTGGCGTAGGCATTGACAGTCCTCACTCGGGTCCCGACGGAAACGTGGTCGCCGGTCATTACCTCTTTGCTGGAGACTACCCGAGTACCGTTAGAGTGTTTGACCTGAGCGCAAGTCTTTCTTCGCCGCCCGAAGTCGCCGAAATCCAAACAGGCGGCGCGTTTCGAGCCGACGAGATGGCCTACGATCCAGCTGATCACGTCGTTATCGTTTCCAACGGCGATTCAACTCCCGCTTTCGTCACTCTGATCGATAGCAAGACATTCAAGATCGTGAAGCAGGTAACTTTCGATGGGACGAACGGTACGCCCGACACTTCGCAGGGCGGCATCGCCAGTGTTCTGTATAACTCCCGAACCAACAAGTTTTTTATCAGCATTCCAGAGGTTGGATCGAACTTGACCGCGGGCGCAGTCGCCGTGATGGATCCGGCAGATGGGAAGGTGACGAAGGTGTTTTCGGGGCTGGACAACTGCATGCCGTCCGGGATGGCGCTGGGGCCTCGCGACAATGTTCTGGTCACCTGCGACCCGGGGTTCCCGGCGCCTGATCCGGTTCAGTTTGCGCCACGCACCTATGTGATCAACGGACGCACGGGAGAAATTCTGGCCAATATCACACAAGTCGGCGGTGTAGACTATGGCGCGTACAACCCTGTCGATCATCACTATTACGTTGGAGCACGCGACTTTTTCACGAGCCCAGACGCAACCACAGCCTTTCCGGTACTGGGCGTTATTGATGCCGATACGAATCAATGGATCGAAAACTTTCCTACGGGAACCGACGCCCATTCGGTGGCGGTCAACCCCTTCAATAACCAGATATTTGTGCCGATCGAGAATCCGAATCCGCTCTGCGGAACCCTTCCCGGATGCGTTTCGGTGTTCACGGATGCCCGCCGAGGAGACCGATGGTAAGAAATTTATTAACAACCTCGAACTGAAATAGCGAGGTAGCGTGACTTATACAGCTGGCCGCTGTGGACGCACCTTTCCTGGCTAGCTGCGGGCGCGTTCGATGGCTCGTACTACGGCGCGGGCTTTGTTGACGGATTCTTCGAATTCGTTTTCCGGGACGGAGTCGGCGACGATGCCGGCTCCGGCCTGGATGTGTCCTTTCTTGCCCTGTTGCAACAGGGTGCGGATCGCGATGCAGGAGTCGAGGTTTCCGGAGTAGTCGGCGTAGAGGACGCTGCCGCCGTAGATGCCGCGGCGCGTGGGTTCGAGCTCTTCGATAATTTCCATGGCACGGACTTTGGGCGCACCACTCAGGGTTCCGGCAGGGAAGCAGGCGCGGAAGGCGTCGACGGCGTGGAGTTCGGGGCGCAGCTTACCTTCAATGGCACTGACGATATGCATGACGTGTGAGTAGCGTTCGACCGTCATCAATTCTTTGACTTCGACGGAGCCGTATTCACTGACGCGGCCTACGTCGTTGCGTCCGAGATCGACGAGCATGACGTGCTCGGCGCGCTCCTTTTCGTCGTGCAGCATCTCTTCGGCGATGCGGCGGTCGTCTTCTTCACTTGTGCCGCGTGGGCGCGTTCCGGCGATGGGGCGGTATTGGATGCGGCCCTGATTGACGCGGACTAATAGTTCCGGAGAAGAGCCTGCGATATGAGTATCGCCATCTTTTTTCAGACTGAGGCGCAGGAAATAGAGATACGGCGAGGGGTTGACAATGCGCAGCGCGCGATAGACGGCGAAAGGATCGACGCCGGTTTCGACATCGAAGCGCTGTGACAGGACGACCTGAAAGACGTCGCCTGCGGCGATGTATTCCTTGGCGGTCTCGACGGCTTTGAGAAAGTCTTTTTTGCGAGTCCGCGATTCGAGCTTAAGCTTGCCACCGATTTTTTTCTGCTTCGGTTTCTGGAGTGGCACTGCCAGGAGTTTTTCCAGACGGTCGAGGCGCTTGAGCGCGCCGGCGTAGGCGCGGTCCGGTTTCTGCTGGCTCACGTCGGCGGTGACGATGAGCAGCATCTCCTTGCGAATGTGGTCGAAGGCCAAAACCTCGTGAAAGAACATGAGGCATGCGTCGGGCAATCCGAGATCGTCTTTGGCGGTCTCGGGCAGATGCTCGATCTGGCGGACGACATCGTAGGCGAAGAAGCCGACCGCTCCGGCGGTAAAAGGTGGCAGTCCGGCAATGCGGGCGGCCTTATGGCTGCTGAGATATTCCTTCCACAATGCGAAGACGTCGCCTTCGATGCGGCGGAGCTTGCCGTTTTCGGTAACCTCAATGTTTTTGCCGCGTGAAACGATCTTGCGAAACGGGCGAATACCGATAAACGTGTAGCGGCCGATTTTTTCGCCATTCTCGACGGATTCGAGCAGGAAACACTCTGGCTCGTCGGCAGCGAGGCGAAGGAAGGCTGTGACTGGCGTTTCGAGATCGGCGGTAAGCGTGCGGTAGAGCGGCACCAACGTGTGGGTGCGAGCCAGCTTCAGGAATTCTGCGCGAGAAGGGAGGGATGTTTCGTGCTGTGGCATAGCTTGTGGTTATCGTACCGTAACGCAGGCGGATATTGGCTGGCTCTCGTCGCTTCGATAGCGGATGGCGTCGTTTGGTTGGGGTTTGTGCTTTCCCACCCTTCGGCTTCGCTCAGGGCAGGCTGTTAGCACCCAAAACAACAGGCGCGAAGATGGGCACACATGTTCGTGCATTCTGCTTGAAGAAGGCAGATTCTTCGGTGTGCTCAGAATGACGTCGGTTGAGAGAAGGCTTTGGAATCCAAGTAGATAACCGTTTGTGACCCCTGTAACTCTTGCGGGGTGTTCGAGCAGGGGCCTATACTCGGTGAGTTTGGCCGGATTTGCATGTTGAATTACAGTTGCCGGTCAAATATTTGACGATGGCATGCCCGATAAATGACCGGTTCGGAGTGCCTGGATTCGCAGAGCGTTGATGAAATGCTGATGCGTGGAGTGGACAATCGGTCTGGACTGTCAGACGGTCCAAAGGGAGACATAACTTTCGTATGGCTACTATTACGCTCGAGCAGGAGATTAATCCCTGGGAAGCACAAGCTGCTCGATTTGACTTTGCGGCGCGCAAGCTGAATCTGGATGAAGGACTATGGCGCGTGCTGCGGCACCCTTCGCGCGAGATCATCGTGCATTTTCCAGTCACTATGGACGATGGCAGGATTGAGATGTTTACCGGCTTTCGTGTGTTGCACTCGCAGGCGAGGGGGCCGGGCAAAGGCGGAATTCGCTATTCGCCATATGTGTCACTGGATGAAGTGCGCGCGCTGGCGAGCTGGATGACATGGAAGTGCGCAGTAGTGAATATTCCCTTCGGCGGTGCCAAAGGCGGCGTGATCTGCGACCCGAAGAGGATGTCGATCGGCGAAGTGGAGCGCATGACGCGCCGCTACACTGCGGAGATTATCGAATTCATCGGCCCGGAAAAGGATGTGCCGGCGCCGGACATGGGCACTAACGAACAGACGATGGCCTGGATCATGGATACCTACTCCATGCACATGCGGCAGACGGTAACGAGCGTAGTCACAGGCAAACCGCTGAATATTGGCGGTTCGCGCGGACGGCGGGAGGCGACGGGCCGCGGCATCGGCGTGATGTGCGACGAGGCGATGAAGTATCTGCAGATGCCGATCGATGGCTGCCGCGTGGTGATCCAGGGCTTTGGCAACGTTGGCTCGAATGCGGCGAACCTGATGCGCGATAAGGGCTATAAGATCATCGGGATTGCCGAATATGACGGGGGTCTTTTCAACCCAAATGGTATAGACATCTGCTCATTGCTGGAGCATCGTCAGCGCAATGGCACGGTCCTTGGCTTTAAAGGCGCGGAAGCCGCGGATTCGATCGATCTGCTGACAGCGGATTGCGAGATTCTGATTCCGGCGGCGACGGAGAATGTGATTACCAGCCGCAATGCGGACCGCATCAAGGCGCGCATCATTTGCGAAGGCGCCAACGGACCGACGACTGCAGTGGCGGATGAGATTCTGGCGGACAAGAAGGTTTTTATCATTCCAGACATCCTAGCGAACTCAGGCGGCGTGACTGCTTCGTATTTTGAGTGGGTGCAGGATCGCCAGGGCTACTTCTGGAAAGAATCGGTTGTGAACGAGCAACTGGAGAGTATTCTGGCGGAAAGCTTTGACGATGTGGTTCGCTATTCAGAGGCGCACGGCGTAAACAATCGCATCGCAGCTTACATGCTGGCGATCGATCGCGTGGCTTTTACGATCAAGCAGCGTGGGCTTTATGCGTAAGCTTCTTTGACAGAGAGGTAAGGAAGGGACGGATTCTAATCCATCCCTTCCTTTTTTGCGCATCGAGGATTCTGATTTCTGCGTCTGATTTCTGAACGATGACCTCAGGGGCTGAAGCCCCTTGAATTTGCATGGTTTCATACGCGGGCTAAAGCCCGCGCCTACCATCCCAGCCCGCGCTTACCCAATACTTTAGAAGCTGTCTTTTAAGGATTCTTCACTGTACTGCGCTCTGTTCAGAATGGCGGTAGTGCAAAATGGGCTATAGAATTGGTAACGTTTTCATTCCTGATTTTTCCGGGTGTCCATGCAGCGGCGTAAATTTCTGAAATCAGCAGCGCTGGCGGGTGGCTCGTTGTTATGCGTACCTCGCAACGCTTTTTCTCTACAAGCACCTACGATTAAGCCTGCCCCAGATCCCGGCGTGAAACGTGTGCTGGTGATGTTCAAGTGCCACTTCGATGCCGGATTCATCGACACGCAGGCGCATGTGGTGCAAAAGTATTTCACCGAATATTTTCCGCATGCGATCCAGATTGCCGAAGAGATGCGGCAGTCCGGCAACGAACGCTATGTGTGGACGACGGGATCATGGCTGCTGTACGAGTATCTGGAGCAGGCGTCGGCGGCGGATCGCACGCGCATGGAGCAGGCGATCGGGCGCGGAGACCTTGCGTGGCACGCGCTCCCTTTTACGTGGCAAACGGAATTGGTTGACCGGTCGATGATCGAGGGAAGCCTTGGGCTGTCGCAGTCGCTCGACAAGCGCTTTGGGCGCACGACGACGGGCGCCAAGATGACGGATGTTCCGGGGCATACGCGGGGGCTGATCGCTCCGCTGGCGGCGCATGGGGTGAAGTTTCTGGATATTGGCGTAAACGATGCCAGCACGCCCGCAGAGTTACCGCCTCTCTTTCTATGGAAGGATTCGCGTGGTGCGACGCTGGTGGTGATGTATCACCACGGCTACGGCGCCGTGTCGCGTGTACCCGGTTCGGATCTTGCCGTCGCCACCGTAGTGCGCGACGACAACAGCGGTCCGCACACCCAGGAAGAGATTCGCAGCATCTACGCGGATTTGAAGCGGGAGTTTCCGAATGCGCAGATTGCGCCAGCGAGCCTGAGCGATATTGCAAATGCTGTCGAGCCGTTTCGCGGCAGTCTTCCTGTTGTGACACAGGAAATTGGCGATTCGTGGATTTATGGAGTGCCAAGCGATCCGCTGAAGGTAACACGATATCGCGAAGTGGCGCGGCTGCGTGAACAGTGGATTGCGCAAGGCAAATTCGCCATCGCCGATGCGACGGATATAGCGCTGCTGCGCAGGCTCCTGCTGAGTGCGGAGCACACGTGGGGCACGGACACGAAGACGTGGCTGGACTTTGACCATCTCCTACCGAAAGACCTGGCAACGATGCTGGATACGAAGAATTACAAAGTTGTCCAGTTCAGCTGGCAGGAAAAGCGCGAGAATCTGTTCGATGGAATTGCTGCGCTGCCTGCGCCATTGCAGAACGAGGCGCAGGCAGCGGTGCGTAGTCTCGAAGCGAAGACGCCTGAGGCTGGAAACGCGGCAACGCATTCTGCCGATAAGGATATTGAGACAAAGCATTTCATTCTAGGCATCGATGCGAAGACGGGAGCGATTCGCAGACTGCGCAATAAGAAGTCGGGGCGGGAGTGGGCTTCGGCAGCGCATCCGCTAGCTCTTTATTCGTATCAGACACTGTCACAAAAGGATTACGCGCGTTTTTTCGCGAACTACGTGATCAGCGATGCCGACTGGGCGAAGAAAGATTTCGGCAAGCCGAACATTGAACGCTTCGGCGCGCAGAGCCAGGAGTGGCTGCCGGTGCTTGCGGAGCTGCATGTCAGCAAGGATCAGAATGAGCATCGGGTGCTGGCGCGTCTCGATGTAAAAGATGCCGAGGCATTCGGCTCAGGACGCGCTGCATTTCCGCAGAAGGCGTATCTGGAATTGCTGCTACCTGATTCCGAACCGGTGATTCATCTGAATTTTTACTGGTTTGAAAAGCCGTCGACACGGATGCCTGAGGCGATATGGTTGAGCTTCAATCCTATTGTGAAAGACCCGCAAGGATGGATGATGGAGAAGTCGGGCGAGCGGATATCACCGTTCGATGTAGCTGTGGCTGGAGGACGACACCTGCATGCTGTCTCGCCGGGGATTCATCACAAAGATGGGAGCGACGAGTTTCGATTGGAGATGGTGGATGCTCCGGTGATTGCGTTCGGTGAGAAGTCGCCGCTGAATTTTTCGCGAGAGCAGCCGGATCTCTCGGGCGGTGTGCACTGCAATCTCTTTAACAACGCATGGGGAACGAACTACATCATGTGGTACGGCGAGGACATGCGTTTCCGGTTTGTGCTGCGTGCTTAGATATTGGATGTAGTTGAGGAGTCTATTACCTCAGCGGCTACGCATTACTCTTAGGTGTTGAGTGCGCGGGTTAAAACCCACGCCTACTCATTTTCTATCCGTCAATTTTTCATCCACGATGGAACGACGGCGAGTGTTTTGAACGGGATCGGTCTATTCCATGCGTAAAGCCTGTACAGGATCGAGGCGCGATGCCCTCCATGCCGGGATGGCGCATGCTGTTGCAGCCACGAGCAGCAGCAGTGCGGCAACGGTGGCGAAGATCGTCCAGTCGAGCGGTTGTGTGCCGTAGAGCATGTTGCGGATGAATTGCACCGTGAAGACGCTGCCGACTAAGCCGAGGACGAGGCCGATCCACGCAGGTGTCAGGCCATCGAACAACAGCAGCCGTACGACGGCGCTTCTCTGCGCGCCTAGTGCGATGCGAATTCCGATTTCGCCGGTGCGCTGCGTGATCAGGTATGACAGCACGCCATATAGGCCTACGGCTGCGAGCAACAATGCGATGATGGCGAATGCGAGCACCAGCATCGACGTGAAGTTTGCGTCGAGCGTGGATTTACCGATGGATTGATCCATCGTCAGGACGTCTGAGACGGGAAGGTTTGGGTCGAGTTTCGCGAGCAGCTTCTGAACAGGCAGCGCGAGCGTGGCTGCGTCCTGATCGGAGCGGACAGCGATAGACGACCACCACCATGGGCCGGACAAAATGGGGAAGTACATGGTCGGGCCGGCTGGCTCCGTAAGGCTCCAAAGAGTGTCGCCAACAACGCCGACGATTTCATAGTTGGCTTCTTTTTGAATGGTGACGCGCATGTGTTTGCCCAGCGGATTTTCATTCGGAAAATATTGGCGTGCCAGGGATTGGCTAATGATTATGCTTGATTGACCTGCCTGCAGCCTTTCCCGATCTTCAAAAGCGCGACCACTGAGCAACGGAATCCCGATCGCTCGAAAATAGCCCGGATCGACAGCGCGCATCATTGCATTCAGGCCGACCTGAGCTCCGGCTGGATGTTCAGGGATGGTAAAGCTCTGATCGCCTCCGTAGCCCTGACCGGGCAGCGTAGTGGCGAGCGCTGCGGTCTTCACGCCGGGCAGCGTATGCAATCGATCGAGAAGCTCAGAAAAGAAGGCACTTTTCTTGGCGGGTGTGTCGTACTGCACATCGGGCAATAAGAACCCCATGGTAAGCACGTTGCGGGTTTCGCAGCCAAGATCAAGCGAGCGTAATTTCTGATAGCTCTTGAGCAGGAGCCCTGCGGTTGTGAGAAGCACGACGGTGAAGCCGACTTCGACGGCGAGCAGAATCTTTCTCAGCCGTGCCATAGATGAGCCGGAACTATTCGTGCGCGAAGACTCCTGCAAGGACTCAAGCAGCGGGCCGCGCAGGAAAGAAAAGCCTGGAACCAGGCCCGCGAGAACGCCGCTGAGTACGACCATGCCAAGTCCAAAGAGAAGAACAGCTCCGTCGAAATGGACCGTGTCCACGCGGGCCAGGTCGGGGCGTGCATGGATGAGCCATTTCGTACCAAGCCATGCCAGTGGAAGACCGAGAGCACCTGCAGTGATGGCGAGAACCAGGCTTTCCGTTACCTGCTCGCGCAGCAGTCGCAGACGGCTGCCGCCGAGGGAGGCGCGAATCGAGATTTCTTTACGACGCGACGCTGCGCGTGATACGAGAAGGCTGGCTACGTTGAGGCAGGCGATGAGCAGGATGCAAGTGGTTGCAGAGAGCAAAATGTAAAGCTGCGTACGGGCTTCATGAACAACTCCGTCGAGCAGCGTGCGAACGTTGGCGCCATTTGCGGTGAATGGCGTGGGGTGGCTCATGTGGACGCGTTTGGTCGAGGTATCGATTTCGCTCAACGCCTGTGCCATGCTGACGCCGGGTCGCAACCGTGCAACAACAAAGTAATTGTGAACGTCAGCTCTTGGCATTTGGTGCGGATCTTCTTCGTGGAAGATCGCGGTCCAAATCTGTATATGAGGGTCCGGATAACTAAATGAAGGCGGCAGGACGCCGATGACGGTATAGGGGTGTGAGTTGAGCTGGATCGTCTTGCCGAGAATATTGCGGTCGCTTCCATAGCGCCGCTCCCACAGACTGTGCGTTAAGACGACAGTGGCTGCACCTTGTGGGCTGTCTTCGGAAGAGGTGAAAAAGCGGCCGATTTCAGGCGCGACGCCGAGTGTGGAGAAAAGATCCCACGAGCCGTCAGCATAACGAACCCGTTCGGGCAATTCACCACCGTTATCGGAAAGATTGACGCTGCGGGTGCCGTAGATGCCCATCTGTTCGATGCTGGGTGCCTGCTTCTTCCACGCGGCGTACATGCCGCCGGCAACGTAGTTGTAAAGGTGGCGGTTATCAGCAGATTTTTCATAAAGCTGGATCAGGCGGTCGGGATCTTTGAAGGGCAGGGGTTTGAGCAGCACGGAGCGGACCACCGTAAAGATCGCGGTGTTGGCGCCAATGCCGAGCGCCATAACGATGACAGCGACGAGAGCGAAGCCAGGCGTGCGCCACAGCGTGCGGGCGGAGTATCGGAAGTCGCGCCAGAGATCGTCGAAGAAACGGAGGGTGTTGAATTCCCACTCCGCTTCTCGCACGCGGCGCGGGCTGCCGAACTTGAGATATGCCTGACGGTGCGCTTCTTCAGACGATAAGCCACGCGCGAGATATTCATCGATTTCGTGCGCGATATGCGCTTCGATTTCGCGTACCAGCTCGGCGTCCCGCTTCCGTTTGATGAAGAATCGCTTCAGGTTCATCTCTGCTCTCCTAATCGAGGTTCTCGCCCATGACGCGGCCGATGGCTTCGACAATCTGCCGCCAACGCCCTGCTTCGGCGACCAGCTGTCTTCGGCCTGGAGCTGTGAGTTCGTAGAACTTTGCTTTGCGATTGTTTTCGCTTGCACCCCGATAGGAAGAGACCCAACCACGATCTTCGAGCCGGTGAAGAGCCGGATAGAGCGAGCCCTGCT
>DATHQH010000083.1:0-4693 GCA_035482895.1 Alloacidobacterium sp. | reverse complement strand
GCAGGGGAGCACACCGACGTGTTGCTCCCCGCCCTGGAGCAGCAGCACTCCGACTCCGCAGAAACCCAGCAATGTAGCAACAAAAAGACTCCAGCCAAACCGCTGTAGTCGAAAGACGAAAACCTCCAGCACGATCGTGATGAGCGGAAGCGTCGCTTCGAGGACAGATGCGATTCCGGACGGGACATATTTCTCCGCCCAGAATAAAGGCCCATACTCGGCAACGAACATGAGGAGCCCTAGGATCGCGAGGCTACGCCATTGAGTCGTTGTTGGCCGGGAATGCTGTCTAAGGCGCACGAAACCGTAAAGCACAGCCCCTGCTATGAAGAATCGCGTTCCAGCTGCAAAGAGTGGCGGTAATTCCTGTACGGCTATCCGGATGGCTAGGAATGTTGTTCCCCAAAGAACGTAGATCGCGAAGAAGGCCGACACGACGCGGATATCAAACAGCCTAGATGGGGTGCTCGTCTGCGGTTGGATAACCGTTGTATTCGCCATAGATGGTTACTATATTTACAGTGCTCATGGTAACCTGTCAATATGATTTAGAGGGTTATTTTGAGGTGATGAGCAAAGCCAGCCCATATCCAGTTTTTCAATTGATTGCAGCCCACCCGACGCTTGATTTCATCAACACGCTGGACTGGCGCTTCCGCGAGGCCGGACCTGAAGAATTGTTGAAAAGCTACGACGATCTTCTTCGGTTTGCTGAGCAATCGAAACTATTGACCCCGACACAGGGGCAACAGCTCATGCGAAGCGTAGGCAGCGGCAGAGGCGCGCAGGTACTGAAGAACTGCACCGAGCTTCGCGAGGTCATAGCTGAGGTTTTCTATGCCGGATTGGATGGGTGGATTCCCTCTGCCGCATCAGTCGGAAAACTGGAGCAATACTTCAAAGCGGTACATGCCCATCAAACACTCTATTGGGAGGATTCAAGTCTGGCGTGGGAGTGGTCGGAGACGACCGAGGCAGCTGAGCTTCCTCTTTGGTTAATGTCACTGAGCGCATCCCAGCTGATGACATCCACAGAGGTGCGCAGCGTGCGAGCGTGCGCTAGTCCAGAGTGCCGGTGGCTCTTCCTGGACACCAGCAAGAACCACACCAGAAGATGGTGCGATATGAAAATCTGTGGCAACCGGATGAAGGCTCGACGATTCAAAGCCCGACAACAAACATGAAAGCAGTTTGCTACGCTCTCGCCTTCTTGATCTCTTCCGTCACAGCAGGCACTACATCGAAGAGATTTCCCACAATGCCCACATCGGCGATCTCGAAAATCGGAGCCTCAGCATCCTTGTTGATGGCGACGATGGTTCGCGAGCCCTTCATTCCGACGATGTGCTGGATGGCCCCGCTGATACCCAGCGCGAAGTAGAGCTTCGGAGCGACCGTCTGCCCCGACGACCCGATCTGCCGTTCGAGCGGCAGCCAGCCGTTGTCGCAGATGGGGCGGGACGCAGCAACTTCTCCGCCAAGCGTCTTCGCCAGCTCTTCCGCCAGCGAGAGATTTTTCTGTTCCTTGATGCCGCGCCCCACGGCGACGATGACTTCGGCCTGAGACAGATCGACCGCCTGCTTCGCCTCCTGAAAAACTTCATGCGGAGTCACCCGTGCCGGACCATCCGCAACCGCAGCGGTTACATTTTCGACAGGTGCCGAACCGGCTTCAGCCTGATCGCCTCGGAAAGCCCCAATCTGGATGGTCGCAAGCCAGGGACTTTCTCCCGCAAACGAAACATCCGCGGCAAATTTCCCCTGAAACATCTGCCGCGTAAACAGCAGCTTACCACCTTGGTGTTTGTAGCCGACGGTGTCTGAAATGAGCGTCCGGTCCAGCCCCAGCGCCAACCGTGGCGCAAAGTCGCGAACCTGGTACGTATGCGGAAAGAGCACCAGCTTCGGCTGCTTGTCCCCAATAAAGCCTTTCAGCGCGTGGACGTAGGTGTCGGATGTATAAGCTTCGAGGGCCGGCGCTTCAAGCGCGTAGACTTTGGCGGCGGCCTTCTGAGCCAGCTCCTGAGCGAGAGCGGCTACGCCCTGGCCGGGCAGTACGACTTCGACCTGCCAGCCTGTATTTTTCGAGATCGCCTGGGCCGCCGCGATCGTCTCAAGCGAAACCCGGTTCAGCTTTCCCTCGCGCTGCTCCGCAACCACCAGAATGCTGTCCGCCATTGCTTCCTCTCAAACGTAAGGCAGGGCCGAAGCCCTGCCAGATCATTGTGCAGCTGGATGCTGAGTCAGAACTCCTGTGAGCCCCGCTTCAAATAGGTTCCGTAAATACCGAAGATCACCGCCAGCACGCCGGTAAGCACGTTGTAATAGAACATGGGATGCACCCCGCGCGGCGAATAGGTCAGGTCCTGGCCGGTCCAAAGCGTCAGCAGTACGGCAAAGAAGGCGAGTTGTCCGGAGATCACCTGAAAGGTCAGCCCCCACTGGCGGCGCTTGTCTATGGTTTCGACCTGCTCGGGTGTCAATCCGCGCTCTTCTGCAGGTATCGTCAAATTTGCCATGGTGTCCTTCTCTCCTGACCCTTTCTCTCGTGACAGGCATTGCCAGACGCTGCGACGCCTCCTATGCCATTAAATCACGCGAGCTTCATTTTTCAAGTACTCAACCAGCTTTCGTGCCGCCTCACCTGCCGACCCCTGAATCATTTCCGTCTTCTTCTGTTTTTGGGGAATGTAAAGGCGTTCGATCTCCTGCTGGTTCTTGCTCAGTTTGGCCTCGATGTCAGACCAACCTACCTTGCGCATGGGCTTCATCTTCGCCTGCTTTATGCCTATCAGTGTGGCATAGCGCAGCTTGTTGATACCGCTCTGAATGGTCAGCACGGCAGGCATCTTCATATCGATGAATTGGTAATGCCCTGCCTCTAATTCGCGCTTGAGATGCAGGCCGTCATCCGTCTTCTCGATGCCGATGATGATGGTGGCGTGGGGCAGGCCCAGAATCTCAGCCAGCAGGACGCCGGTCTGCGCGCAGCCGTAATCGTCCGACTGGAGACCGGTGACGATGAGGTCGAAATTCTCCTCGGCTGCAGCCGCGGCGATGGCGCGCGCCGTGTTGGCGGAATCCAGCCGGACGAATTTGTCGTCTTCCAGATGAATAGCCCTGTCCGCGCCCTTGGCCAGCGCCTCGCGGAGCACTTGCGACGCTCGGGCCGGTCCGGCAGTGATCACCGTCACCTCGCCGCCATGCTTTTCCTTCTGGCGCAAAGCTTCTTCCAGTGCATAGGCGTCCGGCTCGTTGACTTCATAGGAGACGTCCTCGCGAATCCACGTGCCGTCATCGTTCAGCTTAAGCGGAGCGTCCTTTTGCGGGACCTGCTTGATGCATACAAGAATCTTCATAGCAAACGCGTCAGTATAGCGTGTCTGTCCCCTTGGTCGCCAATGCGCCCCCTACCGGCCCACAGAGGGGTCTGCTTCGTTGCTGGTGTTCATGTCAAGCATTGTCTTATCAGATTGCGACAGGCCTGGCGCATAGCAGTTGTTGTCGGCAGCATAGCCAACTTTACAGGAAACGGCGAACTGCGATCGAGGCGACTGCGCAAACTGCCAGACGAGGGCGTTCTCGATTCCGCCTTTGGCCGGATTGCCAGCTTTGGCGACGCAGCCGGGCGACGGCGGACATCGGTCGTTGAAGATCCATTGCTTTACTTCGGGAAAGCGCGCCGCTATGTCTTTTGATGTGGAGATGACGCTCTTGCCATCCTCCACATCGATCCCGGAGCAATAGATGCCGGCGCGCAATCCGGCTCTGACCACGCCTGCAAACCAGGCGTCCAGATACGCCGCCTGCTCGGGCAACAGTTTGCCGCCCTCTTCCTGGTCGATAAAAATGAGGACATGCGAAGGAAAGCCTTCGCGCTGTACGGCCCGGACTGCTGCCTTGGCATCGGCCGTGCCGAGCGCGATTGCATCCTGTCCTTTTAGTTGTGAGTCAAGGCGGCCGTTAAAGAGAATCAGAAATCCGAAGCCTGCTTCCTGGAGAACCGCCCGCTTGCTGGCCCAGGGATTCGAAGTCATTCCCGGAGGATTGTTCAACCAGAAGCCGGTATATGCGAAGGTCCTGTGCAGGGTAGGAAGCAAGTCGTCGCCGGGATAGTTGTTCTTGTCGAAGCCGAGATACGGTCCGCGATTCTGAGCTGCGCAGATTGTGGCCAAGAGCACGAGTCCAGTAAGAATTGTTCTCAACATCTGAGCCAGTTTCCTATGCACGCTTCGATGCTATCCTTTCCCATCATGCGAAACATGTTTCTACTTTTTCTGGCGTCAGCCCTGGCTGCGACCGCCTCAGCGCAGACACTTTCACCGGCAGAGAAGGCGATCGTTGCATACGTCGACGCGAACCAGCCGGTGGCGGATGCGTTTCTCGAAAAGCTGGTGGACATCAACAGCGGAACGCACAATCTGGAGGGTGTACGTGCCGTAGGCAAGATGCTGATGCCGCAGCTCGAAGGGCTGGGGTTCAAGGTCCAGTGGGTCCCTATGGACGAGGTTCAGCGTGCGGGAGCGTTAGTGGCCGAACACCCCTGCCCAGAGCCGGGCAAATGCGGCAAGCGCATGCTGTTGATCGGCCACATGGACACGGTTTTCGAGAAAGACAGCCCCTTCCAGACCTACACCGTGAATGGGCATATTGCGATTGGGCCGGGCGTCAACGATATGAAGGGCGGCCTGGT
>DATHQH010000082.1:0-28850 GCA_035482895.1 Alloacidobacterium sp. | reverse complement strand
TCAATACCGCAGCGACGGGATCAAAGTTTTTGGGGCAAACTGGCCCCCGATGAGGTTTGATCACGTTTAAATTCGTATATGTTTTTACTTCCGATTGTCGTCTTCTTCTTGCCGGTTCCGATATTACAAATGAGGGCGCAGCTCAGGCGGCGTTTGAACCGCTGTCTCCGTAGGACTCCCCCAAGTCTTTAGACTACCGGAGAACCGACGCATTCATGCGCCCTTAGAAAAAGTAGGGCTTTCAAAATGAAACAGATCACTGCATTGGCAAGACAGAATGAACATGGTTGATCGTGATCGAGATAGAGCGCATCAAGGATCGCGATAAGTATTTTGAATCGTCTGACTTGTGTACTGCTCCCCGACAAATGAGTGCCAAAGGTAGCCTTTATGCGAAGTGAGCGCGCAACGTTGAGGCCCCTGACGACTGCGGACCCGATGATCTTTATGTAGATGCGCTGAAGTATCTTGGCGAATTGGAGCAGGCGCCGGCTCCGAGCAGACATAACTCTCCATTTCCGATTGCACCACACTAAACATTCTGTTTTCACGGAGTACTTATGAGCTTGACTCGGCGATCTTTCATCGAACGCATGGCCCAGATCGGCGGCTATTCCGCTGCTTTCAGCACAATGCGGGCCCTCGGACTTATCGCCGCTCCTGGCGTCTCTATGCTGCCGCAACTCGACGCCAGCTTCGGCAAAGGAAAGAGAGTAGTCATCCTGGGTGCTGGAATCGCTGGCCTTGTCGCTGCCTATGAGCTCCGCAAGGTAGGCTTCGAATGCACAATCCTCGAATCCCGCAAGCGCCCTGGGGGCCGTAACTGGACGATCCGTAATGGCAGCCAAGTGCAATTCACCGATGGCATTGTGCAGAACTGCGACTGGCTGGACGGCAGCTATTTCAACGCCGGTCCCGCCCGCATCCCCTCCATTCATACTCATCTGCTCGGCTACTGCCGTGAGTTAGGCGTTCCCCTTGAAGTCGAGGTCAATACTTCCCGCTCAGCTTTGATGCAGGCCGATACTCTCAACGACGGCAACGCCGTCCAGCAGCGTCAGGTTGTCCATGACACTCGCGGATATCTTGCCGAGCTCCTCACCAAAGCGCTTAATCGACACACACTGGACGATGAACTGTCGAAAGAAGAGTCCGCCCGTCTAATTGACTTTCTTCATGGCTTCGGCGATCTTAACGCCGGAGGTAAATACGTCGGCACCACGCGTGCAGGCTTCACAACACCACGTGGAGCGGGCCCAGCGCAATCCGTCCTGCGCAAGCCTCTCAGCCTAAGTGAACTTCTCGCCGCCGATTTCTCAAAAGGAGAGTTCTATGAGGAACAGATTGATTGGCAAGCTACTATGTTCCAACCTATCGGCGGGATGGATCGCATTCCCCATGCCTTCGCAAGGTCTCTCGGCAATCTCATCCATTACGGCAGTCCGGTCACCGAGATCATCACGAGCGACAGTGGGGTAACGGTCGCTTACTCAAAGTCTGGTACGCCTCGGACAATCATGGCGGACTTCTGTATCTGCACCATACCCATTGCTGTCCTTGCGCAGACAAAAAACAACTTCTCTCCCGAGACGCGAAGGGCTTTTACAGGTATGCCTATGACGGCTCAATATAAGATCGCGTGGGAATCGCCGCGCTTCTGGGAGAAGGAGAACAATATCTATGGCGGAATCTCATTTCTCAAGGATACTGTCGACCTGATCTGGTATCCCACTGACAAGATGTTTTCCGAAAACGGAGTTGTCATAGCAGGCTTCAATATCGAGCGCGACGATCTCACGGGCAAACCCACGGCCTTTGGCACTCTTCCATCCATGCAAGCCAAGCTTGGGGCGTCGCGTGCAGCGGTGGAGAAGCTGCACCCCGGGCGCTCCCATTTGCTTACCAAGCCCATCTATGTCAGTTGGTCGCGGATTCCCTATTCACTTGGCGCGTTTGCGAATAACCGCCATTCCGAATGCGATGCTGCTTACGCTCAACTTGAAATACCGCAGGGCCGCACGTACTTCGCTGGAGATCACCTCTCTCATCTTGTAGCCTGGCAGGAAGGCGCGATCCTCTCATCCCATCACGCTATCGAGCGCATCGCGAGACAAATCCAAACTTAGGTCAAGTGTTCTTCATTTCTCCGAAGTTCGTGGAAATGGAAATGGGAAGGAAAGGCTTACAAGTCTGAGAGCAAACGTCGAATCACCGGGAAGGTGCTGGTTCAACTGATTCTGATTCTGCCAACTGCACAGCGCTACGGGTGTCGGCATGATCAGGACCAAGAGCACTCTGCAAGTGTTCCGCCGCCGCAAGAAACGCGGCGTGAGCTTCCTCGCTTCTCCGCTGGGCCTGCAGTGCCCGCCCTAATACAAGATAGGCGTGTCCAAGCGTGCTCGAGAACATTCCTGCCTGAGCGGATGCCTGCAACATACGCAACCCTCGATCAGCATCCGCTTCAGCCCGCTCGGAATGACCGAGTAGAAGTTCAACGTCGGATCGGCGGACAAGAAAAACAGGCAGATAGTCGCCGCCAAGACGGCCCGCTTTCATGGCCGCTTCCGAGATGGCTACCGCTTCATTCGAATGCTCTAGCGCCGCTTGCAAGTCCCCGCGAGCTTGGGCAATGAGCGCTCGATCTGATGCAAGTGTGGCGAAGGCGATATGTCCTGTGGGAAGACCATGCCGCAGCCTTGGCTCTACTTCGTCCAGCATCGCCGTTGCCCGTTGAAGGTCCCGCTGGTCCGTATAGATCAGCGCACGGAGCAACAGGGATTGACCAATCACTACCTGAGCACCCGATTGCTGCGCCTTCGCGTAGCCGCGTTCGGCATAGTCTGCCGCCTTGCTGAACTGATGTAACTCGCGTAGTGAGCGAGCATAGTTGACCAGGAGCATCGGTGCCACAGCATCTTCCGTCTGACCAGCGCGGCTGATCTCGATCGCACGGCGGAGAACAATCTCGCTGTCCCGTGGACGCCCAGCTAGAACGAGTAGTGTGCCCCAATTGTTTAGAAGTGTTACCGCGGTCTGTGTCTCGTCCCGCCCAAGCGCAGTCAACTGCGCGGATGCCCGTGCGAAAGCAGCATTCGCTTCTTCGTATCTACCCGCGTAGCGGTATGACTCCGCCATATCTATGAGAAGTTGCGAAGTTGCGAGTCCAGATTCGAAAGGTAGCCGTTTCAGCGTCTTTTGAGCTGCCTCTGCCCGCGCGACTGCTTCTCGTGAATCGCCACGCTCCCGTGCAACTTCGGTGCCCCGGATGAGACAGAACATCTGGTCGGGTGCAAGCCGTGATTCCTTGCCGAGTTCCCGAAGTCCTTCTTGGACCAATGCTTCAGCGCGGACGTGTTCGCCCGTCAAGGCGAGTGCACTCGCCAGTGCACACGATGCTCGCGCGCGTACGGAGTGATCGGTCAAGGCGCGAGAGAGATCGTACGCCTCGCCTAATAGCTGCCGTGACTTAGCTTGTTCGTCCAGTACGTTGTACTGACGGCCAAGAGAAATAAGCATCTCTACACGTTGTGGATCTTGCTTGTTTTGTTGCCGTTCTACAATATGCTCCGCGCGTATCAGCAGGTCATTCACGGTAAAAGGCTTGCCTGAAGGTGCCGCATCGGAGAGGAGAAATTGATCGAGATCATTGACTGCTTCCGCCCGCGACAGCTGTCCAAACGCGAAGTCCCGTTCTGCACGTGCCGTATTGCCCTGAATCAGAGTGCCAATCACACCGGCAGCCGTGGCGACAACCGCTAGCATCGCCAGAGCCACTGCGGCGCGGTTCCGACGCACGAACTTCGCCAAGCGATAGGCGAGAGTGTCAGGTCGCGCGCTGATCGGTTCGCTCTTTAAGTATCGGCGCAGATCGTCAGCGAAGGCTGTAACGGACGGGTAGCGCTCTTTCGGCTCTTTCTTGAGTGCTTTGGCAACAATCGTGTCAAGATCTCCGCGCAGGAGCCGGCGGAGCTTATCTGGGGTAGAGGAACGCTTGGCAGCGTTTGAAATGGCAATCTCGCTATTTGGCTTCCGCGAAGTCACGGCGTCCGAGAGACGTATCGGCTCGGTATCTACGATAGCCTTAATCAAATCAGCGGGAGTTGAAGGACTTGTGCCCGTCGGATGCTGTCCCGTCAACAATCGACAAAGCAACACACCCAACGCGTAAATGTCTGTAGCCGCTGTAACCCCTTCACCCTTCAGTTGCTCGGGAGCCGCGTATTCTGGCGTCATGGCTCGGCCGCCTTCTACGGTGAGCTCTGTTGGCAGGCCAGCCTCCTCCTCGTTTTCCAGCAACTTCGCAATGCCGAAATCAAGCAACTTCACTTGCCCGTCATTTCGCACCAGAATGTTTGAAGGTTTGAGGTCTCGATGTACGATCAGGTTGACATGTGCCTGCGCCACAGCTGCCAGCACATCAAGGAAGAGTCGGATGCGCGCCTGGATGGCAAGCTTGCGACGATCGCAATAATGATCAATATGATCACCTTCGACATACTCAAGAACTAGATACGGTTGGCCGGTTTGCGAAACACCCGCGTCGATCAATTCGGCGATATTTGAATGAGTTAAGAGCCCAAGTATTCTGCCCTCGCGTTTGAATCGCTCCTCACCGACCTTTCCCATCAAGGCAATGTTGAGGAACTTGACAACGACTTGCCGCTCAAATCGGCCGTCAACTCGATCCGCGAGCCAGACGCTGCTCATACCGCCTCGACCGATCTGCGAGAGCAACTCGTAGACTCCAACAGTTTGGCCAGCCGGGGACGAATCACGCGGCCATTCGACAGAACGTCTTTCTAAAAAACCCTCTTCGTCCAGAACCCTGTGTTCGAATAAGAGTGCTTCAAGCCGGCCTGCGACGTCCGGATCCCGACAGCGCAGCCAGGACAGCCAGATCGAGCGCTCTTCATCGTTCATCTCAAGAGCTTTATCCAAGTGAGGACTTAAGGCATGCCATTCATCCGGGCTGAGCATAAGCGTTACCGCTCCTCAGAACGAAAACTTATTACTAACACCCTGGTGGAGGTAGATGCGCGCCTTTTCCCACCTTCTCTGCACAGTGCGCTCCGACAGCTTCTTCATTGCAGCAATCTCGCCGAACGAAAATCCGCAGAAAAACTTTAAGTCAACTACTTCGGCGAGCTCAGGTTCGACGTCAGCGAGTTGGTCCATCGCATCACTGATGATGGATAGCTCTTTTGCGTCAGAAGAATCCGCAGCCACGTCAACTTCGAGCGAAGTAATGTCGTATTCTCCGCCACGCTTTGTGGCGTTGCGATTCCGGGCGTGATCGACAATGAGTCCGCGCATTACACGTGCTGCATATCCGATAAAGCGCGCATGGTCGGGAAAAGATAAGTCGTCGCGCGACACCATGTCCAGGTAAGCCTCGTGCAAAAGCGTAGTAACGCTTAGACTCAGCGGATTCCATTGTCTGGCTAATTCCCTTTTCGCAAGGCGGTGCAGTTCGGCGTACAAGGTACTGAACAGTGCATCGGTAGCTGTATTGTCACTATTGGTGGCAGCGCTCTCGAGCGAGAAAACCATCGACTTCAATCCTCCAATTCCTTTTCACTAGGTCGATCCATGCTGATAAGGATTAGGACACATGGATCAAAGGCCCGGAATGACGCGCTCTTCAATCGAGAGGCGATAGCTTAGCACACGTGTGCATGCAATTATACACACGTGTGCATACATCGAACATAAATCTTTTGCCCTCGAAATTCCTTCATGAATTTATCCTCATGATCTCGGTAAAATGAGCAGTTTCAAATGCATCTCAACAGTAGAACCAAAGAGGTCTTATCACAAGATGGCAGACTTGCCATTATTGGTAGGCGATTCAGCCATGCGAGAAATTGTCAATATTCCAGGGCCGATCCGCCGCATTTCCATACTTGGGAGCAAAAATCACAAGTACGAGGACTTGCTGTCTCGTAACGAGAGGCGCGCCGAATGGAATTCATGTTACCCATAACTAGATAGTAATTTGTCACGATTTTGTCATCGCACTGTCATTTCTTCCTGGGAGAAGCACGAAGCAGATATTCGAAGTTGCGTCTCTACCGTTTTGTTGCCGCGTGGGCGCATCCGATTGACAGGAAGTTGATTACTACTGAATGGAGTGGCTGCAAGACTGACAGTTATGACATTTCCCAGTCAATCTTGCGGTGAACTCGACGTTGGCATGTGGGCATCAGCAACATGCCTACAGCATCCAGGAACTCAGGGACTGGGAATTAGGGCACATTGCTCCCGGGCACGCGCGTCTTTACCCGATGTGGGAAATTCTCTGAAGTCAGGACCAGGATGGGAAGCTTTCATAAAATGACCAGTCCCTTGTATCCATGAGGCCACGCACATCTTCATTCGACAATGACCGCCAGCCAATCGTTTCGGTCCGCTTTGTACTTGTATTGTGTGCGTGCACAGTTCCCACATAGAAAGTATGGTCAGGGTGAGCACGGACGTAGGTATTTTGCAAATTCCAGACGAATGTAGTGTCCGCGCCTTCATTCATGTCGGGAAAGCGATGTCGCTCCGAGAACTGCTTGTAATAGCAGAAGGTGGCGCCCAGCACCCAGGGACGACCTCCGGGATATTGATACTCCCAGGCCCGCTGCGCGCGCGGCTCATAAAACATGACACGAGAAAGGCCGCAAAGCGTATCCATTGACGTTTTCATCGCCTGCTCTTGTAATTCGCCCACCTGATATGAGATGCGTTGCGGAGAGATCCAATCATCATCATCCCAGTGGACGATGATTTCGCCATGAGCCATCTCGCACGCCATGTTGTGCTTTACGCCCATGGAGAATTTTCGATCAAGACGAAGATAACGTATGCGTGAATCCTGAGGAATAAGATCAGCAACGCTGTCTGCCCCGTCGTCGAGAATAATTAGTTCCCTGTTCGGGTAATCCTGACGCAGGAAATGATGAATGGCCTGGGGGACCAGCGACCGCCTGTCTGCGGTGGGCATGATGCATGATGCTAGCGGTACGGGGCCGACCCAGGTTTTCGCTGTTGCCGGAAGGCCCGCTGAGCTTGTTATCTCAACTGAGCTTGACGCCGACTTGCGAATGACGATCATGCTCTCAACATGATGAACCACCTCAAATTGGGGCAGAGCAACTATCTCGTTTACGAATTTCTTCACGCCGGGATAGTACTCAGCATAATCATGGAATGCGATATACCCGCCCGCTGTTACCCAAGGTTCAAAGTGATGAAAATCTCGAGAGACGTTCTCATAGTCGTGAAGACCATCGATAAAGAGAAGCGCAATTGGCTTGTCCCAAGTCACTTCGTAGGAGCGTTTCACCACGGTTTCAACCACAGACGTCAAGGCGTTCGCGGCGATATTTCGACGAAACACCTCGAGTGTCGAACCCAACGACATGACCCCCGTATTGCAACCAGCAGCGCCCACGACGCCTTCGTGGCTATCAATCGCATACACTTTAGTCCGTGCCGCCAACGACTGCACCACGCTCCCCAGGACTACCGTAGAACGCCCATGGAAACTGCCGATCTCTACTACAGCAGACTCAGCCGGAAGAGATGAGACCGCACGATTGCAGGTGGCGAGAAGCAGATCAGCCTCCTCTTCATTCAACCAGCCCTCGATTTTCTTAATCTTTTTCAAAATCGGAATAGACAAGACAACGCCTGTGTCGTTCCTCGGTTTCAATTTGCGCATTGCGTCCCCTATGTTGGTCCAAATTGGAGTTAGATGATGCCCCACCCTCTCACGGATATGTTTGCGCACCGGATCGTCATACCGGCGTGGAACAGGATGGACCCAGAAAACGTCCTCACGACTCAGGGCTGCGTCCAGCTGCGCCGAGGTGTAGTCCGTTTTGTACTTCACAAAGTCGTAGCTGCATGGATTGACCGCGATTTCATACCCAAGCAATGCCGTCAGTGTCGGAAAAATCAACTCTTCGGTTGCCCAGATTTCGGATCGCGACATGATCGAAGACAGCTCCCGATCAGTAGCGAATAGCCTGGTAAGATTCCATGCCGCTTCACTGGTAAATACCGTGGAAGGCCAGAAGGTCCAATGTACAAACTTTTGCTCGCCTTGAGGGAAGCGCCGCAGATATGGACGCCATAGTTCAATTTCCTTGAATGCTGTTTGGGACGGTGCATGTGCCGTAGTATGGTGCTGAACCTGGGGTGAGCTTCCAAGCATCCCAAGCCTTTTGCGTCCACCAATAGATGCTGTCAGGTATTCCGAGTAGCCACGTCGTGTCGCCAGTTGATCCGAATCCACAATGGTGAGGGTGTCGAATCGTAATTCGTTCAGCGCAAACTGCATACAATCCAGAGCAAAATCGTGAAGGCGTCCCCACTCCATTGGTCTTGGGGAAGGATGCACAATCGCACCGTATGATTCAAACGGAAATCCGGTGTTGAGCAGGTCCAGCGTGCGACCACCGTCGTACAACAGAATGACAGAGAATGGATCCAGGAAGTGCAGATTGCGAACCATGTCGATGACGCATTCAGGGCTTTCGTGCACCAGGCACGCGAAGATGTTTCGGATCGGAGCCATATTCAACCCTTTATTCCGCAGCGACCCGAACCACTCGTGGCTCCATGTCTGGCCTCAGGCATGTACTCCGGCGCCGCGTTAGCCAGAAGCAACGCCACAGCCTGGCTAATCGGCTGACCGGTAATCTGTTCATAGTAGGTGAAGGCGGGCGAAGGATTCACTTCAAAGCAATACCATTCGCCCTGCGGGGTGCGGCGCAAATCAATCCCGGCAAGCGGAAGGTTCATAGCTGCGCCCATCTGCCTGCATTTTTCTTCAAGATCGGGTGTGAAAGTACAGGCCCGAATATCTGGAGCTCCATTCTCTGGATAGCGATAGTCGTCGGCACTACACCGTACTTCGCAGGCGAAAACTTTATCATCGACCACGTGCACCCGATAGTCGACACCGGCAATGTATTGCTGGAACTGCGTGGGGCATGATGAGAGATCTGCGAAGCGATCGGCATGCTCTGCGCGCAGCCGCGAGACACGACTGCGGACTCCGCTTACCGACTTATAGATGACTTCGCCGTGATACTTCCAGAACGCTCGTGCCTCGTCTGCATCAGTCGTAATCAGAGTCTCAGGAACGCCCCAGCCAAGACCGCGAATCTGCTCTAGTTGATAAGGCTTCGAGCCATTCGCAGCCGAAGCGGTGAAGCGATTCACTACCAGAGCTGAGGTGAGCTCCGACCAGGAGGCCAGGATATCGTCCACTTGAATGGCATGTTGCTTGGCGGCGCTATCCGGACCGGTGGCTGCAATCTCCGGCAAACGCGCCGACTCATAGCAGCGCACGTACATTGCACTAACTTCGCCCAGATCGATACTGTCATTTCCGATGCGAATGCAGCCCTCAACGGTTTCACCGACAACAAGTTCAATTTCTGTTTCCAGCACACGACGTTGGTCTACAAACTTCGTCGGAACATCGAGCAGATTGAGTTGATCACGCACCTCCGAGAGAGGAGAATCGCCGTCCAGCCCCCAAAGCAGAACTAGCATACAGATTTCTCCAGCAGACACTGTAAGACGGCGTCAGCAGTCTCAGGCGATGATAAGTTGGGCCACACGCTGGCGCTCACGAATGCGCTGTCCGCCTCAGAACCAGTGAACCGAACCGACAGCAAATCCGTTCCGGCAGCCTTCGCCAGCTTTCGAGCATACTTGATGAGCGGCTCTGCGGCATTGCCCAAGCAAGCTTCACCAACTACCGTCACAGCGCACGCGGATTCTACTTCCGGCAAAGGTACATCGTCAGGAGTTTTCCTGCGAACCGGCATGACAGGGATTCCCAGCCGACTGGCAAGATGGACCCATTCTTCGTCTCTCCAGATCGGGCCCCCTAGGCAGCTGGGAGTAGGTCGATTCAATACGGGACACGCAAGGCTGGAAAGCCACGCCAGGAGAAATGCCGTCATTTCCGCAGCGACGTATCGCCGATCCGATGACACAATATGTTCCAGGTCTTCGCTTCCCACGCGTGGGATGCGAGTCACCACGCCGTTTATCTCTTCATTCCGGATATCGCGACCTCCTACACACGCTCTGGATTTGCCAGGAGAAGCAAGATGAAGGCTCCATCCACTCGTGGAGAGATCAGCCGCCGAAACCAGCACAGCATTGTGACTCTGCCAACGATGAGCAAGCCATGCGGCAATCTCGTCCTCCTGTTTTGCAAGAATGATCAGCATAAATCTCTCTATTGCAATGGCCTGTCTGCCAAGTTCTCTGCCATGAATCCTTTCTCCGCAGTCAGCGGTTTTTCCGTTGGTTTCTGATTCGTCACCGGTTCAGCAGCTCTCGGCTTTATCGGAATCGAAGGCGGAGCAGCAGTTACAAAACTATCCGCGCCTTCGGCTTTCTGATCTGGTTTGATCGGGCTGAGCACTGTTTCTCCCACTGGAGGCCGCTCCTCCATGCGAATAAATGCTGCGCCTGTTGAAGTGCTACTAGGACCCGACAACGAAACTTTGGCTATTGCGGCAGACCTGCCGCTTGAAAGTACTTTGTCGGGCATTCTGATCTCAGGAAGAATCTCTCGCCCGTTTACTTTTTCGGCCCCTATTTTTTCAGGGTTCTCTTTCCCCTCTGTCTTTGTTTTTCTCTGTACCACAGTGAACAAGGCTGAGAGTGTTATACCGGCAGCTGCAAAAATCGTCGCACTTCCCGGACTTGAACCGGTAACAGTAAAGGTTGCTGATGTGGCGCCGGCAGGCACAGTGATACTGTCGCTCGAGACCTGCGCAACGTTTGTATTGTTGGAGGACAGGCTGACGACCAGTCCCTTCTGGGGAGCCGGACTGCTGATGGTAACTGTGCCAGTCGAAGAACCACCTACAAATACCGCGCCAGGGTTCAGTCCGAGCTGCCCTGTCAAAACGGGCGTCGGCTGCACACTCATCGTTAGGGCCACAGTTTGTCCACCAAATGCTGCGGATATGTTTGTGGAACCCGCTACTGCTCCGGTTGCAGTCACAGTCGCAGCAGTGGAGCCGGCCTGTACTGGAACTGTCACAGTGAACGACGGAGGCGATCCGGCAACTTCCCCGGTGATGGCCACGTTGGCATTATCAAGAGTCAACGTAATGCTGCTATTAGCTGGAGCCTGCGAACTCAATGTCATGGTGATCGTGGTTGTGTCGCCAATGTTGATTGGGCTCGGAGGACTGGCTTGAATCCCCGTGATGAATGAGGGCGCAGCCACTACCCAGAACCATGCGTCGAAATCGCCACCGCGCCGCTGGTCACCACTGGGCAGACGCAAAGAGATGCTGGTATTGCCACCTTGGGGAGGTTGGCCGAAGGCTTCGCCATCCAGAAACACCGTCGGATCGTCCTGCGACCAAATAGAGTTGCCTTTGACGATCAGATGCGCGAGCAAACCTCTTTCATTCGGCGAAGCTGAAAGTAGCTGGGTCAGAACGGTCTGAGCCTGAGAACCAGCTTTCCAGGAGATGACGCTGCCACTGGAGCTGACGGTCCCTCCCAGGACAATTGGGAAGTAAGCACCTGCTCCAGATGCGTCTCCGAAAAAAATGGGATATTCCACCGTGACGAAACATGTAGGTCGTGCAATGCTTGCCGGATCTACATTCGCGTCACACTGCACATTGATTCCGGCAAATGAATTCACCTGCACATTGCTGTCGTTGAAAAGCTGCGAAGTATTATTCTGGGGATCCACTGTCGATATGCCGACGATGTGGAAGCCCTGATCGATCGGTGGAAAATTGATGAGTGCCGGAAAGACCGGCAGGCAGCTCGTCACATTCATCGCGACGGAGCCAGCGGGCGCAGGAGGACTGCTGAGGGGCGGAGGTCCCCAGCTCACTAAAGCAAGTGGCGTTCGCGAACGGTTGATGCCTGCTGCGGGCGCATCGAGAAGCGGTTGTATGGAGCCATCGGCAGTGCGAGCCGTGAACTGCCAGTAATCACCCGCACGCAGGTCATCGCCTCCGAATTGAACACGCACACCGTCGCCCAGATTCATTCCAGGAGTTCCGGCGTCGCTGTAAACAGAGGCAGCATCACCTACGCCATCCCAGCGGCGCAGAACCATGTGCCGATCGCCCGCTGGAGATGGAGGACTGCTGACCGTGCCCGGCAACAAAAAGCTGGCAGGAATGGGGTCTGTCAGCACAGCCGTGAAATTATCTGGATCAGGATCCTGTGCAAGCATTGTAAGATGACCACTCGCTGGACCAAGTTCGCTTGCGTCGTCCGTGATTTCGACCAAGTCTCCGGCACGCAAAGCAGTAGCTACGTCGTGACCCAGTCCTGAGAGAGTCACCGTCACTCTGTCTGACTGAACGTTGGTGACATTTACGGCAAAGGCAGCGTTATCACGCGACCATTTGAAGCGAGCGATACCACCTTTTACGCTCGCGCTGTTCGCTGTTGTGTATGCGTTCTTAAGTCCCTGCGCCAAAGTCAGAGTAATACCATCCGTCGAAATCCCGCCGAGTGCGAGCGGCACTCTTTCCGATGCGCCCGAGTTGTCGGCAACAGTAACAAAGCCGGAGCGCTGGGCCGCATCTGATTGTGCGCTGGTAAGCGCAGGAGACACAGTCAGCTTGGTCGCATCCGCTGAAGCAGATGCAGAAAGCAAAACGTTAAAGGCCCCTCCGAGGTTGTTTCCGGACACATCACCACCATCGTGAACCTGAATGCGATAGAGATGGTTTTGACGCCCTGTAAAGGTGGTGGAATCGGGTAACTGACACAGACTCTGCTGTTGGATATTGGTGGGCTGTAGCGTGGTGAGCGTTCCGCTGCCAGACGTGGGCAGAAACTGAGCCACTTGAGCGCAGGTGAGTGTTCCCCCATTCGCCGGGAGCAGTTTCACCTTCACCTGAACAATGTTCTTCAAGCGAGCCGAGGTGTCTGGACCGCCAAGCGCGACTTCACGAATTGAATCGTCTTCGAGATAAGTGATCAACCTTTGCCAGACCTCCAGATACACGAGCGCGTTCAATTTGGATCCATCTGTAGGTATCGGAATGCGTGGGGGATCGAGAAGATCGGGCTGGCTTAGATAAGTAGTATCCGCATCGAGTTGGCAAAGCAAGCCATTCACATAGCAGTGGCCAGCGGAAATCCCGAAATCATCGAGCGCGTTGGCATTCTTGCTCGCCGAAAGCTGGAAACTCGATCCAGGAGAAGGCACACCGCTAGCTCCAACAACGTCCTGCAGCTCTGTTTGCAACAGGGCCAGTCGTTCCAGCACCTCTTCGTTCCAGTCCGAATCAAGCCATACACGGCCCTGTTGATGCAAGACTCCGGAGTAGTGCTTTCGGGGATCGAATGTAAACCGCGAAAAATCGCCCTTCATAAATCTTCTCCCTAGCTTTCAGCGACGATAACCGGGGACAAACCCACCGGCATGAACTCTTGTAACTTGATCATCAAATTCTTCAACCGAATCGTGTTCTGCGTGCCAGCAAATACACCAATCTCGCCGTGGTCTTCGCCAGCGGTCAGAATCACATCAGGACACGCAGTCATCAGTTGCGCATAATCCGGACGTCCGAACTTTCGTGACTTGAATAACGGGACCACACACCGGATCGCTTCGCTGCAGCCAGCGATCTGATTCCCGCTTGGCACACAGCGATAGCGCCGCGGCAAAGCAGATCCCGATTCGAAACGAGTGAAACGAATGCAGCCAGATTGCTGATCATTTACGATCGCGATGTCGTTCAACAGGCTTTCGCTGGCAATGAGCACATCGCAGAAAATAGAACCGAAGATTGTCACTCGCTCCAACTGCACACTGCGGGCAGCGGTAGTGGTAACGAAGACAGGAGGACTCGCTATATGAGCAGCACCGGCAATTGCCACCCCTCCCTGCTGGTCCACGATGGAATCGGCAATGGTGAGCTGGCTAACTCCCGATCCTAGCCACAAGCCTCCCGTGATACAGCGGGACAATACATATGCGGCCTCACTGTTCAAGTTGGCGTCACTCGTCACGATCGAGGGAATTGTGGAATTAGAAGGATCGAAGGTACACGCCGTCAGCTGAAGCTGAGAAATCGCATTATCGATTACCAACGGACCACCACTGACAAGCAATCCATTAAGATCCAGCAGAGACATTGGCGTATTGACGACAAAGCTTGCATCGCTGGGAACACCCGCAGACTGATAAGAGGTGAGACAAGGCCGTTGTCCGTTGGCGGCGCGGATGGACAGATTCTTTAGCGAAGCGGGCAGCGTAATGCCAGCCGTAAAACTGTATGTCGCACTGTCAGCAATTTCAATCACGTCTCCGTCGCGTGCAGCGGCGACTGCATCAGAGACATTCACATGAACGGGAGCACCAGTTAAATTGTCCGCAATGACGTCATCCACATCCCCCGAGCGAGAAACGTAACGAGTGGCATTACCCGGAGCATTTTGTCTTTGGCTGGAATTCAATGCGCCTACGAAATCGGTGAAGGCCTCGACAAAATCGACGCTCAGTGTAGTGCGGTCAAAAGCAAGATGCGGTGGAGGCGAAACGACAGCAGGATCTCCAGGTGGAAGTGCAAAACGGCCAAGCTCCGGATCAATTCCCAGTTCTCCTACCGTTAACAACGAAGCACGTTCACTGCTGCAAAGGTTGATGGCCGCCGGAGAACGATGCTGTAGAGGCCAGCGGCCCGGTATCGCTAATACCTGACCCTGTGCTGCGCGGGCCAAAACGAGTCCGCTGAGAGATTGTAGTTGCAGTACAGATTGCTGTGCAGTTGCATCTGTTGGAGCAAAGTAGGTGCTTCCATCATCGGCAACTAGTAATTTTGTCTCGCCGGTCGCCTGCGGTATCTCAGGCAGATAAACCAGGAGACTTTGCCCATTGCGATTCGTCACCACTAACTCTGCTGGTGGTATGAAATTCCCGGAGAGAGGCCGCAACAGAATGCTTAGAAGCCCCTGCTCGGGTGTATTCCCGTCGACGGAATTTTTGCTCGGCGCAAAACTATACGCAGGCCACGGATTTGGTGCCTGCAAATCAGGATCGACGCCTGGTATCTGGTCGGAGGTAGCGATACCTCCGAGCGTTTGGAAAGTGGAAGGTCCTGTAAATAAGGCGGCTTCGATCAGAACAGAATCAGTTCCGAATCGTGTGGCATCGGTCAACACCATGGCACTCGGTCTGCGATTGAGCCTGGTGAATGTCTGTGCTGGCACACTACTCGGATCGCCTGAGCGTGCAGGATAAACCTGCCCGTTAGAGGAACAAGCCAACGACGCTGTTGTGAAATTCGATGACGTATAAGTGCTACCGTCATCAGCAATAAAGTAGGTGAACTCATCTCCAGGTGAAACAGGCGACTGAGGCAGATAAACATATACGCCATCTTCGGAGTGCACTGCCCCTGTGCGTGCTGCACGAACCGCGAGCACTGCTCCGGGAAAGCGCCCCGCGGGCGATGTCGGCAATGCAGGACCAGGCCATCCGATGCCGTTTCTGCCAGCCCGGACTGTGATGACAAGCTGTCCGGCACCCGATCCTGCAGCGCCGACTTCGAAAGCTGAATTATTGCTCGATGCGGCAAATAATGTACTCAAGAATCCAACATTGGTTGAAGTGTTTCCGCTCTGCCAGACTGCTGTAATCAGAAAATGCGTGCTGCCTAACTGGAAGGAGCGAGGTTCGAGCAATCGCATTTCCTGTAGAGAAACACTGGACGCTCCGCCGAAACTAAATGGCGTGGTACTGGAAGTTTCATGAACGGAAGGAGCAGCTTCCGTTGCCAGCAGAACGCCAAATTGGCGAACAGCAATATCCGACTCAACACCAAATGTGCCCCATGGGTCTACGGCAAATGCAGTCCGTGTGATTGCTGCGGCGCTGTCTGCATAAAATAACGGAGTATTACAAAACAAAGGATTAAAGGTGAAACAAGAGGTGCCAGCCGGAGTAATTCCACCCGGAGCCACTGCCGCGGGTGTCACTCCTTTAACAGGAAATGTCTTCAAACGACGGACAAATACTCCAAGATTGTTGATCTGATAACGTCCTGGTGTTCCCCAAGCAGGCACACTAACTCCGAAAGATTTTCTTGCGATCCGCGGACCATCCAGGGCTTGCGCTGGCTTGAGATCCACGGCATGAGCAAAGGGATCATTCGCGTGTCCAAGCAATCCAAGCTGCAACGGATCGCGCAGATCTGGAGTCAACGGCCTATCGAGACGCACATGGTTCACGTTCTGTGACCATCCCAGCGAAAGGAAAAATTCCGCAAGATCCGTAGGCCATCCACTGATGGCATTGGAAAGGGCCTGAAGCATTTGCGGAGTGCCCTTGCTCTGTCGCCAGATCACGGTGTTCCACACATCGAGTCTGTTGCTTTGCCCGACTGGTTGCTGAAGCAGGTTGGCCCCAAGCAGCGCTCCGATGTATGGCACGACCCAGTCGTCGCAAGTTTCAATAAAGAAGTTGTCCCAAAGCGCATCGAGATCCTGACGCACGTTGGCCATCTGCGCGCCTACAACGCGTAGCAGCGCCAGCAATGGCTGGCCACGCTCTACATCGTAGACGCGATAGTGCCCAGGTATACGCGAGTAGAGCCTTTGGGCAAAATCTTCAGCTTGATTGCGGCTCATGAGTCGATGAATCCTCCGCTGCCTGTGATGATCAACTGACCTTGACCCGCTCCCGCCGCACCGATTGAGGCGATCTCCGTTGGGCCAATAGTGATGTCGTGAGGAACAGTACCGGAAGGCTCGGCCACACCCGGCCCTACCCGGCGCAGACTCGTAATCGTCGCGTTTGTGACGCCGGGAACACTCTGCACTATCGCGTAGATTGCGCTGAGAAAGATCGGCTGGCCAAACTGCAAATTCTGTAAAGCAAAATATCCGAAACTGCCATCTAGGTTTTCGCCTGGATTCAGCGCAACCTGCACTTGACTGAGCGTTGCATTCTGCGGGAAATGGCTGTCAATCTCGATCGCGACAATCAGCTCGATGTAAACCGGGCTGAAATCTCGGAGTCGCAGCAATACATTTGGATCACGATGACTATCGAGAAAACTGCGCAGATTTGAAGCCAGTAGTGTTCCCTTAATTGGCGTCTCGTCCACTGTAGCTACAGTGAGTTGTACATACGGATGAGCTATCGCCTGATTCGTAACCGGATCGCTCACAACCCAGATTGCCATCGCCTTGGAAATCCCCGGAAAGTTCAATGCCAAGGCTGCATACTCCGGTGCGCTTACTGCGCGTCCGAAGGTGCGCAGACTGGCTGGAGCTCCCGTGCGAATCTGAGCTGGAGAATCTGCATCGCTCCCACCACTTGATGGCATAGGATTCGTCACCTTTTTCAGGTTGGGAATGCTGTCTACCAACTGCTGGATGGAGCCGACTGGCAGGTTGCCAGAGCTGCCAAGACCTTTACGGTAGCGCGCATGAATATTGTTGGTGCCGCTCGGAGGTCGCGCCCCGTTAAAACCATCACCAAATACCACGGTGGTTTGTGCTGTGTCATCGAGTGTAGTAGTGAAGTCTCGCGCATCAGGGGCGCTCTGCCCCAGGCTCGACTGCTCATTCCACGCGACTCCGTTCACGGTCACGGTTAAAGTGCTCTTTACCGCGGTGAGGCCCTCTGGGTCGTCGGATGGCAAGTAGGTGAGGGACTTTTTCTTTAACGGATAAGCTTGGAAGGCACTCCCGTTACTGCTACCAAGCACTTCGTCTTTTACCGTCTCACCCTGAGTAACCTCGGCAATATTTCCCAACACAGAACAGCTCGATCGGGCATAAGTATTGATCAACGGATTCTTCAGCTTTGTTCGAGTGATGTTGTTGAGAGTGTCGAGAACCGGAGCACCGTCCAGGATGCAAGATTCAGAAGCCTGAATATTGGTAGCCGCATTCGTAATGGGATCGAAGAGATCCCCTTGGATCACAACTGTCTGGCCGCGCTGAAGTTGAATTTGCAGACCCTCCAGGATCAGCTCGTTGCCTGAAAGCGCTAACGGAAGAGGAAGATCAACTTGCAGAGGGAGCAGTACACTGTCAGTCAGTACGACCGTATCGCGAATCGGGAAAACGTTCGAACTCATGTTCTCGGCGAAAGTGAGCTGAGTGACCTTGGAACTCAGTGAATAAGCCACCTTCGCAACCGGTCGCGCGCCGACGACGTGGAAGACCTGAAATACACCTCCAGTCAGCAAAACCGCCCATCCCTGATTCTGTGATGTGTAGCTCAACTGCTTGTAAATAGCATCAAGACACAAAACCGTATTCAAATCGTTGGGAACTGGAACGTAAAACCAGGGATTTACAATAGCCGATTGGGTTGTGGGTGTATCCCAATCGTTCTGGTACGGTGCACTAGGAAAACTGGCATTCGGGCTACCGTTAAAGTTGGTAAGCGTCGGCGAGAGCGTATTCCACGCCGGAGCATTTACGCCGAATGGCGCTGCCTTTAGACGCAATGCATACAGCGACACTTGCTTACTAGCCTGCGTGTAAGAGCCATCGCCCAACTCCTGGATCCAGGTAATCGTAGTTACGTTGGCTACCTTGTCCACGTTTGCACTAGCTATCTGCAATAGGTGTATGGCCTCGTTCGGAGTCCCCTGGTTTTCTACCGCCAGCACAAAATCGTCGACTGCAACCCCATTGTTTATCCCTTGCAGTACGATCGCGTTCTGCGGAAACGGAACATCCGGCGAAATCGAGGAGAGCGGGATGGAACTGTTATCCCCCGACACAGTAACTGCTGATGATGTCTCAAACACGATCGACGACTGACCAGACGCAGGCTTGCTGCCAATGCGGAAGTTCGCGGGAACAGTGAGTGAAGCTCCCTTCGCTGCGGTGAAAGCAACAAGCCCGCCTGCGCCTGCTCCGGGGCCAGGATGGTAATCGATCAAACTCACGAGCCGCAACAGTGAATCGCGCAAAACGGCGGTACCCAGATAGGCTTCATTCGCAATTCGCTCCTGATAGAAAGTCAGGATGTCCGCGAGGTATGCCCATAGCTCGACGAACATTGTTTGATAGTCGTTCGCCGTTCCCGCCTGCCAGCTTGCAAAGGGGTTCGGTGGAGATAGAGTGACGGTGTCTCCCGTTGAGTACGCAGCGGCAGCAAAACCTCGGACCACCTTCCATGTAGAAGTGCCCGCACCATCGATCACTTGCAGGTATTCGCTGCCAATCTTAATTTGAAAATTCGGTGCAGTAGGAAAATTGCTGTAGTCAAGCACGTCAATGGTCGTGTCCATCGCCCCTACCGGCTGCATCAACACAGTAATTGACGTGGCCATAAGATCCGGAAGCGCGATAGAGTCAAGCATCGCTTGGCGGAAGCTGGTGAATGTGCCAATTCGGTAGCGAATGGCCGGCAGGCCAGAAGGATTCGAAATAATCGGCGTCGTGGTCGAAGCAATCGTCATCTGCGAGCAGCAACTGCTTGTGGGATTTATCGTCATGACATCGCTCCACTCGCAGTCACGGCAAGAGTTCCGTTTTCAGGGAAGTTGCGATCGTTATCGAGGCGGATCACCTCATCAGCTCCCGTTTGAAGAAAACCCTGTGCAAGGTTGAGACTGGTTTCCTGTTCAGGTTGTGCTGCGCGGGAGCGCGCCAGCCGTGCAATGGTAACCGACTGTACGCCCGGCACCGTCATCGCCGCCGCATAGATTTTGCTTGCAAACAAGTTGTCACCAAACGTGAAGTTGTCGGGGTGGAAGAAACCGAGCGAACCGTTGAGCAATGTGCCACTGCTGAATACCTGCAGCAAAGCCTGCTCAACATCGCTTTGGCTTGAACCAGTCGCCACCGAAACCTGCAGGGCAAGATCAACTGGCACGTAGACGGGACCTGATATCTGAATGTCGTAACCGGACAGCCTCCTGGTATTCAGATAGTCTGTCAGCTGCTGCCGCAGATCAGCCGTTAGGCCCTCCGTTCCAAGCGGATCGACCGTAACCGTTACAGTGAGCCAGCTGCCCGTCCAAAGAAAATTCGCGTTGGCACGCTGAATCACCGGCTTCCCGGAGGAATCGACAAACGACGCTACAGTTTCCTGATAGTCAGCGGCGCTCACGGCAACGACCGGTTGGTGAAAGCCGGTGGGAGCTACACGGCGCGCATGATCGCGTGATTCCCAATCCCGTCCTCCAACTGCAGGTAACGGATTTGTCACGGAATTCAGCCATGGTGCAGCTACGCTGGGTCGAGCAAATACCAACGAGTCTGCTCCTACATTGCCTGTGCTGCCGCCACCGATACGATAGTTTGCAATGACGGTGGAGGTCTCTGCGGGACGCTGTCCAAACACTCCGTCGCCAAAGACCACTGTCGCTTCCCCGACGTCATCTATTTCCACTCGAAAGACAGTATCGTTAGGGCCGCTCTCCAACAGGCTTGTCTTCTCCTGCCATAAATCTCCGTCTACAGTGAGTTGTAATGTGCTGATACTGTGCGGCTGTCGAGTAGTAAACGCAGTCGGCTCTGACGTTGCGGCTCCCAGCGGCTGACCAAGTGCAAGGGTACTCGTATCAAGATGTACGAGAGGCGCCTGACTTAAGGTGAGCCGCTGCCGCGCAACGCGTGCACCGATCGGGCGTGCGGCAATCTCTGCGTTTAGAACTGCCTTTTCTTGATCAGAAAGGAGACGCAGAGTCTCCAGCGCCGTTTCCCCATGTGTTGCCGGTACGACATTACCGCGCACCGTCGTGCCGTCGACGCAGTAATCATGAGTGAGCGACGTATTCTCTCCCCAGGTCACAACCGTTACTGTTACGAATGCAGGCGGCGAGGTGATCGAAGCAGTCTGAATAATCTGCGGTGTTGCCGTCAGTCGCACCACATCTCTTTGATTGCTCCCCCCATCGAAGATCAGGTAATCGCCGCTTTTGAGATGTCCGAAGCTCCCCTGCAGAGCCGCACTGAATTGCGTTTTAGGCAGGCAGCAGTCGGCGTTTTTCCAGTTATAGAGCAACATCTGGTTGCTCGTTGGATCAAGTTGCGCATCAGCCAGGGTTTCGAACACGATCACTGGATCGTCACTGGCACTTGGATCGTTGCTTACTTTGAATCCCGAGAGCAGCAGTTGCGGAGCACTTACCTGGAACTGCAACCACGTATAGGCAGAAGCGCCGTCGTCCATCTGATAGCCAATCAGGGCGAGGTGCCCGGCAACCGAGCGCCGCTGAGTCGCAGTATTCACAAAAGCTTCGTTGGCGACACGGTCCTGCATGTAGCTAAGGTTGTCTGCTGTTGCAGAGAAAAGCTCGACCAACACCATGCTCAGATCCGCCTCGCTTCGTTCAGTCCACGCCGGCAAACGTGTGGGAACGAAGTCCAGCAGCGCCTGGCGAAAGCCCGCATAGTCTTTCGTCAGATAATCAATAGCTACAGCGATCTCGGGTAGTGGAGCTAACTGCGCAGCGGGCGTAGCGCAATCGAATGGATCGTCGCAAGCAAGGCGGAAGCGCAGCTTGGCACTACCGAAAAATGGATCGATGCCCGACCCGTTGACCGTAAGTGTGTAAATCGAGAAGTCTCCCAGACCGCTCAAAGTCAGCACGACGGTCTGGTTCGCGCTCGGCGGACTCGTAGGCGTTGGCATCTCAGCTGTAGTAATTCTGGGAAACAGCCGTTGCCCACCAGTAAGTGTATAGCTCAGCGCATTGCTCAGATACGTCTGCTGCAATGGAGTAATCGGATTGAGGAAGGTAACGATCAGCTTTGCATTAGCATCGTCTACGGCGACGCGCGCAATTCCCTGCGCACCAGGAGCGAGCACGGGAGTGGGACATTGAATCGTCGGCGATAGGTTATTTGCGGTCACAGTTACACCTGAACCTGAAGGGTCTGTTTTTGTTGTGTTGCCTTCAGCGTATATGTAATTTCTATCGTTACGATTTCTTCTTCTCCCGGCTGGCTCGTGACGCTTACCTGGTTGACCTCAAGGCGATCCCCAAGCCATCGCTGTAGATTATTGCTGATAAGAAACTGTGCGCTTGCGCGCAGCATGTCACTGTTTGGCGCAAACACTAATTGCTGAACTCCTACTCCAAATTCCGGCAGATTGAACCGCTCCCCGGGAATTGTGAACAGTACCTGCAGGATCAGGTCTCTCGTGTGATCGTCCGGCCCGGTCAACTTCGGCACTCCCGTACTGCTTACGCTGTACGGATAGTCGAGAAAGCGCTGCGCTAGTTGGTCGGATTGAATCTGGTCCACCACTCTTTTCCTTTCGCGCCACTACGCGGTAATTTTGAATCCGTCGTTGCATGTGTTTTCGTATCGGCCGCCGTTTGGCCTCATCCTGTGTTCACCTTCGTAGACAACAGAAGCGATGTCGGTGGCGGCATGGGTGGCATAGGCGGCATAGGTGTTACTGGCCCAGCAGCGGTGGTTTCCCCCGGATGCATGTGCTGCTGATACACCTGAACCATTTGTTGCAGGTATTGCAGCAGCTCATCGCCAAGTACAACCGGATGCGTTGAGTTTTCCACCAACTCGATTTGAGGCGCATCGATGACAAGTTTGGTCGCGCTGCCTACCGCTACCTTCACCGTGCTTGAATCCATAGTGACGGTATTGCCATTGCTGTCCGTAATTTCCAGTGTTCCGCCATCATCGTCGAGCACCAGCTTGTGACCGGCCTTCGTCTTCAAAACCTTTTTCCCGGGTTGGGCAGATTCGGGAATAGCTCCGTCGGCATACCAAGTGCCGCTCCAGATCGGATAACTCAGATCGCCTCTCTCAAACTCGATCCATACACCTGCTCCCACATCAGGTACGGCATAAAATCCCTGCTCGCTGGCGCCGCCATAACTAAACGCCGGTGACGCCCAACCCGTCACTTCCTCACTCAACAGTCCGGGTACTTTGGCCTTAACCCGACCACGGTTGTCCGGATCCACGTTGTCTGCTACCTGCCCGCGGTACTTGCCATAGTAGCGGTGTTCCACCCAATACAGTAGCCGCGCAAGTAGTTCATCGTGAGAGTTACTCATATTGCTATATTCCCGGAACAGAAAGCCCTGAGCTGCCACTGCTAAATTGTTCACTGCCGTCCAGATCACGCGCGTTTCTGCGCGCCTCGAACCGCTGGATGTAATCACCTTCGTGATTCATCTCATGTAATACTCGCGTGACGTAGTACTTGCCGCTGTACGACGTACCCGCACCTTTCACCAGCACCAACCGATGTGGCCGCAGCACTGATTGATACGCATCACTGTTAATTTCTCCTTCGGCGCTGATAAACCAGCTAGCCTCGTCGCGCACAGACTGAACGATAGTCTGCATCTCCGTCGCATCGCTCGTCGGTGGCCCAAGGAGCATCTGCGCCTGCGCATCTTTCGGAGTGATTTGGCTATCCAGCTGCGCCCCAATCAACGTATTGGCATCTTTGTCGCCGAGCTTGATCAATTGCGTATCGCTCGCCTGCGCGACATTCGGGCTGTTAGAACTTATATCCATCTGCATTGCCTTCACGTTCAACGGCCTAAGCCCACTCAGGTGTGCGGAGAAACTCTTCAAATTGCTCTGATCTCCGAACTGAATAGCAAGATCTCGCTGAGGCGTATCACTAAGCTGAGGTGCGCTGAAGTGTGCGGTCAGTACCCCGGTATCATCGGTCTCGAAGTAAAATTCCATGCCATTCTTCCGGGCCAGATCACGTACAAACTCGATATCTGAACCACGTTGAACGATGATCGTGTCATCTTCCTGATGTGTAGTGGCAGTCTGATCAACCTGTGCCGTTATCCCGTAGCTCGCGACGATTTGCTGGACGATATCGCTATCGGCCATGTTTGGCCACGTCGCGATTTTTTCTTCCAGGCTCATCATGACGCTCGTATCTATCCCGCCGATATTGATAAAGGCGTGATCCGGTTCACTGCCGAAATCGACGTCAACATTCGTGATGAATCCATCGAAGACAGTCTTGAGTCCCTCATTGGCGTCACCTGAACCGTCAGTAAATCCAACCTTGACGGTGACCGAGTTGAAAACGGCAAGCCGGTCATCATCGAGGTACGTCCACGACCCGTCGCTCTGAAGTCGAAGACCGAGTTGCAGATGAAACGTACTTGCCACTGTCGTGTTTTCTTCCACAGTCAACGACACCACGTCTCCATAAAAGCCTTCATCGACTGCGGTTCCCGAAAACTCGATTTGGTACGCCTTGTTGGCCATCTTTTCCGATTAAGCACCGCAAATGTCTCTGTATCTCTCATCTTTTTCACGGCCCAGTTCCCTACACCGCGCCGTAAATCGCAACTGTTAGGCTCTGCCCAGCCGCATTCAAGTGCGATTTGGCGGAATTGCCAACTGCCGTCCCGGTTCAAGCAGATCTTCCGGATCCATCTCGGTATTGGCATCAGCGATTAGCCAGAACTTCTCCGGATTGCGATAAAACCTGAAGGCGATGAGATCTAGCCGCTCATCGGCAGTGTATGTGTGAAAGTAACCAGCGGGCGTCGACGGTATAAAGCGTGCCTTCAGCGCAGTCACCACTTCCCCATTTGCATCCGTCGCCTGGTAGGTGGCCACGTTGGCGTAACGGCTACCTTTGAAAATCATCCTTACCTCTTTCAGCAGTTACCGGCTCATCACAATGAGAACGAGAGCGACGAGCTGACTCCAAATGGCGCGGCATTAGCAAGATTGAGTGCAGCCATTGCCTGCTTCGCACCTAGTGAATAGTTGTAGGCCGCATTGCCTATCGAGTCCCCTGCCAACTGATGTGGCTGCAGCACATCCAAATTCACGGAGACATCCGCGCGGACCGGATTGAGCAGCGTATCGTATTCAGTTTCTGTGACACTCAAATTCGTAATCGCCACTGGCAGAATGCGAAATGGTCCCCAGAAAAACAGCACACTGGGCAAGCTCGTAGGTGGCGATTGGTGCGATCCGGAGCTGCCACTCAACGAAAGCAGATTGTGCGAAAGCGAGTTTTGGGGAATCATCAGCATCTCGAGCGCCGAGAGCATCGGAAGGATGCCCCTCGCGGCAGTGATCGGATTTCCCTGCGCCAGTAAATCGGTAGCATCGATTCGCAGCGTAAAATTCATGCTTTCAGATGGCGGGTACAGCTGCTGTTTTGCACTGGCCACGCCAGCGTGTGCCGACGGCTGAGGGCGTCGCTCTATAGAAGGAGTGCGTGACACCTGTGCCGGATTGAACTGGAATGCCACGATATCTGGAAGTGCTCCCAGAAGACCCGCACCGAAATTAAGAAATGCGCCTTTTAGTGCCGCCATATTGTCCTATCCGTAAATGCTCTTTGCATTTGCTTCTCTTCAGTTGGTCACATCAACTTAAGCGTCATTGCCTGTAGCCACGCGTTTGCGATGTCCCAAGCAACATGCTCATCTGTCATGGCTCGCAGGTTTACGCTCACTGGCGGAGTATTCGTCTTACCCAGTGTTCGTGAGCCGGACACATTGGAGGTTTTTCCGAAATATTCTTCCGCTCGCTCGGCAAACATTGCGGTCGCCAATTCGACAATAGGCCGGATGCGGTGCTCGTGCCCTTCCGCATTCGTGAAGTTCAACGCCAGCGAATCAATATTTAGGTTCAACATTCTGCATCTCTCTGTTTCCGTGAGAAACCCACATCCCACGCTGCAATCTCTTTTTCTGGTATGGGCTTTTCCAGCTTGACGAACTCATGCCGTGCAGAGTGCGCTAAATGTGTCATGCGTACCGGCGTTCCTTCTTCCGCTGCACGAAATGCGGCATTCATGGCGATGTTACGAATGTTGCCTCCAGGGATAGCCAGGCGGGCCAGCAAGCTGGCGTTCAATCCTTCAGTAGGCGCATCCGCCGGGAATACACGCTGCCATATCTCTTCTCGTTGGGCAAACTCCGGAAACGGGAAGTTGGTTACAAAACGAATGCGTCGTAGAAAAGCTGGATCCAAGGCACTCCGCATATTCGTAGCCAGCACGGCTAAACCACGGTAGGACTCCATGCGCTGTAGCAAATAATTGATCTCGATATTGGCGTAGCGATCGTGGCTGTCTTTCACTTCGCTGCGCTTTCCGAACAGCGCGTCAGCCTCATCAAAAAACAGGATCGCTCCACCATCTTCAGCGGCATCGAAAACACGCCGCAGGTTCTTTTCCGTTTCGCCGATGTATTTGCTGATTACGCTTGAGAGATCGATCCGATAAAGATCGAGATGCAGAGTGTTGGCCAGCACTTCCGCGGCCATGGTTTTCCCCGTGCCGCTGCTGCCTGCAAACAATGCACTGATGCCAAGTCCTCGGCGGCACGTTCCGCCGAAACCCCAGCTTTCATATACCTTGGATCGATGCCTCACGTGGGACGAGATCTCCTGTAGGATTGCCTTCTCGCTCGGCGGCAGCACAAGATCATTCCATTGGGCCACTGGTTCTATACGTTGAGCCAGATTTTCCAACCGCGCTCGTGCCTGTGAGCGTCCGGCCTCCCAAAGTGCTTGTGCTAACGCATCGCCGTCCGACGCAGACTCGAAAGCCTCGTCCACCGATGCGCGTATCCCGGCAAAGCTTAGATTGAACTGCGCTACCAGTTGAGAAGCATGTCCGTTGACATTCACATTCGCAGTGCGCAGCAATCCCTCCCACGCATCCTGCTGCTCTTTGGCGGTAGGCTTACCAATGTCCAAAGATTTCACGCTGCGATCTAGTGGCCGCCACCGATCTCTTGAGCTTAGAATTACTGGCCCTTGTACGCGCTCTACGAATCTCGACACTTGGGCGACGGCCTTTGCATCGTTTATATCGATGCCTTCCGTCTCGACATACAGTGCGCTTGCGGTCAATATAGATTCGCGTTCCCACAGCCGCGCCAGATTCTCAACCTCCTGCGCATTCGCCGGGATTTGATCAGCTGCCAGACCATAGAGCCCGAAGCCGGCTTCTGCAGAACCCGATGCCGCGACCGCACGCTTGGTCAGCTCGTCCGCACCGCACAAATGGATAACTGGAACTTGACGGTGCGGCTGACTCCAAGCTACCGCGATGTAGTGTCCCTGCGCTGCATGTGAAGGGGCAATGTCGTCCATTGGATGCACTGCACGTAAAAGCCCTACCAGACGTTCATCGAGGTATTGAATCCCGGTCAAGAAGTGGAGGACCCTCTCATCGATCGTCAGTGGGCTGTTGGTCAGGGAAGCTCCTGGCTGATTCGTAATTTCGATCAGACGCCAGCGGCGTAATGGAGCCTCCGGGTTTAGTGCGCTCCAGTGCGGAGCGGGCAACGCAGCCAGTGCCAGGCTGAACGTTGGATAACTTCGATTCGACCCGCCCTGTGCAGCAGCACAAAGACTCACCAGCGAAGAATCGAGTTGCATGCCAGCACACAGAAGGACGATCGTGCGCTCAAATGACGACAGGTGAAAGCTTTGCGTCAGGACCTCGAGTGAAGAGACGTGTTCGGAGCCGCTTGCGTCAGACTGACTGGATGTGATCACAGGTTCCATGCCGGCAGGTGGATCATTTGCGAAAGGTCCACTCTCCTGGGCGCAGCTTATGTGGCTTTCGAGGAAAGCGCGTACTCCCGCAATAGCCGTGACCAGAGAGCGTTGATTGTAGTCGACCCAGTTGATTCCATTCGTTGCCATGTCAGGACACTCCCAGAGCAACGTCATGAGATCGACTTCCATCCACTACCACCGCAATAGAGTGCGGTCCGGAATCCAATAATCGTCCTAAGGTAAATATCAACTGTGTGGCGTTGGTATTCGCATTTGCCTGATAGCTGATGCCATCGATCACAACGCGAATATCCGTTCCATTCAGTCGCGCACCATTGAAAGTAAGTTGATGCACCTGATTGCCAGCGATCGTAGTCACTGCCAACCCGATCGGGCTCTTCAACAACGGAATCACTTCTAGCGTGCGCGCATTGGAGACATTGTTATCTGGCCCAGCGAGCACGATTCGCACCTGATAGAAGCCATTCTGCAGGTTCGAAGGAATCGTGATGGTTGCCTTCGAATCCGTGACACCACTGACAAACGTCGTCACGTTCGTAGTTCCTGACGGCCCGTCGAAACGAACCTCTTGTGCGGTGGTCGTAAAACCGATGCCGTTGAGAAGCAGCGTAGGCGCGGGTGGCCCAGCACTTATATCGAGCGCGGTACGGATTGGTGTCAGAGATGAGAGCCACGGCGACACAGTAAACGTCAGCGCCGCGCTGGATTTGCCGCTGATGGCTACCTCTATATCTTCATCGGGTCCGGCATCGAGGTTAACCGGCAGTATCACCGCAATGGAGCTGTCTGTGAGAGCCGGAGCGGTGTTGATTGAAGCGATCTGACCACCAATCAGCGCTGTAGGCGTTTGCCCAGGTGAACTCAACCCCGATCCGCTGATAATAAGCGTGTTTGCCACTACCGCGTTGCCTGCCACATGCGCCAAAGCTCCTGCAGCAGGCGACAAAGCTTCCAGCCGTGGCGCTTGCCAGGAGAAAATGCTCAGGCCCGTTGATTGCACAATACTGCCGCTCACTGGAGGTGGAAGTGTCGGTGCGAGTTCGACCAACGATACTTCGTACGCTACTGACAACCGGTAAGGCTGATTAATCGTGGCCCAGATCTTCGAAAGCTCCTCAAGACTCGTAATCGCCAGCCTGATCTTGATCTGCTCGAAGCTGTCCAGGATTCCCGGTGGCAATACTGTATCTGCATCAAATCCATGGATGTGAACATCGTTAAGCACCGGATATTGATGGAAGGCAAGCATCGCAGCTCCGAGCATTGTGTGAGCGTCGTCGCCGTTCGTTGCCGAAGGCTCCGGAGCGGGAGCAAATGGCGTTAAGAGGTAGTAAAGCTCCAGGCCTAGAGCAGGC
>DATHQH010000081.1:0-3923 GCA_035482895.1 Alloacidobacterium sp. | reverse complement strand
GCAGCCGATCCCGCTTTTGTGACTTGTCCGGTGTAGGCAAACAGAAGAACCCGGGAAATAGATGCGGCGCTTTCTCGATTACTTCGCGGACCAGGCTGGCGCGCTCATCAAAGAGCAGAGCGGGCAGCAGCAGACAGCGGGAGTCTTCCACTTCAGGCGCGACGAGCGTTTCTTTGAATTCTTCATAGATCGGTGAACTGGGCAGCGGGCTGAGCATGTGTAACTGGACATTCACTGTTGGAGCAAGTTTCGACGCGCTGGCCGCGAGATCGAGTGTGCAGTGAAAATCCTCATAATTCTCGAAGGGATATCCCCAGATGAAGGAGGCTTCGATGCGGTCGAAGTATTTTGCCGACATTTCAAGTGTTGGAAGGATCGAATCGACGGAAAGTTCTTTCAGCGTTCGATCGAGAACGCGAGGCGAGCCAGAATCAATTCCATAGAAGATGGCTCTGCATCCTGCCTCCGCCATCAGCGCGATGAGTTCTTCTGACATGAGGTTGATTCGCCCAAAGCAACCCCATTTCATATCTACTTGTCGGTCCAGCAGAACGCGGCAGAACTCCTTGACTCGATCGCGATTGAGAACGAAGGTGTCATCCGCAATGGAGATTCCGATGGCATGATAGCGATCACGCAGCAGAACCATTTCCTCGACTGCGCTTGCAACGTCGCGGTAAACAGCTTTGCGCCCCCACAATGGCGCTACATCGCAGAAAGAGCAGTGGTAGGGGCAGCCCCGCGTTGTGATGATGCGTCCCGCCGAATAGTGCGTCCAGTCCAGCAAGTGGTAAGCAGGCCGCGGCACGGTCTGTAGATCTCGTATTCGGCTTCTAGGGCCGCCAGCTACGACCTCGCTGCCGTCTCGATACACCATTCCCGGAATCGGCTTCCATGCGCCCAGCCCATAAGTAGCAGCCCATTCCTGAATTGTCTCCTCGCCTTCACCCATTACGATTGCGTCGAGTTCAGAGAATGTACGCAGGAACTCTGCAGCACCCGCTGTCGGTCCGGGACCTCCAAGAAGAATGTATGTGTCAGGCCTTTCAGCCTTGATCATTCCTGCTGCGGCAATTACCACGGGCAACATGTCGACAAGGCAGGAAATCATCAGTATCTGGTGATGACCTTCGATACAGCGAAGCAATTGCTCGGGTTCAAAGGCGTTTGCGCCGTCGAATATTTGATAATCGCGGAAATCTACTTCCCATCCGATATTCTCGAGCGAGGCGGCAATGTAGAGCGGGCCCAGAGGAGGCTCTGTCCTGCCGTCCTCGCCTAACGTCGCACTGAAGAGTGTTGTCTGCGGCATCGTTACAACTCCTGCGCGATGCGCGGACCAAATGTCCCACGCCCGGGATGCAAATGGAAGACGGGCCAGGTCTCGGCTAGCGGGACGACGATCCTGATGACGGGAATTCCGACTTCAGGACGAGTCATATCAAACGCGACCAGCTGATGTAGCCCGTGCTCTGGCAGGCGCTTTAGAAGAAGCCGGACATCGTCGTCGATCCGTTCATTTTCGACACTCGGAACTTCGCGAAACGACATCCAGCGTCCCTGCTCGAATATGTCTTCGATGCGCTCACATGTCTTGTGGCGAACGATTTCAGGAAGATCTTCGCGTCCGCCCTGGATGCAGCTGAGCCTGCTTTGCGCAGCTTCTGTAATTGCTCGCAGGAGCGCGACCCTTGCGTCGGGATGGGCTCCTACGCCACCGTAGGCGTCTCCGCTGCCATCGCTTGTACGTTCTACGATGGAACATTCGATGGTCGCTATGCCTGCGGTGCATGTCAGATCGTAGAGGTAAACATCCTGGCCAGCCTTCTTGAGTTTCCCCAGCAAAAGCTGCGCCCGCCGCGGCAGGTCCAAAAGCGATATGCGTCGCTTGATGGAGGAACTATCCTGCTCCGTCTCTGTGAGGCCAACGATGCTGCGAACCAGAGGTCGAAGCTCCGACCGGGCGACGGAGATAGCTTGCGCATCGCGCTCTACGATCTCGCAGATAGCGTGGCACAGTGCTTCAACGAGGGTGTTGCCTGAGGCGAGGCCATTCGAGCTCGGGTAGAAAAGTATCGGGCCAGTCTGCGGCGTATAAGGACAGATGACTGCGTTGAGAGGAACGAAGGTCTCCAGGGATTGAAGTAAATCGTAGCCGCAAACCCACTCGATCTCCAGATCATCTGAATATTCGTTGACTGCGGGCACGATGATTTCGTCAGGTTTTACGCAATTCGCTCGTTTACTCAACTTGTTGTACGAGCTCGTCGTGATCGCATAGGAGCAGTATTCCCCAGCGTGCCGCTCAATGCCCTCCATGATGGCGCCGGCATGCGCGTCGTCCTGAGTCGTACCCTTTCCGTTGTAGTAGGAAATTCCCGGATCCAGATCGAGCGGTCGGACTGACATGAAATTCGGAATGCCGACCCGATCGAGATTGGTGACATCCGCAATCCGAGTAATTCCGGCTTGTTGCAAAACACCTGTTGCTCTGCGAATCGTCGTCCTGGGAGAGACGCACCGCACAACGCCTTTGCGGGAATATTTCGTGAGGGGTGTGAGCTTCCAATGCTCGCTCGTATTTTTGCCCAAATCAATGGCAGGATCTTCTCCCCAGATGATGTCGGTGGGTTTGTGCTGAACGAAATTGCCATGCCTCAATCCATTTTGTGGAGGCAGTTCATGCAGAGGGCTTTCCCTGGTAAGGATGGATTTTGGATCCGTAAGCATTTGGCGATCTCCGGCGCTCAAGCTCCTGATGGCCCGGTTCCTAAAGCATCTTGCAAGGCTTGGAGCGAAACTCCTACCTGGTATGAACTTTTTCGTCGTGCTGGGAATTGTCTATGAAGCCTGGGCCGCGCGTAGCAATTCGCGATTGGCTTAAAAGTCTCTCAAACGAAATATTGGGCCCGGATAGTTTTACTTCTGAGTGAATTTCTGGAACGACGAGGTCTAACTTGAATGCGAATATCTGCCAATCAGGGTCAGGTACACTTTTACGCTTTTGCACACTACGGAATCGATTGCAGATTTGTCAACAAAAACTATTCAGAAAAGCGCACTGGGCGCAGCCGTTCAAATTTAGTTGAGTTGAAAAGCCGAATCTCAATGATTTTCTACTCGGGTTCGAAATCGTTGAATGCTTCTGAAACGATGAGCGTACAGACCGCACCATGGGGCCATGGAGGTAATACTGTATGTCGCAATCTAGCACTTTGGCAATCGCAATGGAGCCCACAGCAGCTACTCTGCCGAACGCTGCTCAAGCACTTGCTGCGATTGCTGCCAGGCCCCTGCATGAATTGCAGCGCATAGCCGAGCAGATCGAGCTGCAAGGCCTGCTCAGCGCTATGGAGTCTGAAGAAGTCAGCTGGGCGAACCACAATCCATAAGCACAGGCTATCAGCCTTGCTCAGAAGGGCCTCACAACGCCACACGAAGTTACAGAGTCAGGCCGTAAGGTTTCGGTGTGCGCGCGGAACCGCAAGGCAACGTAACTCTACCGGCCCCTCTGCTTCGTGAGACACAATTCTCTTCGAACTTGGCTGAGACAATGCCTGCTCCAGTCTTTGGGGAAGCAACTGCTCTCAAATCTGAGCCCAGAAACGCGTGAAATCATGACAGCATTCCCAAAGGAAAAACTCTTCGACATAACACTTGAGATCATCAACGCGCGCCAATCGGAAGTGATCGTAACAGTAGATGATATTGCCTATTATGAAGAAGCCTGCGCGCGACTTCTAGGGGATGCGCCTAGCCGCGCGGTTGAAGAAATTCTCGATCTGAAGCACCTCTATCCATTTTTCTATTTCCTGCCATTTGTTTTCGGGCACGGACTCACCAGTGATCGCCACGCAGTTCGCCGCGCCGCGCTTGCCTTTAGTCTGTGCGTGCGAAAGGTAATGATTGTCGACTGGAGTACC
>DATHQH010000080.1:0-6043 GCA_035482895.1 Alloacidobacterium sp. | reverse complement strand
CCAGCAATCGCTGCCCGCAGCGCGGGCAAGTGACAACGGCGCTGCGGATCGGAGAAAAGCATGATGACGATAGTTGATCACGAGAGGACGGCTATCTTGAAGAACGCACTGGATCCCACGGAGTTGAAGACCGCCATGGATAAGGTCCATCACGCAGGAATACCAGGAGTGATCGCGGAAGTGTGCGACGGAGGCCAAGTGTGGCGCAGCGCTGTCGGCGTCGCCGATGTCGGCACCGGTCGCCTCGTTACCCCTGACATGCGACACCGTGTCGGCAGCATCAGCAAGACCTTCGTTGCCGCGGCGGTTCTGCAGCAGGTCGAGAACGGCCAGATCGGGCTCGATTTGCCGATCGGCCACTACCTGCCTCGGCTGCTGTCCGGAGGACGCAGCGACACGATCACCGCGCGAATGCTCCTTAACCACACCAGTGGTCTGGCGGAATACCTCCCGTACGCGTATCCGTCCCTGAAGGCGTTTCCTTCGCTGGCGAAGACCACGCCTGAGAGTTTGGACGACAACCGGTTAACGCGGTTTCATCCGACCGAACTGATCGATATGGGTGTAAGAGTACCGGCCGTAGGTACTCCGGGTGGAACTCCGGGGGTATATTCCAACACCAACTATCAGATCCTTTGCCAACTCCTGGAGAGTGTAACCGGCACCACTGCGGAGAAATGCATTACGCAGAACGTCATTGAGCGCGCCGCACTCCGTGACACCGAGCTTCCAGATGGACCGGAAGTGAGTGGCCCTCACTCGCAGATGTACGAGTCGTGGTTCGGCATGATCGACCCGCCGCGCGACTACAGCGTTTACGACATGTCCTGGGTGGGCCCGGCCGCGTCACTTATATCGACTGTCGCGGATCTCAACCGCTTCTACGGGTTGTTGCTTGCGGGCGAGATCGTCAACATATCGTCACTGGCCCAGATGCAGAGCACAGTACCGGTCATCTCATTTGAGGGAAAGCGGATCGAATACGGCCTCGGCTTGCACAAGACAGAGATTCCTGGACACGGCACATTTTGGGGCCATGACGGAACGGTCTGGGGGGCGGGGGCAATTTCCATGACGCGAGTCGACGGTAAGCGGCAGATATCGGTCATGGTGAACCTCATGAGGTGGAACAAGCTGGATTTGTCAGGGAAGCCTCAGCACCATCCCATCGATGACGCGTTGTCTGCTTTTTACCAGGTGGCGATGTGCGGTAGAGGAAGCACTGCGTAAAACTGTTTTCGAGGGTTGGAAATGCAAGCCGCTCAACCGCTGGTTTTGGCGAAGGAGTGTTGCACCAATTGCCGGAAATAACAGGCGCCTTCGTCAACATCTGTTCGTGCATGCCAGAACATGACAATATCAATGGTAGTGTTGCAAGTTCAAAATGCGGTAGTTGCCCCGACCGGCACAGAGCCGGATCACATTACAACGAAGTGCATGAGAATCTTTCTACTCCGCATTATTGTTTTAACGGAGGCCAGAGCAAGGTTAAGCAGCCTCAACATAAACCAGTAAGCTGCCTATAACAATTGGAACCGGTTGGTCTTGCGTGTACAAGATATAGTCGTGTTTATTCTCTTGATTCCAGGTAGCGTTCTCCTCATCTGTATCATGCGGGCTTCGATATTAGTCCGCAATGTTGAAATCATCCCCTTCAAAAGGGCTGCTCGCTCTTCATCTAGCGCTTATGAAAACGTCGACAATACCCAGGCATATTTTCCGCCGCTGCGAGTCGCGCCATTCGTCAGATCCAGTGATAACTGAGCGCCCATCTGTTTTCTCAATCAAGACCAGAAATGAAGAGGATTGTATCGCTTTACTCCGACTTCTACTCCTCGTGCAATGCACGCGCCGGATCAACCAGCAATGCGCGTCTCGCAGGAAGTAGCATCGCTAGTGCCGCAATCGCAATCAATACGGCAATGCCTCCCGCATATCCGGCAGGGTCAAGATGACCGACTCCATAAAGTATCTTGTGTAAGAACTGAGATATACCGGTAGCAAGTGCTGCTCCCGCCAGAAGACCAAGGGATACAGGCGCCAAGAACTGCTGCAAAATTACAGACAAGACATGCAGCGGTCTTGCGCCCAAGGCAATGCGAATCGCAATCTCTTTCCTGCGTTGCGAAACCGTATAAGCCACCAGTCCAACAATGCCCACTCCGGCGATCAACATAGCAACCAGTCCGAGCATGCTGACGATCATCGCGAGTCGTTCCAGTGCCAGCGTATTTGTGCGGAACCCCGACTTGAGCAGCCAGAGAGAAGGGAACAGCTTTGGATCCATGTTCTTGGCGATGGCTTTTACTCTGGGTACAAAATCATCCGGGGTGCCCTCCGTCTTTATCAGCAGGGTCATTCCCGGCATGTCGGATTGTTGCGCCGGCCAATATGCTTCCACAGCTTCGCCATCGTTCAAGGCTTTCACCCGCGCATTTCCCGCCACGCCTACGATAATGTCCTTGCCTGGCCCATCCGGCCAGAGAGGTTTGCCCACCGGGTCTTCGCCAGGCCATTGTTTTCGCGCCAACGATTCGCTGACAATGACCGCATTCGTCTCACCTGGGAGAATGTTGCGACCGTGTAGTAAGGGAATACCCATGGTCTTGAAGAAACTGGAATCCACACAGTTTGGATAGATATTGATTGAATGTCCGCGGACTCCGACTGTCATATAGGACGTATAGCCCTCTCCCAACAGAGGAATTCTGGACATCGCAACCGATGTCACTCCCGGAAGCGCCTGCAAGCCGCTCTTCAGTTCATCTATATAAACACGGGCCGTGGTTGCGGTATATCCATGCTGATCGAGCTGGGGATCGACGGCAAGAACTTGCTCATAACCAAATCCAGGGTCGGTATAAAGCATGTGAAGCACCGCGTGCACCAGAAGGCCGGAGACAATCAGCAGCACGCAGCTCGCGGCAATCTGTGCGCCCACCAGAATCTGCCTGGCAATCGTTTTACGCTGGCGCTGCCTCGCGATTTGCAGCGCAGGTGCAAACCCAAAAAAGAGCGCCGCGACGAATGCCAGTGACATAGCAAACAACATCACGCGCCAGTCAGGAGTTGCGTTCATCCATTTAGGAGGGTCGGTGAGAGCAAAGATAACGCGCATCGCAACGTAGCTCAAGAGCAGTCCGCAGAAAGAACCAAGCAGCGCCAACAGAAGGCTTTCCGTGAACAATTGCCGGAAGATGCGTTTCCGGCCTGCTCCAATCGCGATGCGGATTCCAATTTCATGTTCGCGCGCTACTCCCCGCGCAATCATCAGGCCGCCCAGGTTTGCGCAGGAAACCGCGAGAATCAGCAATGTCAGTGCTCCAACCATGGCTGCTGCCTGATATGCCTCCGGCTGTATCACCTGCATGTGCCCGGCAGGATCGCTCCGGATGTACTCCTTATCCCAGATGTCCTTGGGAAACTGCTTGCGGCGTTCATTCGTCAACGCCAGCAATTCCTTCTCTGCCATTTTTGCAGTAACGCCAGGAGCCAGTCTTGCCCACATGCTGACACTCCCGTCTTTGATGTTGGTCAGCACGGTGCTCCCGTCCACGAAATACGGCTGCTGCGTTACAGGCAGCCAGAGATCGGCGCGCTCGTCATTCAGGCTGCTGAATCCCTCCGGGGCCACTCCAATCACGGTGACTGCCTTTCTGTTCAGCCGGACCACCCTGCCCACAACCGACGGATCAGCATCAAAGCGCCTCTGCCAGAATTCATAACCCATCACCACTACCGGAGGAGCATCGAAAGCCTCGTCACGTGCAGGATCGAGCAGGCGGCCACGCGCCGCTGAAACACCGAGTTCAGAAAAGAAGTTTGCCGTGACGAAATTCGTCTTCAGCGGCTGTGCGTCGTCTTCCAGGTTCAGGCGCGCTCCCATCATTGCAATTACCGTCGAGAGGGTCTTTGCGTGTTCACGATAGAAGAGCACCGACGGATACGGCACTACGCTTGTAGTGATTTCCGGCGACCGTCTTTGCAGCCGCACCAGAGTATCCGGATCGCGCACCGGCAGCGGCTTCAAGGCCATCAGATTGAAAATGCTGAATGCCGTAATATTCACACCAATGCCAACAGCCAGCACCAGCACAGCCGTCAATGTAAATCCCGGGGAACGCCACAAAATCCGCCTAGCATAGCGAAGGTCCTGTAAAAGGTGGTCTATCCACGTCCATCCCCATGCTTCGCGCGATTGCTCGCGGAGCCGCAGCGTATTGCCAAAGTTCCTGCGTCCTTCGCGCGCAGCCATCTCACGGTGGAATTCCATGTCGCTTTCCAGTTCGCGGTCGAAGCGGCGGCGATTGATGAGGTAATAAAGACGGCGGAAAAACTCACCCATGGAGTTTCCTTTCAGGCGGTACGCAATATGGTTTGAATAGCCTCGGTGACGCGTTCGTAGCTCTCTACCTCAGTCTCGAGCTGTCTACGACCGGCAGCGGTCAGCCGGTAGAAGCGTACCTTGCGGTTTGTTTCTGAGATGCCCCATTCAGCCGTAACCCATCCCTTCAGCAGCATCTTCTGCAGCGCCGGATAGAGTGACCCTTCCTCTACCGCCAGGACTTCGCTGGATAGCAGATGGATGCGCTGCGCAATCGCATATCCATGAAGAGAACCTGAACGCAGCACTCGCAGAATCAGCATCACAAGCGCGCCGGAAGGCATTTCATTTTTAGGCATAAAGATAAAAGGCATAGATAATCTATGCCTTAAAGAAATGTCAACACCTTTTTTATTAATACCGATGGTCGTGGGCGCTTTTCGATTAGTCTCCATACGCTCTTTTCGTCACTGATCGGCACTGAGCAGCACTATTCCGATCGGAGCGCCTCCCGCAGGAGAGTATGAACTCTACGCGTGCGATAGCTAACATGTTGTTGACGCGCACTTCCAGCAGCGCGCTTCCGTCGTGCGCCTTGTCAGTACGTTGGAGTACATTGGGACGTCGGAGGCGTCACTGCGTGCATAGCATTTTGCTACAAGATGTGCGGCACGCTCTTCGTGCTCTGGCCGCCTCTGCCGCCTTGCGCGATGCTGTTGATTGGTGCCGGCCTGCTCATTCGCAGCTTTGCTCGTGTACGCGACTTAAATCCCGGCTTCGATCCTCATAATGTCCTCACCCTTGAACTAACCATGACCGGTGAGCGATACACAGACAAAGAAACGGTTCTCGCTGCTTATCACGATCTTTGGCAGAGGCTGGAAAACTTGCCAAGCGTCACTGCGGCAGGGGCCGTCACATCGCTGCCGCTAAGCCAGATGTTTGCCTGGGGACCTGTCACGGTTGAAGGACGGGTGTCGCCGCCGGACGAGAAGTTCATCAATGCCGATATCCGCGTGGTCAGTGGACACTATTTTCGGGCAATGGAAATACCGCTGCGCGAAGGCCGGTTATTCACCGACGATGATGTTGCCAACAAACCCCATGTGGCGGTAGTCGACGACTACATCGCGCAACAACTCTGGCCAAACCAAGACCCGATTGGCAAGCGCTTGCATTTCGGAAGCATTAGCGAGACAGATTCTCCTTGGATCACTGTTGTCGGCGTGGTTGGCCGGGTGAAGCAATATACCCTGGACGCAGACTCGCGCATCGCGTTTTATGTTCCACAAACGCAGTATGCAACGCGCGCCATGAACGTCGTTATGCGAAGCAGCAACGATCCGGTTGCTCTGGCCGGCGCGGTAAAGCAGGAGATTCACGAACTCAATCCTGATCTTCCGCTCTACAACGTGACCACGATGCAGGAACGCTTCGACAAATCTCTGGCCCGCCGTCGTTTCACCATGCTGGTACTCGGGACATTCGCGGCAATTTCGCTTGGGCTCGCGATGATTGGAATTTATGGGCTCATTGCTTACTTGGTTGGCCAAGGCACCCGCGAAGTCGGCATTCGGCTGGTCCTCGGCGCGACACCTGCGAATATCAAAGCGCTGATCGTTCGCGGCGGGATGATCCTGGCCTTTTGGGGGGTCGGGATCGGCATCGGAGGTGCACTGGTAGTCAGCCGCTTGATGCGCTCGCTGCTTTTCGGTGTCG
>DATHQH010000079.1:0-9359 GCA_035482895.1 Alloacidobacterium sp. | reverse complement strand
CTGACGCTGTTCGATAACGTGCCCGAGATGTTCGCGCACGATGCGGCGACCAGCGCTCCCGAAAACGTCTCCTACAAAAAGAATACGCAAAAAAAGAAAACCCTCCTAATCGGATAAGAAGTTTTGATGCTAGCACGAAGCGAACTGTGATCTGTGATTGTTACAGATTGTTACAAACGCAATTTGATCAAATTGCGATGCGGATTCGAGAAAACCTATGGTAGCGTGGCAGTATGGCCGTCAATACCCGATTCGCAACCGGCGTCCACGCCCTGCTTCTGCTCGCTGCCGAACCGGATGTACTGCAGACCTCAGAAGATGTGGCACGCAAACTCAACACCAACCCTGTCGTCATTCGACGCGTGTTTTCATTGCTGCAACAAGCGGAGCTCGTGGAAAGTCAGAAAGGACCGAGCGGCGGCTCTCGACTGGCGCGGTCTGCGAAGGAAATTTCGCTCGCAGACGTTTACCGGGTGCTGGCTCCAGGCGACGTATTTCATGCCGCGGCCACGAATGCGGTTCATTCCGGAAAGCTCAATTCCGCGCTCGGTCAGGTCTTTAAGGATGCGCAGAAAGCGCTCGAAAAGGAACTGGCACAGACCAGCCTAAGCCAGCTGGCAAAGAAGACAGCAAAAAAAGACAAGCACTAGGGTTTTCTCCCGCGCCCTCAGCCCTACAGTTGTGCAATGCTCAGAACGTTGCCGTCCGGGTCTTTGAACCAGGCGATTTTCGCGCCGCCGGGAGCGGTCCATACGCCGTCTTCGTCCTGCTGCACGTGCGGGTAACGTTCAAGCTGTACTCCAGCTTTTGCCAAGGCGCGGGCAGTCGCTGTTGCGTCCTTCACCTGCCAGCCGAGAACGGTGTGTGGCTGAGGCCGTACTTCATGGACCGGTGTTACGCGCAACATAATGCCGCCCACATCAAACGCCAGTGCGAAACCATCTTCGCTGATCAGGGATAATCCCAGGGTGTCGCGGTAGAAAACTCGAGCCCTATCCGCGTCGCTGACTCCAACAAACGACATGATCTTTTCGCTGCCAAGCATCGAACACCTCAAAATCCTTCATGCGCGAGTGTAGACCAGAATTGTGAATCGGGCGTAGGCTGGATGAATTCTTTTCAGATACTCATGGTTCTGCTCACATTTCTCTACGCCTGCGTTGTGTTCCTGAGCGCGTTTCTGCTTTTTCTGGTGCAGCCTATCGTTGCGAAGCAACTTCTTCCGATCCTCGGTGGTTCTGCGGCAGTGTGGACGACGTGCCTGGTCTTCTTCCAGTCTGCATTGCTGCTCGGCTACTTGTACGCCGATACGGTTGCAAACAAGCTGCGTCCAAGAGCACAGGCAGTCACCCATGTATCGCTGCTGGCAGTGGCCCTGGCTGTACTCGGCCTGCATATACGCGCCAATCCATGGGCCGCCACCTGGCATCCTATGCTTACCGTCTTCTGGCTCCTGATCCTGATTATCGGGCTGCCTTATCTCGCGTTATCGGCAACTACGCCCCTTTTACAGTCCTGGTATACACGCAGCTTTCAGGCAGAGGGGCCGTATTGGCTGTTCTCGCTATCGAATACCGGAGCGTTGCTTGCCCTGCTGATCTACCCCACGCTGATTGAGCCGCACTTTACGCTTAAGGCTCAGACACGCAGCTGGTCGGGGGGCTTTTTTCTTTTCGCTGTATTGTGCGGCGGCATTGCATGGAGTGTGCGGCAAACGCTCCCCGAGCGGCGAAAACAATCGCAGCAGGAAACCGGTGCCCCATCCATCTCCACCCGTCAGCGTGCATTGTGGCTGCTATTGCCAGGCTGTGCTTCCCTTCTGTTGTGTGCTTTTACAAATCATCTCAGTCAGAATATAGCCGCCATCCCTTTACTCTGGATTTTGCCGCTCTCGGCATATCTGTTGAGTTTTATCATTGCCTTCCATTCGCCACAGGCCTATCCACGATGGCTGATGCTGCGTCTCGCTGCATGCACACTCGGGATTTTGGGGTACATCGCGTATGACGTGCACGGGTCGCTGCCGGTTCAGGTGGCTGTCCCTCTTTATTGTGCGGCCTTGTTTGTGCTGTGCTTTTTTTTCCATGGCGAACTTTACAGGCTGCGGCCCGCATCGGAATCGGCTACCGGTTTCTATCTGCTGCTCTCGCTTGGATCTGCGCTTGGATCGTTGTTCGTAGGAGTCATCGCTCCAAACCTCTTCCGCGCCAATTACGAATTGTTGATAGGCCTTGTGCTTGCAGCCCTTCTGGCGCTCTTTGCTACGTGGAATTTCGGGATCATGGCACGACTCTTCTGGACTGCGGGAGCGATCGCGCTTCTGTGGGTTGCGATCTTACAGGCACGTGCCTGGCAGCAGGATGCTTTGGTGCAGCTCCGGAGCTTCTACGGCACGCTGCGCGTGACGGAGACTCACTGGCCGCCACAGGCCGGAACCACTCGAACGCTCTATAACGGCACCATTCAGCACGGCACGCAATACTTTGCGAATGGAATGCGTATGCAGCCTGCATCGTATTACGCGCCATCATCAGGGGTAGGCCTCGCGCTCCGTCTTTGTTGTACAGGCCGCCCCAAAAGGGTAGGCATTGTAGGCCTTGGAGCGGGAGCGCTAGCCGCCTACGGTCAGCCGGGAGACGTGTTGCGGTTTTATGAGCTTGATCCACTGGTGGAACGCGTGGCGAGAGAACTTTTCACTTATCTGCGCGAAACGCCGGCGCAAACGGATGTCGTTCTCGGCGATGCGCGATTTTCCATCAGCCGGGAACACGGCCAGCCATTCGATGTGCTGATACTGGATGCATTTTCGGGTGACGCCGTACCCATTCACCTGCTTACACAGCAGGCACTCGCGCTCTATCGCAAGCACCTTACGCCGGATGGCATCCTCGCCTTTCATATCTCAAGTCAGTATCTCGATCTTGAGCCTGTCCTGGCGCGCGAGGCGCAACAAGCCGGGATGCATGCCATAACCGTGCACAGCGGCGCGAATGAAAGCCGGGGAATATTTGTGTCGGACTGGGTGCTGCTGACAAACAACGAGCAATTCCTCGCTCAGCCTGATGTGGCTCGCAGCGCGCATCCCTCGGTTACGCGCCGCAATGTCGGTCTGTGGACAGACGACTATTCCAGCATTCTGCCGATCCTGAAATGGCCGCCACGCGCTTTCTAGGGCCTTCCAGAGGCCTTTAACTTTGCGGCACAGATGCAGCTTGCTTGGAAGCAGGAATTCATTTTACCGGCGGGGCAGGTGGCTTGGGCATTTCCTTCGGTGCAGGCTCAGCCGGATGCGTTACTACTGGCTCTCCGAAGGAGTGTGTATCGTCACTCACGCTGGTAACGTGGCCTGCGTCGTTATAGGTTATATCCCATAGCTTATAGTCCGTCTTCGAGACAGGTTCCACAAAGCGTACTTCATGCTCCTTGCCGCCTATTGCGATACGTAATGTCGGCGGAGGCGCTTTGATCATGTGCAGATCAAGGCTTGGCTCGTTCGGTACCTGCGGCCGCGCGCCGGTCATCTCCGCATAGCAGACGGAAAGTGCAAGCCACTTCCCTTCCGGGCCGCTATCCTGTTTCGCAAGTCCCGCAGGGACAACTTCACTGAAGAGTTGAAAGTTTCTCGGATCTTTGGGAGCAGGTTTGAAACGTGTCGCGCCATGACTGAGTACAGGGACGATCCGGATACGCCCACCGTTTCGAGGAACCAGCACTGTAAAAATAGAATCCGCGCCCGCCGCGTTCTTACTGGAATAGCGCAGCATGATGTAGTCAGGGATCTGCGTACAGACAGATTGCTCATACGTCCAGGCATCCGCGCTCATGTCATAGCCATAAAACTCGGCGGCCGCCAGGATATCCCGCTTGCGCTTACTAACGATCTCGGCGTCCGATGGCTCCATCTTTTCCGGGGAACGATGCTCAAGCACGAAATATTGCAGCTTCTTTTCCGGGGAAAACACAGCTTCGGCCTGTGCCAGGTTCTTCGGAGCGGCCTGCGTGGCCGGTTGTGCAGCAGACTGGTTCACCGGAGAAACATCCTGCGCCGAAAGCAGTGGAGTTGCCAACAGTAAAATCGCTCCCGGGGAAACCAGGCTCCAGAATCTCATCATCTCGTTTTCACTCTACCATTTCATCGCGAAGAGACAGAAAAGGCAGCCTGTGCGGCTGCCTTTTTCTAGAAGTACATCCTTGCTTAATTGCCGCTCGGATGATGGACCGGACGTCTCGCTGGTGTCTTCTTTGCCGGTGCAGGCGGCTCGCCATCCCTGAGGATGATCATCGGTGGGTTCTGGGTAAAGGAATCAAAGGTGCCTACAAAAGTCACCTGTGCTCCAGTCTGCGGAATCTCCTTCAGGGGCGTCTTCATGTTGATAGTGAAGTCCGCCTTCTGAGATTGCTTCGCATCGTCGGAGACCGCCAGCTGCACGCTGTCCGCCGTTGCAGAAACCACGACTCCCGGGACCTCAGCTGTTACATCCTTCAGCACAGCCCACACCTTGCCTGCGTCTTCCGGAGTTCCGTTGGCAAGGATGAATTCCTTATCGGCCAATGCAAGCGATTTGAGGTCTGGGGTGCTGGTCACTGCCTGGTGCGCCAGTTCCTGCGGCGACGGCGGTGGCGGAGCGGCAACTGGCTTATAGGAATCCGGCGGGAAAAGGTTGGTCTGCGTCAGCGTTTTGACCTGATCGAATCCATCCATGCCGCCGTGATACTTCTTGTACCAATATTCTGCAGCCTTTTCGATCTGATCCTTGTAGCCTGCAGGAGCAAACTGCGCTGCCCGAGTCAGGTACCAGATACCCTGCACCAGGTCCTTGGGATCTTCCTGCACATAGGCATTGCCGAGATTGTAGGTGGCCAGCAGCCCGGGGCCAGCCTGAGTTTGTGCGGGATCTGTATATGCCTTCAACTCAGCGGTGTAGGCATCAATCGCGGACTTGTAGTCTTTTTTGGCGGCAGCATCTGTTGCGATGGCGTCTTCGAAAATCGGCGTAGTAGCAGCCTTCAGCTTTTCGTAGTCAGCGTCAGAAAGGGTTGCCGGCTTGGGCGCTGCGAGAGCTTGCTTTGCCTTGGCGGCAGCGTCATCCAGCTTCGTCTGGTCGGTTGTGGCTTTCTTCTCCATGTAAACAACAAGGGTAAGAGCGCGCAGATTATTTGGATTGACGGCCAGCAGGCGATTGGCGGCATCGAGTTCCTTGTCTGCATTGCCGGCCTGTTCATAAGCAGCCATCAGCTGCGTCAGCATATCTTCCTTCACGACGCTGTTTGGGTACTGTTGCAGGAACTGCTCAATGGCGGAAGCTTTAGCAGCCGGAGACGACTGGCCGACAGCATTGGTGTAGGCGTTGTACTCGGCTGGGTCTTTAATGGTGATCTGGCCGGATTGCGCACCCTGACTCTGGTCATCATCCAGTGCCAGCGCAGCAGGCAGATAAAATGCAGTGCCGGTGGCTACAGCCAACACGGAAGCAACGACGACTTTCTTCATTCAACGCTCCTAGGAAAAATCCTGAAAATTACACGATGCGGATTTGGAGGGTGCCCCTCTCGCATTGAAACATGCCAGCCCCTAATTCCGGAAGTCAACTTATCAAAATTCAATGCGATGTTGCTGCATTATAGAAACCCTCGGCCATCAGTGACAAGTAATCGTTATTACATTTTTGGTAATGCGACATTGAGATGCATCTGCGCGCCAAAACGTTGACCTCCGAATCTGCTACATATTTGAAGACACCGGATGTGTGCCGAAAGTGCCGCAATCTCGCATCGAGGAGAATTTGATCATGCCCAACGAAGGAGCGAACCTCAAAGGACAGGTTGCTGTCGTCACAGGAGCCGCGCGAGGCATTGGCGAGGCCATCAGCCGGCGGCTCGCGGCCATGGGAGCATCTGTTGTGCTTGCGGCGCGGGATGTCACCCGGCTCGAACGCATTCGGCAAGAAATTGAAGCCGATGGCGGCTCCGCAGAGACTGCACAGCTCGACCTGCTGAACGAACAGTCTGTCGCAAAACTGGCCGAATCTCTTCAGCGCCGTCATCGGCGTTGCGATATTCTCGTCAACAACGCGGGTATTGGCATCATCGGGAAACCCTTGCATGAAATGCCATCCGCTGAATGGGATCAGTTGATGGGGACCAATTTGCGCGGACCGTATCTGATGATTCGCGCACTGGCTCCGTTGATGATCGCTGCCAAATCAGGCCATATTATCAACATCTCGTCCCTCTCCGGACACAACCCTCTGCCCGGCGGAGCGGCCTATGCCGCGTCGAAATGGGGATTGAACGGGTTGACTTACTCGGTTGCCGAGGAATTGCGCCCGCATGGGATTCGCGTCTCGGTCATCGCACCAGGATCAGTAAATACGCATTTCGGCGACGGCGGCAGCGGCAAAAATCCTGACAAAAAAATACAGCCGGATGACGTGGCTCACGTCGTGGCGATGCTGGTCACGCAGGCCCCGCAATCGTTTGTCAGCGAAGTGCTGCTCAGGCCCACGCAGAAACCGTGAGCCTGAAGTCTACTCGGCGCGCAGCGCCTCCACTGGATTGACCGACGCCGCGCGCTTTGCCGGCAGATAACTGGCCAGCAGCGCACACACGCCCAGCACAATTGCCACTGCAACGAGCGTCGATACGTCCCACGCGTGAACGCCGAACAACAACTTGCGCATCAGGGTCGTCACCGCAAGAGAGACGGCCGCGCCGGCGGCAATCCCAACTACAACGAGCCATCCCGCCTCTCCCAGAACAAGCCGGTAAACAGAGCTGCGCTGTGCTCCCAGCGCCATGCGCACGCCGATCTCACGCGTCCGCTGGCTCACCGAGTAGGCGATGACGCCATATAGCCCGACAATGCCCAGCAGTAGCGCCAGCGAAGCAAACCCTCCGACAACCCAGGCCGCTGACCGGTGCAGGTAAGCGACCGGAGAATCGTGAATGCGTTCGCTCATCGTCGATGCGCCGAAAGTTGCAATATTTGGATCGGCCTGATGAACGATGGAAGTCAGCGCGGGCAGGATCGACTGCTCATCCTGCGATGTGCGAACGACTAAAGAGAAGAAGTTATTCGGACCCTGATTGTACGCAACATACATGGCGCCGCGAGGAGCCGCATCAAGCTGTCCTTCCTGCAGGTCTTTCACAACGCCGACGATCTGCAGGTATTCCTTAGGTTTGTCGATGTCGAAAGCAATCTGTCTGCCGACGGGATTTTCGCCCGGGAAATACTGTTTCGCCATCGTCTCGTTCATGATGACAACTTGCGGTTTCGAATTATCCTCATCCTCAGCAAAATAGCGCCCGCGCAAGAGCTGCGCCTGCAGCGTTGAGAAATAACCGGAGCTCACCTTCCGGATGGCGACTTCCATGTGCTCGCCATGATATGGCCGCCCTACTATTCGAAATCCAGCCGTGCCGTCGCCGTCTCCGATCGGCAACGTCGTTGAAATAGCAACGGACTTCACGCCCGGCAGATGGGAAATCTGGCTGATAAGCTGCCGCTCTAGTGCAATTTTTTGCTCGTCCTTCTTGTAACTCTCGGACGTTGCCGCCGTCGTCAGCATGGCCAGGTGATCGGGCTGCAAGCCGATGTCCACATGAAGCAATCGATAAAAGCTCTTTCCCAGCAACCCGGCTCCCACCAGCAGCACCATGGCGGTAGCCAGTTCAATCACGACCAGGTTCGAGCCAAAGCGTCGCCACATCGTGCCCGCATATCCCCTGCCGCCATCGTTCAGGCCTTCGCGCATATCCGACCACGACAACCGGAGGGCAGGAGTCAGCGAGAACAGCACCCCGGCAACCAGCGAAATGGCGCCGGCAAACAACAGCACCCGAGCGTTCAAGCCGAGGCCGTGCAGGTATGGCATGTGCGCCATCATGTCCTTGGGAATGTAGTGCGCAAAAAGCTGCATGCCCCAGTACGCCACGACCACTCCAAGCAAGCTTCCCGTCGCCACCAGGACCAGGCCCTCGGTCACAAATTGCCGAATCAGCCGCGCCCGCGATGCCCCTAGCGCACCCCGCACAGCAATCTCGCGCCTGCGGCTCTCGGAGCGCACCAGCAACAGACTTGCGACGTTGATTGTCGCGATCAATAGCAACAGAGCCGCTCCGCTCAGCAGGACCAGCAGAATCGGCCGGATGTCTCCGACGATCACCTCGCTCATCGGCAGCATGAATGCCTTCTGGTCGCGATTCGAATCCGGATACTGCCGCGCAAGCTGGTCGGCGATGCCTTTGATGTTCACAAATGCGCTTTGGAAGGAGACGCCATCCTTGAACCGGGCAATTCCGTAGAATCCATGGCAGCCGCGGCAATCGCTGATGTCGTCCTGCAGAGTCGTCCAGAAGTCAGCCGGTTCCGCGGGAGCGAAATGAAAATCGCGCGGCAGCACGCCGACAATCGTGGCGGGGTGACCGTCGAGAACCACGGTCCGTCCCAGCACATCTTTTCTTCTGCCGTAGCGCCTCTGCCACGCCGAGTAGCTCAGCAACACGGCGCGAGGAGCATCTTTCCGGTCTTCACCCTGGTAAAAGTCTCGGCCAAGTGCCGGGACGACGCCCAGTGTGCGGAAAAATCCGTCGCTCACGCGCGCCCCGTCCACCTGATGCGCCCCGGTCGAGTCAGTCATCATAAAACCATATGGCGCATACACATCCAGCGACTGGAAAACCGTGTTGAGCCGCTTCCAGTCCACATAATCGGGATACGACAGGTGGAAACGCGGACCAAGCGGAATGCTCTCGAACAGCACCACCAGCCGGTTGGGATTCTTGTACGGTAAAGGCTTGATCAGCGCGGCGTCGACAAAGCCAAAGATGGCGACGCTCGCGCCAATGCCAAAAGTGAGGACGAGAATAGCGGTCGCCGCAAACCCTGGATTCTTCCGCAACTGCCGCAGCGCAAAGCGAAAATCCTGCAGCATGCTCTCAAACCAGAACCCGACGGTTTCCTGGCTCTGGTCTCTCAATCGGGCGTCATTTCCAAACAGCCGGTTCGCGGCATGTCGAGCATCTTCGGAAGCCATGCCGTCAGCACGAAGGTCCTTCTCCGTTTCCCCGCGATGAAAGGCCATCTCTTCCTCCAGTTCCCGGTTGAACTCGTCGCGGCGGATCAGGATCCGCAGCTTTCTGAAAAAATGCCCCAGCGGTTTCATTCAAGCCTCCTATGCGTCCTGCAGGACCCGGCCGATTGCGGCGATCATGACTTCAAACTGCGACAGCTCTTCGCCCAACTGCTTGCGGCCTGCCACAGTCAACGTGTAGTAGCGCGCACGACGGTTCGTTTCCGTCTTTTTCCATTCCGCTTTCACCCATCCCTGCAGCAGCAGCCTCTGCAGTGCCGGATA
>DATHQH010000078.1:0-28859 GCA_035482895.1 Alloacidobacterium sp. | reverse complement strand
CGCGCTCGGCGCGAGCCTGCTGTGGGGCACAATGTATGTGCCGTATCGCAAGGCGTATCTGAGCGGGATGAATCCGCTTTCGTTTGTGACAATCTTTACACTCGGCGAACTCGGCACGATGGCGCTGCTGGCGGTGACCTTCGGCGGCGGGGTGGCGCGCCTGCACGCGGAGCTATCCGCGGCACGGCACGTAGTGTTCTGGATCTTCCTCGGCGGCTTCTGCTGGGTGATCGGCGATCTGTTTCAGCAGTATGCGACGAAGTATATCGGCATCGGACGCGGAATTCCTCTCTCGAATACGAACCAATTGTGGGGGCTGGCGTGGGGTGCCCTGGTTTTTGGCGAACTGGCGCATGTGAGCGGCGAAGGGCGCTGGCTGATTGTCGCCGGCTCGCTGTTGATGATAATGGGCGCAGTGTTCATCAGCACGGCGGCTGCTCCAGCGCGGGAGCAGGCTTCGGGGCGCGATGCGATTTCGCGCGAGTGCGAGAAGTATGGGTTGAGTTTTGAGGATTGCGTGGCGGCACAACTGGGAGCGATCCATGGAGATCACGAAAAAACCCGGCGGCCATGGTGGGATGTCGTAATTGTAGCGATTGCAGTTACGATTTTTCTCTGGCTTGGATTCCAGGCGCAGGTACCACCGCTGGCGATGAATGTCTTCTGGATGGCGGCATTGTGCGTGGCGCTGGCGTTTGCCGCCGTTGGCTGCGGATGGCTGCTTTGGAAGCGGACGCGGTTTAGTTGATGTCCGCCTGGCGTAAGCTCCGGTCATCTATTTTCCAGTCGTCCATTTCCGCATGAAACGCCAGGTTTTCAACGTTCTACCAGATACGGACGCGGTTTTCTGGTGCGAGATAGAGTTTGTCTCCCGGTTTAACGTCGAAGGCGTCGTACCATGCGTCGATATTGCGCACCGTGTTCGCCCGGAATTGCGCCGGGGAGTGCGGATCTCCAATGACCTGTTGGCGGAGGGCTGCATCGCGCGTTTTCGAGCGCCAGTTCTGGCCAAAGGCGATAAAGAACTGCTGATCGCCTGAGAAATGATCCTGCTTGGGAGCCGGTTTACCATTCAGCGAGGCGAGGTAGCCATCATGGGCAGCCGCGATGCCGGCGAGGTCGGCGATATTTTCACCGAGCGTTTGCCTGCCGTTTACGTGGAGATCGGGAAACGGCATATAAGTGTCATATTGCGCGGCGAGTTTTGCGGTTGCGGCGTTGAAGTGGGCAAGGTCTTCAGGCGTCCACCAGTTACGCACACGGCCTTTGGAATCGAACGCAGCGCCTTCTGAGTCGAAAGTATGGCTGATCTCGTGTCCTATGATCGAGCCGATGGCTCCATAGTTGACGGCGGCCGCCGCCTGAGGGTCAAAGAACGGCGCCTGAAGAATAGCCGCCGGAAAGTTGAGCGCATTCTGCAGTGGCAGGTTGACGGCGTTTACGGTCTGTGGCGTCATACTCCATTCGTGACGGTCTACAGGGGAGCCGAGGCGCCCGATTTCGCGGTGATAGCTAAAGAGGCGGCCTCTCCAGACATTCCCGAAGATATCGTCGGCCTTCACTTCATAACCGGAGTAGTCGCGCCAGGTTTCCGGGTAGCCGATGCCGACATAGAGGGTTGTGAGTTTGGCCTGCGCTTCAGCTTTCGTCGTGGGAGCCATCCAGGTAAGGGCATCGATTCGTTTGCGAAACGCGTCGATGATATTCGCAACCATGGCCTGAGCTTCGGCCTTTGCCTCGGGAGGGAAGTAACGCTGGGCGAAGAGTTTGCCGACTTCATCGCCAAGCAGGCCGTTGACGACGAAGACACCGCGTTGCCAGCGGGGGCGTTGCTGCGATGTTCCGGAGAGCGCTTGGCCGAAGAAGGCGAAGCTCTCATCTGCCAGAGTCTTTGGCAGGACGGCGGCATAGGCTTCGATGACATGATAGGCAAGCCAATCTTTCCATGCATCGAGTGGGACAGATGCGACGAGAGCCGACTCGCCGGTGAAAGCGGTTGGCTGCCAGACGATGAAGCTTGCCTGTTTCGTGAGCCCGGCGCCCTGGAAGTATTCGTTCCAATCGAGGCCCGGAGCCTTGACAGCGAAATCGGATGCCTGCCAGGTGTTGTTGGCTTTGTGAATGTCTTCGTTTTCGGCAAGCGGAGTGTGCTTCTCGGCGATCGCGTGCTCCAGTTCAACGACGCGCGCGGCGCGGGCCTCCGTATCGTCGAACCCGGCAAGCTTGAGCATGGCGGCAATGTGCGTCTGATATTTGCCGCGGAGGTCACGCATGTGCGCGTTGTCGCTCAGATAGTATTCGCGATCGGGAAGCTGGAGACCGCCCTGCAACAGGTAAGCGGTGTAGTGGTCAGAGTCTTCAAACCCGGGTGCGACCCACAACCCGAAAAGATTCGCGGTATGGAAGTTGGTGTTATTGAGCGGGTCAACATCGGCGCGCAGGCTTTCGCCCAGCGCGTGGGATAACTGCGCCTTGTCGTGGATGGCGGCGATGGCATCGAGTTGCGGGCGTAGCGGTGCGAGGCCTCTGGCTTCAATGCCCGCCTCGTCCATATAGGAGTTGTAGAGATCGGCGATCTTGCGTTGGCCCGATCCAGCAGGCGAATTAGATTTGGCAGCTTCTTCAATCAGCCCTGCGGTGCGTTTGTTGCTGAGATCGGCAAGCGTGGAGAAGACGCCGATGCTGCTGCGGTCAGCCGGAATTTCTGTGTTCTTGATCCAGTTGCCATTGGCAAAAAGAAAAAAGTCGTCACCGGGCCTCACGGAAGGGTCCATGTTTGCGACGACGATGCCATGAGTTTCCTGAGCGCGGGCGGCAAAGAACGGAAGAGTCAACAGGGCGTAGACGGTGAGTTTCCAGACTTGTTTCACAGAACGTACTCCAATACGCTTTCATTCCCGGGAAGGGCAACGTGCAAGAAAAGAGGGTAGCACGCTGATAACACATGTGGGAGCCTAAGCGTTAGCCGGTGGAATTGGTGAGACAAGAAGATGTTTCCAGTCTCCCTGAACCTCAGAAACGCCGCACTTGGTGGGCAGGCACGCCGATCGATTATGATCGCGAAATGCGCGACACAGCCCTTCTGACGAGGCGTTCTTTTGTAGGCAAAGCAATGGCTGCAACAGTAGGCGGAAGTGCGGCTGGTGCACTGGGTCAAACGGCTTCTGCCATGGCGCAGCAATCATCGACCTATATCGATCTGTTTCGCAATCCGGACTTCGTTACGGCTTATGCCGGGTTGGAGAACGCGATGGCGCTGACGCGAACAGTCACACGCTGGCAGGCGAGCGGCGTGGAGGTGGAAGTCTCACCGGAGGCCGCGAAGGTTGTGATTCGCCTCTCCGCTCCGGGTATAGCTTTGACGCAGATTCATGTGCGCTGGACTGTGTCCATGGCACGAGCAATCGCATCAAGGCTGCGCTTCCTGGGCGACCAATGGGAACGAAGCTACGGCGATCTGGCATGGCGCGGCATGGTTCCGGAGCGGGTGATGCCGTGGTATTTCGCGACGTATGACGGCGCGGCTCTGCATGGATACGGCGTGGAGACCGGAGCGGGCGCGCTGTGTTTCTGGCAGATCGATCCGGAAGGCGTATCGCTGTGGCTGGATGTAGCGAATGGCGGATCGGGCATTGTACTAGGACAACGACAACTGTACGCGGCTACTGTGGTGGCGCGCAAAGGCGAAGCAGGCGAGGAGCCGATGGCGGCGCTCGGAAAGTTCTGTCGTGTGATGTGCGCCGAGCCGCGTCCTGCGTCAGGTGTGATCTACGGCACCAATGACTGGTACTACGCCTACGGAAACAGCAGCCAGGAGCAGATTCTCGAAGATGCGCAACTGGCCGCTGAGCTGCGTCCGCCGGGCGGTCCGCGTCCTTTTACGGTGATGGACGAAGGCTGGGCGAACAAGGCGAAGTTTCCGGACATGCAGAGCCTCGCCGATCGGATTCGCAAGCTGGAAGTTCGTCCTGGAATTTGGATACGCCCGCTGCGTGCGCCGCGCGAAACCAACACGACATGGCTGATGCCGGAGGCGCGTTTCGGCAAGCGCATGGAACGCGCAGCGGAGCTTGCCTATGATCCTACTGTTCCTGAAGCGCTGGAAGCGGTGCGCGCGCAGCTGCGCCAGTTGGTGGACTGGGGATTCGAGCTGATAAAGCATGACTTCTCGACCTACGACATGCTGGGGCAATGGGGTTTTGAGATGGGCGCGCAGCCGGCGTTGCCGGGGTGGTCGTTTCACGACCGAAGCCGAACGAATGCCGAGATCATCTCCGGCTTCTACCGCGAAATTCGCAGGACGCTGGGCGAACAAACGCTGATTCTTGGCTGTAACACGATGGGGCAATTGAGCGCGGGAGTTTTCGACACGCAACGCACCGGCGACGACACGAGCGGAAAAATTTGGGAGAGGACGCGGCGCATGGGCGTGAACACGATTGCCTTCCGCCTGGCGCAGCACCGCAATTATTTTGTGGTGGACGGGGATTGCGTCGCGGTGACGAGCGCTGTGCCGTGGCGTCAGACGCAGGAGTGGCTGCAATTTGTAGCGGCCAGTGGCACGGCGCTCTTCGTGTCAGTGGAGAAACGTGCGATGGAGGCAGAGCAGAAGAGTGCGCTCAAGGCTGCATTTGCACTTGCCTCTGCATTGCCGTCCGCAAATACACCTGCCGACTGGTTTGCAAGCACAACCCCTGAGCTATGGGGAGAGAAACGCTTCGCATGGAGTGGGACGGATGGAGCTTGGCCGTTTACGGTGTGAGCGTTGGTATCCTATGCTTCGCGCAGAAAAGTGTGTGGCGCTTCATATTGCCGCGCACGACGGAGGGTTCGAGCGTATGCTTATAGGTACAGGTCGAATTTTTTCTCGCCTCCAGCCTGAGCTTGTTCGCTCCAGACGAGTCACTTCCAGGTACTCAACCGTAAAGTTGGAGGGCAATGAGTCCCATCAAGAAACAACATGTCAGCAAATCTGGAAAGAGCGTGCTTGCCTTTCGCAGGCTGAGCGTACCGAGTCTGGGCAGCAGGACTCCGTATGACGCAAAGCACGTGGAGAATGACAGCCAGCCGAGGATGCTTGGCGGCCCTGCTATTCCTATCGACTTTGCTTGCAATCCATCGCGCGTGCACGAAAAGCCCTAGTCGATACGCTAGGTTTTGCTTGCCGTAAATGACCGGTCGCGAGATTCCCCCCAATCCGCAAGCGCTTGTATTTTTTGTGCAATCCGACATTGAGGCAGCCCTTGATTTCTGCTGTAGGCGATGTGGCTTATCTGCGAAGAGAGAAGCCCCAGGTCGCGCAGCGGGAATATTATTCGGGGCCCGGGTTTGCGCCGTAGCGGCGCAACCAGAATCACTTTTTAGGCCGCACAGATTGCTGGGTAAGCGGCGTTTAGCAGCAGTTTTCCTCGTCTCAAGCCGGACTTCATTCGCTCCAGACGGGCTCGCACTTTCACCGTTTACCGAATTGGAGTTTTTATGACATTGATCAAAAAGACCGATGTGCATCGCCATCTTTCTACAAAATCACGCGAGAACCGCGAGATGCAGCGTCCTTACGGTGTGGATAATCCAGCTCCGGGAAAGGCAGAACCGGCAGCCGCGCCTGTTGTGGCTACGAAGAAAGTTTCGACGATCGTGCCAGGAGAGGAAGAAGCAGGCAATTGAATGAGTGCATCTGTAAAGGCTGGCTTTTGGCTCGTGCCTGGAAGCCAGCTTGTGCGGACTCCCCTTTCCTGACTTCCGGAAACAGGCTAAAGGATATTGACCGCCCGAGCGGCTAGCAGCACGACCGTTGCGAAAGAGATCAGAGCCTGTAGCATCATCAGCACCTTGGCCCATCGCGATAGAACGGGCGAGTCCGTAGGTGAGAACGCTGTACTGGTGTTGAAGGCCAGAAACAGATAATCGACGAAGCCGGGACTCCAGCATTCTTCGCCCATCTGACGCTTGGCTTGCTGGTTGAGCGTCATCTGCGGAAACAGGAAGGCCCCATCGGTGTGGACCCCGCGGAGTTCGCGTGCGTGTGGGCCTCCGGCATCAAGCCGCCAATACCACGAAGCGAAGACGAGTATGTTGGCCAGCCAGAGTGCAGCAGCCGAGCGCAACAGGTCCTGCGGCAATTCTTTATGCGAAGGGAGTGCCGCGATGAGCAGGTAAAGCGACCAGACCATGTCAAGCGTAACCACTGAAGTCAGCACATACCCCAGGATCTTGTTGGTCGTATACATTCCGCGATAGCGCGCCCACACGGTAGGAATCAACAGCACTCCGACAACAAAAATGAGCAGCCATGCCGGACCTACGGAAAGGGATTCAGGCAGAGCAAGACGCAATCCGCCCACTGCGAACAGAGCGAGCATGGCCGGCCAGCGAGGTTCTAAACGCTTAGGAGTGTCTGTCATGATGTATTTCCATCATGCAATGCCGACTCGCTGGCGAGCAATGCTCGATACGGTGAAACAGGCCCTACTTCAGACTCTGTAGCAGGTTGGCCAGGCGCGCACCCGCCAGCGCAACTCTTTGCTGCGCGAGCAAGTGCGCATTGGTTTCGTACGTGGCGTCCGCCGTGTAAGGGCCTAGTGCGGCTCCAATGGGCTCAATGTAGACATGCGGCTGCGCGAGCTGAAAGCTTTCCTGTACCCAATCGGCTTCGTTCCCATCGGATGCGGTTGCACCCGCAGCCGGGAGCTGTTTGGCGGCAGTGACTGCCACCTGATAATCCTTCGTATCGCCGACGCCGAGCAGATTGTCCCAGTAGCCGTGCAGGTCTCCGGGTTGGTTGGTGAGTTTGACGGAGTTGCCGCCGCCATCTCCTCTCGGGCTGGATGCAGTGATGCGCGTCGCGCAGTGCAGGGGCTGGTGCACGTCACCGATGAGATGCATGATCCAGACAAGATCGTAGGACTTGAGATCGTCGCTGGCATCGGAGGCAAGCACCTGGCGGAAGGCGGCAATCTGCGTCTGGGCATTCGGTGTAGGAATGGCTGGTAGTTTGGTTCCATCGGTACTGAACGGCGTATTCACGAAGTGCCAGTACTTGTGCATGTACTTATCGGTATATCCGGTGTTGTTGGTCGCTTCGCTGGAGTGTGGCGGGCTATCGCCATCAAGGTTGTACCCACTGCCCTGTGCCTTGATTTCGTCGGGCCAGGTGGCAGCCATCATAAAAATATAGAGATTGCGGTCATCATCGGATGTGCCGGCCGGAATATACGACAACCACTTGTTGTAATCGGGATTTTTCTCCAGCAGCACAAGGGTGCGGGCGCGCAGCTCGGGACTCATTTGCTGCCACGCGGCATAGGCGACGGCCATGTGGCCGATGGAATTCCATGCGTGAGCAGGTGGCATGGCTATGCAGGCGCTGATGGCCAGCACAATCAACGAGCGAAGATAGACTTTCATTGAATTTCTCTCCGTGTAGCCCCTGACTTGTCAAAAGGGGGAGAGTACGGGTGGGGCTTTCTATTGCGCAGAGATTGTCTCATCGTTTGTAGACGATGCGCTGGAAAAATCATTGGTGCGGCACTCTGTTTGGTTGTGCCAGTTTTCGCTATGAGAGAAATGTTTGGAGGGATCGCATCCGTGCGATTTTCAGAGCAACTGAGTTCTGCTGTAAACGAGACGGTTCATTTCTTCATCAGAGCTGAGAATCAGCCCTCTGTCGCTTCTTTGACAGTCCGCGCATCGGGTTGATTCCCGGCTTCGCGGGCCGCTTTCTTTTGCGCGGCCTTCTCTGCTTTTGCCTTTTGCGATGCGGCTCTTTGTTTGTCCGCGAACTTCTGACTTGCGCGACTCTCGCTGGCTCTGCTCATATCTACAGTCTACGCCGCTTTGTGTGGACGCATTTGCGGCCGATATAGGAGATGTAGGCCATCTGCCCGCAACTGGCGAAATCGTCTGCGGCGCATTTGCCGGTGCAGCGTAAATCCAAGCGTGCTAGCATGACCGCGTATTTGCCAAGCCTATGGACAGAGAAACTCGATTCATTCGCGCCGCCACAAGGGGCGGTCACGCCTGGTACCAGAACAAGTTCATGTGGCTGTTCATTTTTCTGCTGGGAATGCTGCTCTACTATCCCTATTCGCTCGGGAGCAATTTCCGCTTTGTGTTCTATCGCGCACTGTTCTGCATGGTGATTCTCTTCACTGTGTACGCTCTCAGCATGCGGCGGGGGGTGGTGGTCATCGCTCTGGTCCTGGCCGTTCCGGCGATTGTGCAGCACACCGTCTACGCCGCTGATCTCAGAAGCACACCCGCCGTTGTCAACTCGTTTCTTTCCCTGGCATTCGATGTCTTCATCGTTGTGGTAATCTTCCGCCGCATCTTTGCCAAAGAGCAGGCCGATTCAGAATCCATCTTTGGAGCGCTCTGCATTTATCTCTTTGTAGGCTTCAGCTTTGCCAGCGTCTTCATCCTGATCAGCTATCTTGAGCCGCATGCCTTTTATCTTGATCCGACAGTCAATGACCACATGTTTTTTAATCGGCTCGACGCGGTCTACTACAGCTTCGGCAGCATGACTTCGCTGGGTGCTGCCGGTATCACACCTGTTTCCGGCGAAGCACGGCTGTTGACCATTATTGAGGCCCTGCTGGGTGTTCTCTTCCTTGCCGTGCTGGTTTCGCGACTTCTGTCAGCCTATGGAAGGAAACCCGTAGTCGTCGAGGTCGAGGAGTAGCACTCTCTGCTTTCCGGGCTGGTCTCACTGGAGATCGCGCAGCTTGCCGGGACGCATCGAGGGTGAGTACCATACGCCCTACTGGAGCCTTCCATGCGACTTGCCAGCTTGTCGGGCTTGTTATCCGTAAAAGCTCTACTTATTTCTGTCTATCTCTTCTTTGCGTGCCGGGCTTTGCCTGTAACTGCGCAATCCTGCGGCTCTACCGGTTTGGCGGTCCAGGTACTCGGCTCTGGCGGCCCTGAGACGCAGGATAAGCGCGCGTCGACCAGCTATCTCCTATGGGATCACGGTAGAGCGCGTGTGATGGTTGACGCCGGAGGAGGCAGCGCTCTCCGCTTTGGGGAGAGTGGAGCGCAGATGTCCCAGGTCGACGTTTTTCTCTTCAGCCATTTTCATGTCGATCACACCAGCGATTTTCCCGCCTTGATCTTTTCTTCCTGGTTTGAAGACCGCAAGCGCCCGCTGCCGATATTCGGCCCTTCGGGAAATAAGTTCATGCCTTCCACCACCGAGTTTGTGAATGACCTCTTCAGTGAGCCACACGGAGCCTGGCGCTACCTGAGCGATCTGGTGGAACCATCGACCGAAGGAAGCTATACCTTGCAACCGCATAATGTTGCGCCCAGCGCAACGCCGGTTCTCGTATTCCGCAACGCCGAAATGGCCCTGTACGCAGTAAGCGTCGTTCATGGCGCGTTTCCCGCGTTGGCCTGGCGAGTGGAAATTGGTGGCAAGCGAATTGTCTTCAGCGGAGATACGAACGGAGAAGGAGAAGGCCTGACCCAGCTGGCATCGAACGCAGATCTATTCGTCGCTCATAATGCCGTGCCGGAGGGCGCTACCGGGGTGGAAAGGCGTCTCCATATGCCGCCTTCGGTCATCGGAACGATCGCTGGGAATGCTCATGTCCGGCAATTGATACTCTCTCATCGAATGCTGCGGACTTTGGGAAACGAGGATGAGACGCAGGCCGAAATAAAGCGTCACTATTCAGGTCCAATCACCTTCGCCAATGATCTCGATTGTTTTCCAGTAAAGTGAGCCGAGCCCTCCAACTCAGGATCAAGAAGAGAACTGGTCGCGATACGATGGAATAGCCCCAGAGAATCGGCATGCCTCCTAAGTCCGAAGGAATTCTCGAGTCTTCGCTGTACGTCAATGACGTAGCCGTTTCAGTCCGTTTTTATGAGAAGATCTTCGGGTTCCGCATCATCAGCGATTTCGGAGAACGCGGCTGCGCAATGCAGGCTGCCAATCGCCAGATCTTATTGCTGTTTAAGAAGGGCGGTTCGCGCCTGATCCACTCTGCGCACGACGGCGACGGCGAGCTTCATATCGCCTTCGCGGTTCCGGCGTCTGAGTTGGAGAGCTGGGAAGCATGGTTGGCGGAGAACGGAATCGTCGTGGAAGAGAAACGTAAATGGGATCTGGGCGGCCAAAGCCTGTACTTTCGCGACCCGGACCGCCACCTGGTAGAAGTCGCGACGCCCGGGGTCTGGTCGATTTATTGACGATTAAAGGGTCGTCCTGCAAAACCTATCAGAAATGTGGACTATGTCTTGACCAGAGGCGCAACTCGCGGCTCTTCTTAGAAGTCTAATTTTAAGGATTCAGGAGAAATTATGTCCCAATGGAAGTCGCTTGCTTTCTCTGCTCTCACTGTTGCGCTGGTGAGCAGCGTGTCCGTGGCACCGGCTCAGGTTTCCATTAACATTGGAGTCGCGCCTGTGTGTCCGTACGGGTACTTTGACTATGCCCCGTATAACTGTGCTCCCTATGGCTATTACGGCCCGGATTGGTTCGTTGGCGGAGTTTTTATCGGAGCCGGTCCCTGGTTCCATGGCCATCACGGCTTCTACGGCCACGTTGATAATCGCTACGATCCTCATCACGGTTACAACGGGCCGATGCCGGAGCGCGGAGAGCAGCCGTTCAACCACTTCCACGCGAACGCGGCGGTGGATGGGCAAGGCCACATAGGCAACGCAGGTCACGATGGAAGCCATGAACACAGCGCCGGATTTCAGGGGCACGGCGGCGGTCACCACTAGAGAGTGGTTGGCTCTGTTGACACCTTCTGTAAGCAACCCGTAGAGAATGAGCCATGTGAGGGCGGCTGCCTCACATCTCCAATTCCTTAGACTTGTGTGCCCATATTCGATTTTGAGATGTGGGTTTGGATGATCCCATGTCTCAAAAGCGAGACCTGGAGCACCGGCGTTTATTATGGCAGCGGACGGAGGTTGCAATGTCGGAAAGACACGACCAGAGCCTACTTGAGGCACTGCTGGACTCATGGGATCGGAACAACACGATCCTGATCAACCTGCTTCGCGCGTTGCCGGAAGGTGGGCTGGAGGCCAGGGTGATGGAGGGCAGCCCGTCCGTAGCGAGGATGTTCATGCACATGCACTATGTGCGGCTGGTGTTTCTCACCGAGGACGCCCCCGAATTTGCGAGAAAGCTGCCAGAGGGTGAGTGGAGGGACGAGCGGGACCGCGGGCGCATTGTGGAAATGCTCAACGAGAGCGCGAAGGCCGTGCGCGACGCGGTCAAAGGTCGGCTGGAAGCTGGACAAGAGATGAACCTCCACTACGACCACCCGATCCTTTTTCTCCAGCACATGGTCTGGCACGAGGGCTACCACCACGGCCAGATCAAGCTGGCCCTCAAGGTGGCGGGTCTGCCGTTTGATGATGAGGAAATTGGTCCGGTTACGTGGGATGTGTGGATGGACAAGCGGCGCTGTTGATTGTGAAATTTCATGCTGTTGGCGGGTCCACGTTCGCAGAGAGATGATGGTAATTTCTCCGCTGAAGATCATTCACCCACGTGGAGACTTCGCATGAAGCTGCTCCGCTGCCCGCTGCAGGCGGGTTATTGAGTCTAACGGGCCGGAGTCGAGCCGGCGACGCACGAGAAAATGCGTGAACGCGCCGCGCCATCCTTTTGGAAAGTCAAAATTACAGCGATAGTTGACGCGGCACTGCTCCTGTCCCACCGGCACACAGGTCATGTCTTCCTGCACAGTGATGCCAAATGGGAATCGCGCATCAAATCCGAGCCTATAGTTCAATGCGTCGATCTTCGTGAACCGGAACTGTAATTTCAAGTGCAGAAACTGTGGGCCAGACTCTGCGAAAACTGTCTGTCCCACCACAGCAGGCCCGGGAGGATCGGCGGCTGTAATTCGCACGTTGTAGAAATCGCCCCATCCTTCCGGACGCGTAAGAAGCGTCCAGACAAGCTCCACTGGCGCATTGACGATACGAGTCGGACAACTGGCGTAGTTCATAACCGCTGCGTGTCAGAGGATATTACGCCTTTAAGCGAGTGCTCCACTTGGCGTGTTTCAGAAAGTCCTTTGTGAAACGCCGGGGCTAAGTTTGGGTGCCCCATCCTTTGCGAAGCAAAGGATGGGGGTAGCACATTTCTAAGCAAGAGCAAAATCTAAAAAACAAAAAGAGGCGCAAAGCGCCTCCCGGTAGAAGCCGGGAACTTTAGTCCCCGGAATAAAACCGTCGCCGAAGGCGATCACCTCACTGCCGTAGGCTATCGGGGTCCCCGGCGCGCGATTTTTGCGCGCTGGGGTGATTGAGTGGCTTCGAGAACGGAAATGCGGCACCCATGTCAAGCCCTGCGAGACAAAGAATTCTCCTAATCCACACATTCCAAACGAAATATGCGAGGCCCAATTTGGCAGAGTATTACCACCTAAATTGCTAAACTAGAAATAGAGAGAAAAAAGCCCGCTGGCAACTGGCGGGCTTTCGTGTTTAGGAAGCACATACCCGAATACGCCGTCATTCTGACGACCAACGGGAGAAAGAATCCATGCGATGCAGAAAGAGCCACCATCGCCGACACCCTTCAGCCCCGAAGACGACCGCGCACGAGAAAACACCCTAAACGCCACACTCTCAAAATTTACCGATTTTAGCGGACGAGGGAAGGAAGGCGCTGGCTTCAGCCCGCGCAATCAACTAAGGGGCTTTAGCCCCTTAGGGGTCCGTAGCTTTTACCCTAACCCACACACGTTCAATAATTTAACAAGGAACATACCCAGGGGAGTCACCCAATGTACAACGAGTGCCGTCACATCTTCACCAGCGGTAAACGCTGCCAGTCACCCGCATTGCAAGACCAGGATTTCTGCTACTTCCACCAATCCAATCGTCGGCGCCCCGATACCTCCCGTCGCTCCGGACAACCAACCACCCTCGTCCACCACCTGCCGCCGCTTGAAGACGCCGACGCCATCCAGCTCGCCATCTCCGACGTCGTGCTCGCACTGGCCGCGAACCGCATCGATCCCCGCCGCGCCCAGATCATCATCTACGGCTTGCAGGTCGCATCACAAAACAACCGCCAGCGCTCCGCCGACCGCAAGCTGCCCACAGTTCGCGAAGCCCATGCGCATGAAGACGGCTCACTCGTCGCTCCACCTCAGCAGCAGCCCGACCCCGAAGACATCCGCGAGAAAGAAGTCCCCAGCCTTGGCAGAATCCTGCTCCGCGAAGCCGAAGCGATGAAGTCTGGGCGCATGGCGGAACAGCAAGCCCAGGGAAAGGCCTCCGCATCCGTGGACCAGCAATCTGTCAGCATCCAACTCCCGCATATCCAGGCCACCGCCGATCTGCATCCCGCAAAATTTCATGCAGATTGCGCATGGCCCACATCTTCCAATCATTCACAAATGCGGGTGCCGCTCGGCGGAGCGATTGCAACTGGTTTTCGGCATGATCTGACGGGAGAAGTTAGAACCGTGGAGATTGAGTCTGAATGGACAGCGACAAGAAGGGAACGAGCAGTTATGGAGATTGCCACGTAACGTATATGGGTGCCGCAGAACCTGCTCTGAGCGAAAGCCGGAAGGGTCTTGAAAGATGTGGGATTAGGGGATGATCCCATGTCTCAAAAGCATAGAGATAGCGGGGTCGAACACAAAGGGAGAAGGTTCCCCTACCTAAGTTTTCAAACGACCAGCCGCTTGCATCGCTGCCGACCATGTGTTAAAACATAAACATTCAAGTTTGCTCCTTGTGAGCGAGCCTGAATTTCATGCAGAGTGGCTGAGGGACGGGCCCTGTGACGCCACGACAACCGGCTCAAGCAATTTGAGACAACGGTGTCAACTCTCGCTCACCTTAAGTGGTGGGGAACATGAGATTCGGGGTGCAAGCTGTATCGCATCTCGCTAAATCCCAGGTGTTAGGCAGTACCAGTAGTAAGCAGTACCTAATTGAGTCGTCACATAAGTGCCCGTGCAGAATTGCACCCGTTTTTAGTCGACGGGTTTTAATGCCGCTCTCGGATGCGAGGGCAGAATGGCTTTATCTTACGAGTTGTGTTGTCGGGAATGCGGGAAGCGGTATGAGAACCAGCCGCTCTCGATTTGTGACGAGTGTTTCTCGCCGCTGGAAGTTGTTGTTGATCTTGACGCCGCCAAAAAGACGGTGACGCGCGAGTCGATTGCGCAGGGTCCTACCAATATGTGGCGCTACCAGGCGCTGCTACCTGTCCCCGATACTTACGTTCCGCAGACGCCCGCGGGATGGACGCCGCTGGTGAAGGCTCCGCGGCTGGCTGAGCGGATTGGCGCGAAGAATCTCTACATTAAGAATGATGCCGTTTGCATGCCGACGCTGAGCTTTAAGGACCGCGTGGTCGCGGTCGCGCTCGCGAATGCGCAACGTTTCGGGTTCGATACGGTCGGCTGCTCGTCGACGGGGAACCTGGCGAACTCGGTGGCGGCGCAGGCGGCGCGGCTGGGGCTGAAGACCTATATTCTCGTCCCCGCTGATCTGGAAGCAGCGAAGATTTTGAACACGCAGGTGTATGGCGCGAACCTGATTCGCATTGACGGCAACTATGACCACGTGAACCGGCTCTCATCGCAGATTGCCGACCGCTACAACTGGGGATTTGTGAATGTCAATCTTCGCCCCTACTACGCGGAAGGCTCGAAGACTGTGGGATTTGAGATTGCGGAGCAGCTTGGCTGGCGGCTGCCGGACAACATTGTTGTGCCGATGGCTGGCGGCTCGCTGATTACGAAGATTCGCAAGGCCTTCAAGGAGCTGATCGCTCTGGGTCTGGTGGAACCGAAAGATGTCCGCTTTTTTGGCGCGCAGGCTACCGGATGCTCGCCGATCGCGAAGGCGGTCAAGACGGGCGCCGATCACATTGAACCGCAGCGGCCCTCGACGATTGCGCGCTCGCTGGCGATTGGGAATCCGGCGGACGGCGTGTATGCGGCGAAGGCCATCCGCGAAAGCGGCGGCTGGGCCGAGGATGTGTCGGATGTCGAGATCGTCTCAGGCATCCAGGAGCTGGCGGAGACGGAAGGCATCTTTACGGAAACGGCTGGCGGGGTGACGACCGCAGTTACGGCTCGGCTGTATGCGCATGGCCGCATCAAGCCGGAGGAGTTGACGGTGACCTGCATTACCGGCAACGGCCTGAAGACGACCGACGTGCTCGCGGGCGCCTATGAGCAGGAAGAGGCGATTCGCCCACGGCTGACAGACTTTGAGAACTACATCAACGAAATTAAGGAATTGAACGATCTGGTATCGGGAGGCGTAGATGTCCGTTAGAGTGTTGTTGCCGAATGCGTTTCAGAAGCATACGAATGGCGCGAAAGAGATTCAGTCGAGCGCGGCGAATCTGCCGCAGCTGATTGATGAGATCGAAGTCACGTTTCCGGCCTTGAAGACGCACCTGCGCGATGAGACGGGGAACGTTCGACGGTTTATCAACTTCTACGTCAATGAAGAGGACATTCGCTTTCTCGGTAATGAGAAATATGCGTTCAAGGACGGCGATGAGGTCCTGGTGATTCCTTCGATTGCCGGCGGGTGCTCGCCGCACGGCGAGTGCTCCTGCTGTTCGTATTGCGGGCAGGAAGAGTGTCTTTGCTACTGAGATCCCTCTGCAAAATGCTTCAAGAGAATGCGCGGATTGAGTCCGCGCATTCTCTTTTTCCCGCCCGGTCTAATTTCCTGACGAAAATTTGACGTTTGCAAGTCGACGCACCTCTTGCGTTGGGCGGATTCGTGCGCGTAGGATTCAAACAATCGTTTGAAACATTCGTTTAAATAGAAAAAAATCATGGTTGCTAAAAAAAAGGTTGGGAAAGCGGTGCGGACGAAATCTGTTCGCGTATCGGAGCAGGAGGATGCGCGGGCGCGGCTGATTGATGTCGCAATCAAGCTGTTTGCGGAGAAGGGCTACGAGGGGACGAGTGTGCGCGATCTGGCGACGGCGGCGGGCGTGAATGTGGCGGCGGTGAGTTACCACTTCGGCAGCAAAGATGAGCTGTATCACGAAGCACTGCGCGCGTGCCTTGCGCCGTGCGGAGAGATGCGGGAACGAATGCAGAAGCATCTGGATGCCGCGCTCAAGAACAGATCGCGCAAGGCTGCGGAAGAGGCACTGCGCGGGTGCATTCAGGATTTTCTTGAGATGCTGGTTTCGCCGGCTGCGAGGCATAGTCACCTGGTAATGCGTGAACAGTCGGAAGGGAAGCAGCGTTTCGAGCCGGTGATCCGTGAGTTTTTTCAGCCAGTGGGGAGCATTCTGCGTGAGGTGATTTTGATGCTTGCTCCGGGGCTTCCGGAGATGCGTGTGTTCATGGTGATTTCGGGGATTATCGGGCAGTGCCTGCATATCTATAAAGCGCGTGTGTCATATCGCGTACTTGCCGGCGTGGACTCGCATAGTCCGGAGTACATCGAGATGACTTCGAAACACATTGCGCATTTAACCGCGCTTGGACTGCGCGGGCTCGAGCGCGAGAAGGGAGCGAGCTAGCGATGTGGAAGATTGCGATCAAAATGCTGATGGGCGACCGCAGCAAATACTTCACGCTGGTAAGCAGCCTGGTAGTCGTGTCGTTTCTGTTTCTTCAGCAGGGGTCGATTTTTTGCGGGCTGATTATGCGCACGGCGCGGCCGGTTGAAGTGGTCGGCGCACCGATCTGGATCAGCGATCCGCAACTGCGGAGCGTAGACGAAAGCAAACCGTTGCTCGATACCGATCTGCAACGTGTACGCAGTGTTCCCGGCGTGAAATGGGCAGTTCCGCTACTGCTGCAACTGGTGTCAGCACATTTGTCGGATGGAAATTTTCAGACCGTGCGTTTATACGGACTCGACAACGATACGTTCTTTGGCAGGCCGAAGATGATCTCGGGCAATGGGCGATTGCTGACGCAGGATCAGGCGGTGATCATCGGCAGAGCGGAGTCGGAGAAGTTGAACAATCCCAATCCGGGCCAGGTCTTCGAGATGAACGACAACCAGGCGCGCGTAGTGGGGATTGCCGATGTGCCGCGGGATTTTTTCTCCTATCCATTTGTGTATGCCTCGTATGACCGCGCGCTGCAGTATGCGCCGCAGCAGCGAAAGCAGTTGAACTTTGTGCTGGCTGCTCCGGCGGATGGATTGCCGGTGAGCGAAGTAACGCGGCGTATTCGTGCAGAGACTGGGCTGGCGGCTTATTCCGAGCAGGAGTTTCGCTGGCTGACGATGGACTACTACCTGAAGAACACGGGCATTCCCATCAGCATCGGGATTTCGCTGTTGATGGTGTTTCTGGTGGGCATGTCGATTGTAGGGCAGACGTTCTATCAGTTCGCGCTGCAGAATGAGCGCTACTTTGGCGCGCTGAAGGCGATGGGCACGAGCGGGGCGACGCTGACGAAGATGATTCTGCTGCAGGCGCTGCTGGTGGGGTTGGTGGGTTATGGAGCGGGCGCGGGATTGGGCGGCATCTTCGGGCTGATCGCAGGCGGACAGGATAGCAAGATTGCGTTTGCAACGCCGTGGCCGATGGTGGCGATCAGCTTTGTAGCGGTGATTACGATCTGCCTGCTGTCAGCACTCATCAGCATTCGCAAAGTAGTGAAACTTGAACCGGCGGTGGTGTTCCGTGGCTAATGGGTGCGAAACAGAAAACGGTACGCATGCAGCTTGCCTGCGTGGCGTGACGAAATTGTTTGGCGTGGGCACGACGGAGGTGCACGCGCTGAACAACGTTGACTTCAACGTCCATACTGGCGAGTTGTTGCTGCTGGTTGGGCCCTCAGGCTGCGGCAAGACGACGCTGTTGAGTGTACTGGCCGGGATTCTGGACGCGACCGAGGGCGAAGTCGATGTTTTCGGAACGCGCATCGATCAGCTCAACCAGCAGGAAAAGACAGCGTTTCGCCGCGACAATGTCGGCTTCATCTTTCAGCAATACAACCTGCTGCCGACGCTGACGGCGGCGGAGAACGTCGCGATTCCGCTGTTGATTCATCGCGTGGACTTTGAGGAAGCGGTGGCGAAGGCACGAATTTATCTGGAAAGGGTCGGCATGGCGGACCGCGCGGAGTTTCTTCCTTCGCAGCTTTCAGGCGGGCAGCAACAACGCGTGGCGATTGCGCGGGCGCTGATTACGGAACCGCGGCTGATTGTGTGCGATGAGCCGACGGCGGCGCTCGACGGCGACACGGGAAAGATGATTCTCGAGATGTTTCGCTCGACGGCGCTGACAGGCGATCGCGCGATTGTGGTGGTGACGCATGACAGCCGTATTTTTCCGTACGGCGACCGCATTGCGGAAATGCTGGATGGACGGATTCTTTCGATTCACGAGAATGAATTTTTGCCGGCTCATTTAGCGGGTCACGGGGCAGCTGAGGGTAAGGAGAGTGTGCGATGACGAAGCGGCTTAGTATTCTTGTTCCTCTGCTGGGCGTGGTTCTGATTGCGGTGTGGGTGACGGTGTCAGCGCGAAGAGTGCCGCATGAGAAGCCGCTGGCTGCTCCGCCCACTGCTCCGTATGAGCACGCGATAGCGGCGACGGGAATTGTGGAGGCCTCGGACCGCAATTACAACCTTGCGCCCCCTGTCTCGGGCCAGCTGAGCGCGCTGTATGTGAAAGAGAATGACACCGTGCATCGCGGAGAGAAACTTTACACGATTGATGATCGCGAGCAGCGCACGATGGTCGAGCAGGCGGACGCAAATGTTGCCAAGGCGCGGGCGACGGTGCAGACGGCGCAGGCGGATATTCTGACCCAGCAGGCGAACCTGAACAGCGCAAAGGCGGCAGTGGATACGGCGAAGGCAACACTGGATGATGCGGCTCAGGTTGCGGATCGCAACGAAGGGCTGCATAAAGAGGGGATCATTTCCGATCAGGCGAACATGACCAGCGCGAAGACTCGCGATGCCGACAAAGCGCGCTGGCAACAGGCGATCGCACAGGAGCGGCAGGCGGCTGCACAACTGGCCAATTCAGAGGCGTCGCTCGCCGAGCAGCAGGCGAACCTGCAGACGATGATTGCGACGCGCGATCAGCAGCGGGTGCTGTTGGACAAGATGACGGTGCTCGCTCCTGCGGATGGAAAGATTCTGCAGGTGAACAATCGCGTGGGTGAATACCTTTCAAGCACGTCGGGAACATCGCCGGTGTTGTTTGGCGATACGGATTCGCTGATGGTGCGCGTGGATGTGGATGAGATCAATGCCTCGCATGTGCTTCCCGGGTCGACGGCGATGGCAATGCTGAAGGGCGATTCGACGCGGCAGTTTCCGATGCAGTTTGTGCGGATTGTGCCGTATATGGTGCCGAAGGAAAACCTCACAGGCTCGAATTCAGAGCGCGTGGATGTGCGCGTACTGCAACTCGAGTTTCGTTTTGCTCCGCCGCAGTTTCCTGTTTACGTGGGGCAGCAGGTGGATGTGTTTATTCATTCGCCGGAGCTAGCGGAGAAGTGAGTCTTCCCACATCTCAAAAGCGAGATGTGAGGCACTCATTTTCGTGCTACTGCTGAGGAAAGCAGATCCTTCGCTGCGCTCAGGATGACAAATTTTGACGTAGTGAGGAAACTACAGGCATCTTTGGCCCGCAAAATCACCGCATGGATTCTTCGTCGCGTTGCTCCTCGGAATGACGGCATCTGTTTGGGAATCAGTCTTCGATGACTCCAGCGAAGAGCGCGTCGTCTTCTGCGAGTGGACGGTTGTTACGCGATGCGGCTAACAAATAGCGCTCGTAATCCATGTGTTTTTCAATGAAGTCGCGTATGCGGTCCAGCACTCCATGTTGCGTGGTGTGCAATCTGAAGACATCGATCTTGCGCTCTTTCCATACACCCAATTCAAGGGACAGCGACGATGGGACGATGGCTGCATTCGACCCTTCAGTGGAGTTATAGACAGAGACGAAGGGCGTGCTCGAGTAGTAGAGCTTTTGCGGAGGGTAGGGAGCGCCTTCCTCCGGAAAGAGCTGTTCGCGTCCGGCCCAGTGGAAGGCGGCAGTTGCGGCCAGCGAGATGATGGTGTGGTCGCGGTGGAGATTGACGCCGCCGTCTCCGCCGAAGGTGAGAACGACTTGCGGACGATGCTTGCGGATTTTGCTGACGAGGACGCGTGCGAGCTCGTAAAAATTCTGCTGGTCGAGTGCGCCATCGGGGTAGTCAAGGATTTCAGAGTGCGTGATGCAGAGCGCTTTTGAGGCGGCTTCGAACTCGGCGCGGCGGATCTGCGCGAGTTCTTCATCGCTGTTTGCGGTTCCGCGAAAACTGCCTGCGGCGCCCTGGGTGAGACAGACGACGCTGGTTTCAACGCCTTGGTCGTGCGCCATGAGCAGCGCGCCGCCGAATGCTCCGCTCTCGTCGTCGGGATGCGCGGTGAGGCACATCATGCGGTAAGACAATGAATGGCTCCTCTAATAAGCACGCCCTCGCGCGCTCTATTTCCAGTGTAGCGAATGGATGGGACCGATTGCGCTAGGCAGACATAATGCCGGTAGGCACGTCGATGATTTCGGCCTGTGGCGGAGTGTCCCATGGGAGCGAGGTTTGCGCTACGGGACGAAAGCTTTTCCGGTGGAGCGGGGTAGGGCCGTACTTTTCTAGCGCCGCCAGGTGCTCAGGCGTGCTGTAGCCCTTGTGCGAGGCAAGGCCGTATTCCGGATACTGATGGTGCAACTCGCGCATGAGGCTGTCTCGGTAGACCTTGGCGATGACCGATGCCGCCGCTATGGATATCGAAAGCGAGTCGCCATAAATGATGCTGGTCTGTGCGCAGGGATGGTCGAGGCGGAGCGCGTCGATGAGCAGGTGATCAGGCTCAGGCGCGAGTTTGAGCACAGCCTGCGTCATGGCCAGCTTTGACGCCTGGTAGATGTTGATGCGGTCGATGGTGGCAGCGTCGATCTCTTCAATGGCGATGGCGACGGCTTTCTGCTTGACGATCTTGGCAAGCCGCTCGCGGTCTTCGCGCAGGAGCTGCTTCGAGTCGCGCAGGCCACGGATGCGGGTGTTCTCGGGCAGAATGACGGCGGCAGCGACGACGCAGCCGAAGAGAGAGCCACGGCCTACTTCATCCACTCCGGCAATAATGGTAGCGCCTCCAGCGCGCGCCGCTTTTTCGTGCCTGTTACCGCAGACGAGCGAGCGCAGCATGCGCATCTTTCTGGTGGCGGCGGAGAGGGTTTCTTCCTCTGGGATGTCGGCTTCCAAGGTGAATTTTGGGGCGCGGGGCATTAGGTTGAGTTTAGCGCTGGATGGGTAGTGGATGGTGGTGGAAAACTAGGTACCTTACCTGGGCCCCGGCTGTTTGATTGCCGCTCTTTTGTCCCTGCGCAACACAGAGGCTACACTACTGCAAGCGCCAGCTGCGATCATTCGCAAGCCCAAACCGCTGTACTCTCTTTGCTAAATGATGGCACGACTCAGAAGCCCCGAAAAACGCAGTGCGATTCTTCAGGCGACAGCGCACGAGATTGCCGAGACCGGTCTTGGTGCGCCGATTGCGAAGATCGCCCAACGAGCGGGCCTCGCCGAGGGTACGCTCTTCACCTATTTCATGAACAAAGACGAGCTGCTGAATGAGTTGTATCTCGAGCTGAAAAACGAGGTCTACGACAAAATTAACGCTGACTTTCCACACAAGGGAAGTCTGCAGCGCCGGGTATGGCACATCTGGTCAACCTTTCTCGATTGGGCCATTGCATTTCCAGCGAAGCGCAAGGCTTCGATGCTGTTGTATGTTTCCGACCTGATTACGCCCGAAACCCGCTTGCGGACCGGCGTGAAACGTGGCGCGGTTGATGCCACCCTGGAGGAGTTGGAAAGAGGCGCAGCCCTACGCGAACTGCCATCAGGATTTGCCGCAGCCACAATGGCGGCCATGCAGGAAGCAACCATGGATCTCATCGCAAAAGAGCCGAAACAGCAGAAAGAGATGATCAAGCGCACCTTTAAGGTGTTGTGGAGGGCATTGGGGTGATATTTTAATCCAAATAAATGAGCATCTGCTCGCTCATTTTATAATCGAATCTGCAGGAGGATTTTTGCGATGGCGAAAGTCTGGTTGATTACTGGAAGTGGAAATGGATTAGGACGCGATATTGCTGAGGCGGCTCTGGCCTCGGGTGACAGCGTTGTGGCGGGTGCGCGCAGGACGGAGGAGCTGGCTCCGCTGGTCGAGAAGTACAAGGATCGGGTGAAGCCCGTAACGCTGGACGTGCGCGATGCGGTTGCGGCAAAGGCGGCAGTGCAGGCAGCGGTAGACACGTTTGGAAGGCTGGATGTGCTTGTCAATAATGCGGGTTACGGTGAGTTTGCGCCGTTCGAGCAGATGAGCGCAGAGGACTTCCAGGCGGTCGTGGATACGTGCTTTTACGGAGTGGTGTATACGACGCGCGCTGCCATTCCGGTGATGCGTAAACAGAGGAGCGGGCACATCTTTCAGGTCTCTTCGATCGGAGGACGGCTTGCGATTGCGGGCAACACTCCGTATCACGCGGCGAAGTGGGCGGTGGGTGGCTTTAGCGATGCTCTGGCTATGGAAGTGGCGCCGTTAGGAGTGAAGGTCTGTACGCTGGAGCCCGGCGGCATTCGGACGAACTGGGCACGGCGCGCACGGGGGAATGCTCCAGAGCTGCTGCCGGATTATGAGGCGTCGGTGGGGCCGATTCTGACGCTTCTGCAGAAGATAGCAGGGCGTGAGGAAGGCGACCCGCGCAGGATTGCTGAGGTGATTGTGCAGCTGGCTAAAAGCGACGAGGTGCCTGTCCGGCTGGTCCTGGGTGTCGATGCGGAGAAGCGGGTGCAATGGGTAGAGGCTGCTCGTGCGGAAGAGGCCGCGAAGTGGCGGCACCTTACCGTGTCTACTGTGTTTGAGGATGCGGAGGCGATTCCTGAGCTGCTGATTCACTAGGCGGTTCGTTTCGGGTGCGGCTCCACGAACGGCGGCGGCAGCAAGGTGCGCCGTCTTTCGACGGCGGTTTGTCCGGGGACTGAAGCTCTCGGCTTCTACCCTGGAGGCCTTTCGCGCCTATGTTTGTTTTGACTGGATGAAGGCCGTGCTTTCCCACCTTTGCTTCGCAAAGGATGGGGCATCCAGCGCACGAATTTCATTCGTGGGGGCCCTCGACTTCCCTTTCGTTAACGCTCAAGGTGACAGCGTTAATGAGCGATGAAAAGTTTATTGTGTAGACACACGAACGCCCCGGTTTTTGCCGGGGCGTTGCGGTAAATGTGGGGGCTTAGGTGCGCTCGACTTCTTTGAGGCGGGCGGCTTTGCCACGGAGTCCGCGGAGGTAGAAGAGCTTGGCGCGGCGGACGCGTGCGGAACGGACCTTCTCGATTTTGTCGATGACCTTGGAGTTGAAGGGGAAGATGCGCTCGACGCCCTGGCCGAAGCTCATTTTGCGGACGGTGAAGCTGCCTTGCGGGCCGTTTTTGCGGGCAATTACGATGCCTTCAAATGCCTGCAAACGCTCCTTGTCGCCCTCTTTGATTTTGACTTGCACGCGCACGGTGTCGCCTGCGACGAATGGGGGCAGGTCCGTGCGGTTCAATTTATCGGCAAGGCGCTGCATGACTGGATGAATAGACATTGTTCTTTCCTGCGTATGAATTCAGAACTTTTAGTTTACATGAAAATGAGGGGTTTTGCAGAGATTCGGGGAAGTATCAACCCTGCCTCTTTGCATTTTACCTAGAGCACTTTTTCGCAGAAGGTGGAAGCGGTGACGATGCCAGCTCGGCCAATCCGCCGCCTTTATAGAAGGCCGGATTCTCTGTCACTGTAATGAGATAATCTGCTCCTGCGCAATCCTGGATGGCCATGAGGCGAAATAAGCGCACTAATAGAAGATATTGCTGTCGAGCACGACCAGCATCAGCGCCGGCGGGCCCAGGCAACTGCTTCTTTCGCCAGGGTCTCAATTTCTTTCGGATCGCGGTTCTGATTTTGCGCCTTGATCTTTTTGACAGTCAGATGCCAGAGGTGGGTGCGGACGGCCTCTTCGACGAAACGGGAGAGATCGCCTTTGCGACCGCCACCAGATTCGGCGAGGAACTGGCGCAGGGACTGATCAGTTTCCTTGGTTACGACGAGATTCCAACGTGTTGCTGTACTGGCGGGCATTGAATGTAGTTACGCCTAAACACATAGGTGTATATGTGTTTATTTCAAGGTTGCCAGAAATTTGCGATCATCTTTTGTCAAATCAGCGCTTTCCAGCAGGTCTGGACGGTTGCGCCAGGTCTTTTCGAGCGCGCGTTCGCGCCGCCAGCGGCGAATCTGATCGTGGTTACCCCCGCTGAGGACTTCGGGAACAGCCAAGCCGCAGAATTCCGAAGGACGGGTGTAATGGGGGTAGTCGAGCAACCCTCCAGAGCCGTGGGTGGAGCGGGGCGGCCCGTCTTCGTTTTCCGGGAAGGCGGTGTCGGGCTGGCCGAAGCTTTCATAGGCGCTCGACGCCTCATTGCCGAGTACCCCGGGGACGAGGCGCATGGTGGCGTCGAGAATAACGGCGGCTCCCAACTCGCCGCCCGAGAGGACGTAATCGCCGATCGAAAGCTCCCGGTCGCAGAAGAGTTCGTTGACGCGTTCGTCGACGCCTTCGTAACGCCCGCAGATGAGGACAACTCGATCGAGTGTGGCCAATTCCCGGGCGGTGGACTGTTTGAAGGGTCTGCCCTGGGCCGAGAGCAGGATGACGGTTTCTTTTGCCGGATTCCGCTCGGTTTTGGGTGGTAGATAGAGCGATTCGATGGCTTCGGCGAGCGGCTCGGGCTTGAGCACCATGCCTTCGCCGCCGCCAAAGGGGCGATCATCCACGGTACGGTGACGATCATGGGCGAAGTCGCGGAGGTTGTGCGTCTCGACGCTGAGAAGGCCGGAGGCGAGTGCGCGTTTCAGCACTCCGTGGGCGAGGATACTGGAGAAGAAGTCGGGGAAGATGGTGATAATGTCAAAACGCATCGTTATTTCCAGAAGCAAGGGGTCGCTAAAGTTCGCAAAGGAGAATCCTCACCACAGAGTACACAGAGACCACGGAGGGATACTACAAAGGTTCGCTCAACCTTCTGGCTCTTGTTGCTACTCCTCGGTACTAAGAGGCGCATTGATGGTGAGCAGTCCTTCGGGCAGTGACATTTCGATGCGCTTGCTTTCGATGTCTACTTTGCGCAGCCAGGCTTTGGCGAAGGGAATGAGCAGCTCTTCTTTCCTGTTTGCGGATTGTAGTACGAGAAGTGGTGTGCTTGTCGTGTCGCGATCGACACCCGTGATGGGGCCAATGTCTTGCGGATCCTCGGCGCCGATGTCGATGATATGGCAGCCGATGAGGTCGTCGATATAAACGGCGTCTTCCTCAAGCGGGGCACGTTGCTCGCGCGGGATGGCAACGTCGAGTCCGCGAAGGGTTTCAGCGTCGGATATGGAGTCGATCCCGGCGAACTTGAGAACGATGCGGCCCTTGTGCAGCCAGTGCTCTTCGAGCGTTACCGGGCGCGGGGGTGTCTTATCTTCGGGGTGGAGAAGGATGAGATGATGCCGTTCTGCGAAGCGCTCGGGAAAGTCAGTGAGGATCTCAGCAAGAAGCTCGCCGTTGCGGCCTTGCGGGCGTACAAGGTGAGCGACAAGAACCCATTGTTCTGCGTTCGTCATGGCAAGAAGATTCCGTGGAAATGATGGAAGCCCGGAATGGCTCCTGTCCATATTGATGATGATGAAAGAATCATTGATGATGAAAGAAAGAATTCGAGCTGATCTTACAGAGAGATAACCACTATGGAATTTCTCAGCCTGAACACACAAATCGGAGCCCATGCCGGACCGTGGGTGTGGACGTGCGAATCGATGGGCCGACGGAATCATCTTTGGTGACGATTCGCTCGGATATTACTCCCCAGGTGATTGTTTCTCCAGGTGTTCTTCGAGAATGTCGAGCGTGTAACGGTGATGATGCTTCATGCTGACCGCACCAAGAATTGTGCGCATGGAGCGCGCTGTGCGCCCCTGTTTCCCGATGACTTTTCCTACATCACTGGGAGCAACACGAAGCCGCAAGACGGTACTTTCGTCACGCTCAACAGCCTCTACAATTACCGCATTCGGGTCATCCACCAGAGCCTTCGCGATCTCGGTGACTAATTCCTGCATGTTGTCCGGCATCTGTTCTTGCGTCATTCAACCCCCCATTGAGTACGTGTCTGTCTCTCGGGTTGGCCAATACTAACAGCAAGCCGAGGGGGGATGACAGTGCTTTCTAGTGTCCTATTTTCGTGTTACTTCCGGAACATCATGGAGATAACTTGCCCAAAAACGCGAGAAACGAAAAGCTCTTGTGACAGGCAGACTTCTACCTTAGTAATAGAAGTCCAGCGGCTAGGCGGCGGCCGCTGTCTTCAGAAGCTTTTCGACGCGATCGGAGAGCTGAGCGCCTTTGCTGGTCCAATAATCGATGCGCTCACGCTTGAGGTCGACGGTAGCGGGGTTGGTGCGGGGGTTGTAGGTGCCTACCACTTCCAGGGAGCGGCCATTGCGGGCACGATCCTTCTCAATGACGACAACACGGTAATACGGCTGCTTGCGGGCGCCAAAACGCGCCAAACGGATCATCAGCACAGCTAAATCTTCCTTTCAAATCCTTTTGTTCAATCTTGGGTATACGGTACAGGATGCATATCATGAGCCGTCTGCGATAGAGCGCAGACGCACACAAATCCCAACGCTTAAGTATAGCAGGGTTGCGGCTGCGCAACCAGACGCCATCGGCAAGTCGCGAGATCCAGGTGACATGCCAGGCACCTCAATGCGGAGCCTTTTGTCTTCTGAAAGTGATGTCCATCTAAAAGTCATGCCCTTCGAAAAATTGTTCTCGCCGTAACAAGACTGTAAAGCACTCGACCATGCGGATGATTTAAGCAAAGAGATGCTGGAAAAATCCCCTTCCAGCATGGAGGAATGACGCATGCAAAAGCTTGTTGCCACTTCCCTGGCAGCGTTGCTGGTGTCGAGCCAGCTAGCCATCCCTGTTGTTGCGAATGCGCAGACGGGCGGCAATACCGCGACCCCGATCAAGCACCTGGTCGTGATCTTCGGTGAAAACATCTCGTTTGACCATTATTTCGGGACGTATCCGAATGCAACCAACCCACCGCACGAGCCGAAGTTCAGGCCCGCCGCCGGTACGCCGACGGTGAACGGCTACACGGACGGGCTGCTCTTCAGCAATCCAAACTTCTTGAATACGACGGGCAATGCGAATGGCGCAATGAACCCATTCCGTCTTGACCGTTCGCAAGCCGCGACGGCCGATCAGGACCACGATTACACGCCGGAACAGCAGGCCTTCCACGGCGGTCTGATGGACTCGTTCCCGCAGTTCACGGGAACACCGGGACCTCCGCCAACCGGGCAGAACACAACCGGCCTGGTGATGGGCTACTACGACGGCAACACGGTTACCGCCTTGTGGAATTACGCTCAGCGGTATGCATTGAACGACAACTCGTATGACACGAACTTTGGCCCTTCGACACCGGGCGCGATCAACCTGATCTCGGGTCAGACGAACGGGGTTACCGACCAGATGAATGCCGGCGGCGATGTGGTGGAAGACGGCGTAGGCGGCTTTACGCTGGTCAGCGATGCTGATCCTGTGGGCGATGTCTGCTCGACGACGACAGGCGCGGTGGTGCAGTTTGGCGGACAGAACGTTGGGGATCTGTTGAATGTTCGCGGCATCACCTGGGGCTTCTTCGAAGGCGGATTCAACCTGCAGACGAAGAACCCAGATGGCTCAACCGGCTGCAATCGTTCGCATACCTCGGCAATTACGAAGACTCTGAAGGCTGACTACATTCCGCATCACGAGCCGTTCCAGTACTACAAGTCAACGGCAAACCCGCAGCACCTGCGCCCCAGCTCGGTTCGCAGAATTGGTGAAACAGATCAGGCGAACCACCAGTACGACACGGATGACTTCTTTTCCGCAGTGCAGGCGGGAAACATGCCGGCGGTCAGCTTCCTGAAGGCCCCAGGCTTCCAGGATGCGCACGCAGGCTATTCTGATCCGCTGGACGAGCAGACCTTCGTGGTGCAGGTGATCAACTTCCTGCAGACGCGTCCGGAGTGGAAATCGACTGCGGTTGTGATTGCGTATGACGACTCGGACGGCTGGTATGACCACCAGATGAGCCCGATCGTGAACCAGTCGCAGACGGCGATGGATGCGTTGAATGCTCCCGGACAGTGCGGCAGCAGCGCGAACACCGCCCTGGCGGGCACCTCTGGTGAGCATGCGCAGGGACGCTGCGGCTACGGCCCACGGCTTCCGCTACTGGTGATTTCACCTTACGCGAAGCAGAACTATGTCGATCACACGATCACCGACCAGAGCTCGATCACTCGCTTTATTGAAGACAACTGGCTCGGTAGTCAGCGCATTACTGGTTCCTTCGATGCAATCGCTGGAACGCTGAACGGCATGTTCGACTTCAACGGAAAGAAGAGGGATCGTCCGAATGACGGGCTGTATCTGCTTGATCCGGATACGGGTCTCGTGGCGGTCGATCAGAACAACTAATTCGCAACTGAAGTTTTCTTTTTAGGGGTAGCGGCATGACGCTGCTACCCTTTTTCTTTTGAGGAACGATTTTGATTACACGACGAAAGTTTGTTGCCGGCAGCGGACTGGTTCTGGCGGATTCATTCTGGGGGCGGAGTGTTTCCGGCGATGCGAAAGCTGAATCACTTGATCCTTCGACATTGCAGGCGTTTGTTGATCCGCTGCCGGTTCCGGCGATTGCCCGGGCGACGGGGACGCGGACGAGTCCCGATGACGGCAAGGAGCAGATCCCGTATTACCGGGTTGC
>DATHQH010000077.1:0-26345 GCA_035482895.1 Alloacidobacterium sp. | reverse complement strand
CTTCCATCGCCGGCCTGATGCTGACCACCGAAGCCATGGTCTCCGAAATTCCGGAGCCGAAGGCTGCTGCTCCAGCGGGCGGCCACGGCGGCGGTATGGAAGGCATGTACTAAGAACTGGCCGTCCAGGCACACGCGGCTTCACCGCGACAGAAAGCCCCGCTTCGCGCGGGGCTTTCTGTTTTTGAAATGCTGCTTTCTGACGATCGGCAAGTTTGGATAGCAGCCTTCTTCGATCGTGAGACTTGATCTCTTTTCATCCACCCGTAATAACTAAAGTAACTTTCCCCCTTGCACTATAGTCAGCTTCTGGCTACTCTGAAGCCAACAGCTGGCCGATCTTTCCGAATAAAAAGTTGAGGATATCCAGGATGAACCGCATGTTGCCGCTCATCATCCTGCTATGTGTGTGCTATGAAGCCCGCGGACAGTCTGCACAGGCAGTGAATGATAATTTGCCGTCAGCACCATCAGCCAGCTCTGCGGAAACGGCAGCGGCTATCACTCAAGCTGCAACAACGGCTAATACACCGAATGTTCCAAAGTCCTATCGTCCTGCATCGGCGGTTACGACGCTGACCTGGGGCATGAAACTGAACTACTACCTGCGGAGCACGATTTCCTTCCGCAATTTCCTCGAAGCTGGTTTCCTGGCGGGAATTCCGAATCTGCCTTCCGCACCGTCGCAGCCGCAGCCTCCGGAGACCATAACCATCGACGGTGTGCAGAACTATGCCAATGCCATGGACGCCTACGGTGATGCCATGGACGCATGGCGCCGCTCCAGCGAAGACGAGCTGCGTTACCGCGGGCGCCGCTTCGGCGTGGGTTTAGCTACGGCTGAAACAAGGCAGCTGCTCAGCAACTTTGTGATCCCGGTCGCACTCCGTCAAGACCCGCGTTATGTGCCTGCGTATATTGACGGCTCATTCGGAGAACGCATGTGGCACGCGGTGAGCGCCATCGCAGTCACCCGCAGCGATAGCGGCCACCTGGTTCCTAATTATTCGAAGATCGGCGGCACGATTGCAGCGGCATATATCGGCAAAACGGTGTATGCAAAAGAATTCGACGTTCCGCAGCTGAATACCGGGCGGTTTGCAGGCCGTTACATCGGCTACAGTCTTGCCGGCGATGCGGCGACCAACGTGGGCCGCGAGCTGGTGCGCACCGCTATCAGGTCCGACATCGAGATGTACTCGTCACAGGGCACCGCGACGCAGGATTCGTATTACCCGCTCTCGGCCGGTGGCAAATTCTTTTACTGGGTGCGCAGCACCTGGGGATTGCGCAATTTTATTCAAGGCGCGCTGATGGCCGGCATTCCTAATGTGCCCGATCAGCCTGAACAGCCCGCTGTGCCGAACATCACCACCGAGGAAGAAGCGCTCGTCTTCGACGCAATTTTCGTCCAGTACGGCAAAGACATCCAGGCGTGGCGCGATAATCTTGAAGACGATGTTCGCCAGCATGAGCGCCGGTTCATTGGCGGATTCAGCGCATCGCAGACGCAGCAGTTCCTGGCAAACTTTGCTTTGCCGGTTACGCTTGGCATGGACCCGCGTTATATCCCGCTCGGACCCGGGCACCCGGCCAGCTCACGCATCGGCAATGCCTTTACGAGCGTCGGCATCGGGCATATGGACTCGGGTCGCAAGATGATCAACCTTCCCTTGCTAGCAGGGACTGTGGGCGCGGCGTTTGCCGCCAAAGAGCTGTATTATCCCAGGCTCGGCGTACCCGAGCTTGAAAATAACCGTGTCCTGGCAAAAACAATCGTATTCAACTTCGCGGCAGATGGCTTATTGAATCTGTTTGGCGAGTTCTTTATACGCAGGGGCTTCTAGCTTTCTCCTCTGAACGCGCAGTTCCCAGACAATCTGCCGACGACGCGCTACATTGAAGGAACATGGCAGACGGCTTGATCGGCGCTGCCTGGAGGACACGGTGGAGCAGAGATTTTCAGGTAAATTGGCGTTGGTCAGCGGTGGGACGGGCGGCTTAGGTCGTGCTGTGACTCTGGCCTTTCTCGCGGAAGGCGCGCGGGTGGCTGTTCCCTACTTCGATGAGAAGGAATTTGCTGACTTGAAGGCTTCGGCGCAGGAGCATGTCGCGCGGCTTGAGGGGCAGAAGGTCGATGTGACGGATGAGGCGGCGGTCCATGCGTTTGTTGATGGGCTCGTGACAAAGCATGACACGGTCGATGTCCTGGTGAATACGGTTGGCGGTTATGCCGGCGGACTGAAGCTGTGGGAGATGGACGCAAAGGTCTTTGACCGGATGCTGCAGCTGAATCTGCGGTCTGGGTTTGCGTTGTCGCGTGCAGTTGTGCCGGCGATGCTGAAGCAGCGGCATGGGGCCATTGTGAATGTTGCTGCGAAAGCTGCGGTCGATCATGCTGCCGGGGCGTCGGCGTATGCGTCTTCAAAAGCTGCAGCTGTGGCGCTGATGGATTCGCTTGCGGCTGATCTGAAAGGCACCGGGGTTCGGGTGAATTCGATTCTGCCAAGCATTATTGATACGAAGGCAAACCGGGAGGCAATGCCAGCAGCAGACTTCGCAGCATGGCCGAAGCCGGAAGAGATTGCCCGCGTCATTCTTTTTCTATGCAGCGACGACGCCACGGTGGTCCATGGCGCCGCCTTGCCCGTTTACGGTAATAGCTGAAATTTCAGCCTAGATGGAAAAGCCGACCGGCTCCCACGACTAATCCCAGCGTGATGATGGCAATTGCGATCTCTCCCACCGCGCCGACAATGAAGGGTCGCGCTCCCTGCTTGCCCAGTTCGCGGAAGTTGGTCCGCAGGCCCACCCCGGCAAAGGTCAGCAGGAAGGCCCAACGGGAGAGATTGCCAAGCGTAGCCAGTTGCGGTTTGGTGAAGAAGCCGATGGTCGCGAGGAGCGAAATAAGCAGAAAGCCAAGCACGAACTTGGGGAATTTCTTCCAGAGAAATGCGCCTTTATTTGTGACTTCTGCCGCCTGTCCTTTTGAGGCCCAGTAGATGGCATAGCCAAGGACGACGAATCCGATCAGAGCATTGCGGCAGGTCTTGGCCAGCACGGCGAACTTGCCTGCCGCATCGGAATAGATCGCGCCGGCGGCGGTTGCCTCTGCTGTGTTATCGACGGCGAGACCCGTCCAGAGACCGTAGGCATGATCGCTCAGGTGCAACGCGTGCCCGACTACCGGGAAGACAAACAGTGAGATCGCACCGAGAGCGAGAATCGCGGCAATCGCATAGGAAGAGTCTTCCTCGTCGGCATCAATCGCACCTTGAGTCGCGATGATGGCCGATACACCGCAGACTGAGGAGCCGACTGCCAGCAGCGTGATGAGCTTGGGCGAGAGTTTGAAGGCGCGACCGAGGTAGGTCATGAACGTCAACGCCAAGGCCAGCTCGATGAACACAAGGATGAGGCTGATGCCGCCGAGGCGCAGGATATCGCCAAGGATGAAGCGCGCTCCGAGCAGCACGATTCCTGCCTTGAGCCAGAATTCGTAGGTGGCGATGCCGGGGCGGAAGATTTCGGGGACGCCCGTCGTATTGGCAATGACAAGACCGATCACGATGGCCCAGAGAACATATTCGATGTTGGGTAGAAAGAGATGGTGCGCCTTGCCATAGTGCGCGATGGACTGCTCGATAAATTTGCCTGCATAGCCGACGGCGGCGAGCAGCAGGATTCCGGGGACGAGCCGGAGAAAGTTGCTCAGAAAGCTAGCCTGGCGCGTCTCTGTTTGCGGCTGTGACTTTGATTGAGTCTGGGTCTGGGGGTGGGGCTCGGGAATGACGATTGAGTCTGCCATGTGCGTTCTCCTTTTCCGTTACCAGGGCACCGTTTTGAGAATTCCGGTGCGGACCAGCAGGGCGAGAACGAGCGAGAGCAGGACAGCCCAACTATCGAGAGAAAGGCGGCGGCCTTTTGCGGATGATGACATAAGTGTTTGCTCCGGAAAGAGTTTGTGCGCGAAGACGATTCGCCATCGCGGGAAAATTCAGTTTTCAGGGAATAGGCGAGAAGGGATCAGCGACAACAACAGCCGAGGGTGTGGCGGGTCGCAGATGGAAGCGGGAACTTCATACCTGCGTCCGTTGTATCACAATTTTTCCGGGCATTTATGTAAATTCTGGCGGGATCAACGTTAGGCGCGCACGCTCTATTTGTCCAGAACAGGGTTTCCATCGCCGTCAACTTGAAAGGAAACGGCATTGCTGGCCAGCGACTTTCCAGCATGGACTCCGCCTCCAAACCCGACGAGAAACTGATATGGCCCTGGAGGAACTTGAAACTTGATACGGACCTGTTTTGACTCGCCTGGATTCAGGGCAAACCATTCCGGCAAATTTGTATGCGGACCGATACTGTAGCTGGCTGAGGTAGTGTGGTTATTGTAAGTAATACTCATGGCTGACGAAGGCATCGCCAAAGTGGCGCGAGTGATCCAAGCCATGGATTTCCCATCTGATGGGTTGAACGTTGGATCAATTTTCAGGCCGAGGAGCGCGAGGCCTATCTCCCCACTGCCAATTTGAACAGGTTTGTCTGATGAATTTTTAATCGTGATCAGAAAAGCAGGTGTGCGATCCCGGTCGAAATCACTCTCAATAGAGATGCGTATTCCTTCGATTCCCTGTCTGGAAGAGTCTTCCGGGGCTGGTCCGACGATCGTGTATTTCTGTATCAGACCGTCACCCGGATTCATGGGCTGCAATACTTCGGACGCATCGACTTGCATCGCCTGATCTCTGTACGGGCGGAGATTCTCTTTCACCTTCTCGGAAACGTATGTGATGTATGGACCGCTGAGAAGGAAACAGGTGTCCCATCGATCAAAGATGACCACGCCGGAGTATTTACCTGGGCCTCGCATTCCGGCGTATAGCGTCAAGGCACAGCCGGACAGGGAAAGAAATAGCGCAATCAGTTTGAGATTGCGAAACATCCAGCGTCGTGCCATGCCGTCCTCGGGAACTCTGGAGTGGAGCAAATTATACGCTTGCACTTTCTAACAAGCTGCTCTGACTCTTTAGACTGACAAGTTGGATGGATTGACATCTCTAAATAGATACGGGAAAAGCCCCGCATAATGCGGGGCTTTTCTGTATTTGTTAAAGTTTTACTTTAAGCGGTTCATGATCTCGTCGAGCACCTGCTTTGAGGGGCGTGTGCGCTCCTGCGGCAGAGTTGCCAGCGGCTCGTCTACGAGGTTCAGCATCTCGGTGAAACTGGGCTTCTGGGTGTCGACGTAGAAGACGCCTGTGAGGACTTCGCCCTTTTCGTGAGCTTCCATCAATGCCTTGACGGCAGTGACGCGGCTCGTCGGGTTGTAGTCTTCGTGCAGCTTGCGCAGACGCAGATGCGAGCCGTCATGCATGGTTACGTTGTAGGTTGTGCCTTCATCATAATCAATGGCGATGTCTTCAAAGTGAGGGACAAAGCCGACTTCGCTGATGGCTTCTTCGTGCTCCTGCATGTACTTGTAGCTCTTGGTCGAGCCTTCATGATCGTTGAAGGTGACGCATGGCGAAATGACGTCGAGCATCACTGTGCCCTTGTGAGCGAGCGCCGCTTTCAGCATGGCGAGGAGCTGCTTCTTGTCGCCGGAGAATGAACGGCCCACGAAGGTTGCGCCAAGCTGGATGGCCAGAGTACAGGTGTCGATGGCTGGGAGATCGTTGATGACACCGGTCTTGAGCTTCGAGCCGATGTCGGCGGTCGCCGAGAACTGGCCCTTGGTCAGGCCGTAAACGCCGTTGTCTTCAATGATGTAGATGAGCGGCAGATTGCGGCGCATGAGGTGGACAAACTGCCCCATGCCGATTGAAGCCGTATCGCCGTCACCGGAGACGCCGAGAGCGGTCATGGTCTTATTGCCGAGCAACGCACCCGTAGCGACCGAGGGCATGCGTCCGTGGACGCTGTTGAAGCTGTGTGCGCGCGACAGGAAGTAGGCCGGGCTCTTCGAGGAGCAGCCGATGCCAGAGAGCTTCATCACGCGCTCGGGCTGCACACCCATTTCATAGAGCGCGTCGATGATGCGCTCGGAGATGGCGTTGTGTCCGCAGCCGGCGCAGAGCGTGGTCTTGCCGCCGCGATAGTCGAGAATCGGAAGCCCGAGGCGGTTTACTTTCGGAGCCGGTGGCGGCGCGGGAGTTGCTGTCGTTGTTGCCATTAGATAATTCCCTCCTGCAGCACGAACTCATCGGTGACGGAACGCGCGTCAATTGGCAAGCCATTGAAGTGGCGGATGGAGCGCAGCTTCACCGAGTCTTCCACAGGCAGATCGAGCTTCAGCAGGCTCAACATCTGCGCATCGCGGTTTTGCTCGACGATGTAAACGTGGTCGTGTGAAGCAACGAACTCGTGCACTTCTTTCGTGAAGGGGAAGGCGCGGATACGAAGATAGTCGGTCTCGACGCCGTATTCCTTCTTGAGCTGATCGCGGCTTTCGAGCACTGCGAAGTCGGATGTACCGAAGGCAATGATGCCCACCTTCGACTTACCGGTTTGTACCACGATGGGGTGCGGCACCAGCGTGCGCGCGGTTTCGAATTTGCGGTTCAGGCGCTCCATCAGGTTCTGGTAGTCGTCTGGGCGCTCGGTGTAGAGAGCCTTTTCGTTGTGTCCGCTGCCACGGGTAAAGTAGGCAGCTTTAGGGTGATCCGTGCCAGGCAGCGTGCGGTACGGAATCGCGTCGCCATCCACATCCTTATAGCGCCCGAATTCGCCGAGGCGCTTCAGGTCTTCCGCAGTGAGCACTTTGCCACGATCGAGCGGCTTCTCGGGATAGTCGAAGGGCTCCGACATCCAGTTGTTCATGCCGAGATCGAGATCGCTGACGACGAAAACCGGCGTCTGGAGCCGTTCTGTCAGATCGAAGGCCGCAATGGCGAAGTCGTAGCATTCCTTGACGCTGCCGGGTAGCAGCATGACGTGCTTTGTGTCGCCGTGCGAGAGATACGCGATCGAAAGCAGATCGGCCTGCGCTGTGCGCGTTGGCAAGCCCGTAGAGGGGCCGACACGCTGAATATCGAAGATGACACCAGGCAGTTCGGCAAAGTAGCCGAGGCCCGCAAACTCAGCCATGAGGGAGATTCCGGGGCCGGAGGTTGCCGTCATGGAACGCGCGCCGGACCAGCCTGCGCCAAGCACCATGCCGACAGCGGCGAGCTCATCTTCTGCCTGTACGACGGCGAAGGTCGCTTTGCCATCGGGTTCGACACGATATTTCTTCAAGTAGTCGATGAGCTGTTCTACGACAGAGGAAGACGGAGTGATCGGATACCAGGTCACGACAGTGACTCCGGCGAACATTGCGCCCATGGCTGCGGCTGCATTGCCGTCGATGATGATCTTGCCGTCGGTCGCGTGCATGCGTTCGAGGACGTATGGATCGTGCTTCGTCAACGATTCGGCTGCGTAGTTATAGCCGGCCTGCACGGCCGCCCAGTTCAGATCAGCGGCTTTTTGCTTTTTGGCGAACTGGCGACGAAGCGCGGTTTCGACAGCGGTCATGTCGAACGACAGCAGCTTTGCCACGACGCCGACATAAATCATGTTCTTGACCAGCTTGCGCAGGCGCGCTTCAGGGCAGACTGCGGCGGTCAGCTTATCGAAAGGAACGGGATAACAGACGACGTCATTGCGATACTGAGCGAGGTTCGCGGCGTCTTCGTAAATGGCAACCGCACCGGCAGGCAACGAAAGAATATCGTCCTTCGCTGTTTCCGCGTTCATCGCAACCAGAATGTCGATTTCCTTTTTGCGGGCGACGTAGCCGTTCTTGCTGGCGCGAATGGTGTACCAGGTGGGCAGACCTGCAATGTTGGACGGAAAGAGGTTTTTGCCGCTGACCGGAATTCCCATGCCGAAAATGCTCTTGAGCAGAACGCTGTTGGCGGACTGCGAGCCTGATCCATTTACGGTGGCTACCTGGATGCTGAAATCATTGACTACGCGCTTGGAAGCGTCGTGTACAGATGCGCCAGAGGCTTGCTGGCCTAGCGCAACGTCTCCTGTCGCCATTGGGCGAAGTTCCCTTCGAGTGGAAGTGGAAAGATACGATCTTTCACTCTTTATTATAGACAGCGTGAGGTGAAATCACGCGTCCGCGTCCCCTCAATGGAAAATTCCGTCACCAAGTGGTAAGTATCACCGTTTAAACGGTATCTCATTCAAAGCAAAGTGAGTTCTGATTTATTTGCCTTAGTGCCGCACATCAGCGAGCAATCGCGTCAGATGCGCCTGCTCTTCAGCATTCAGAGGAAGCAACGGTACACGTGGGCGTCCGCCGTAGTAGCCATTGAGTTCGCACGCGTATTTCACGCCGGGAATGCCATACTGGCCGACCACCGCCCGCGATGCTTCTACGATCCGCTGCTGCTTATCGGAAGCCAGCCTGGAGTCGTTGTCCTTCCATGCCGTATAGATTTCCTGGCAGGCCTGGGGAGCAAACGCCGCAAATGCCAGCACTGCGCCCGACACTCCGGCATGGAGTGCTTCGTGCAAATTGTCCGCCGAACCGCTCAGCACCTGAAAGCCAACTTCCCTGATGCGCGTGGCAATTTTGGGCTTTGGCGGAGGAACCGCAGTCGCCGTGGCATTTGCACCGAGAATATCCGCAGGCACAAATGTTGAAGCAGCCAGCGGCTGATCGAGCTGCATGCGATTGGTGAACGCGGCAAAAACGTTGGTGACTGCCGTTGCCCGTTTCGGCGCGGAGCGCGTCGCCTCGACAATTTTTGCCAGATTCTCAACGTTGCCGGTCGAATCTTTGAGGCCGATGATGTTGGGATGCTGTGCCAGCTCGGCAATCAATGCAACCGGCAGATCATAGTGCGTGAACTTGGGAATGTTGTAGAGCACGACCGGCAATGGCGAACGATCTGCGATCATGCGGAAGTGCGTCAGCATTTCGAGGGAACGCATCTGCGGGCTGTAGTAATTTGGCGTGCGCACCAGCACCGCATCATAATTCTGTGTTGCGGCAAACTCTGCCAGCTTCAACGTTTCCAGTGCGCTCTCACGCGTCACTCCAGCCAGCAGAACTTTTTCGGCTGCGGCGGACTCGCGCGCGACATGCAGCACTTCACGCGTCTCTTCGTCGCCAAGCATGACGGCTTCACCTGTGGAACCGAGCACAACGATTCCAGCGATGGGCGTGCGGGAATAGCGGTCCACGTTATGCTCAAGCTTGCGGAGGTAGAGGCGGCCGTCAGGGTAAAACGGCGTGGTAATGGCGGCGAAGATGCCTTCAAGCAGCATGGTTTTATTTTAAGCTAGTGGCTCCAATCAGATTTGCAGGACCGCTGAGGATGAAGAAGGTCCCGCAAAATTTCGCAGAGAAAAACCTCAGCATGTGAACAAAGTTACTGAGCCTCGCCCGGAAACGGAACGGTCTGCGCATTCAAGATCTGCAACACTTGCGCTTTCACGCCATCATAAACAGCCTTGCCGGAGAACATGCGATAGTCTACATGGGTGTCATCACCTTCGCCTATCATCTGGAATTGACGATCGCCGTCCGCGGCTGCCTGCGCATGCGCCTGTTCCCATGACTTTTCGTCGAAGTCGTTGCTCTCTGCGCTGATCGTCCACACACGCTTGCCCTGCTGGTTGCGAATAAGAAAGCGGTAGTAAATGTGGAACTTGCCAAGCGGCTGGAAATACTCAATGGCTTCGACACGGTATTGTTTCACCGGAAACATATCGACCAGAAAGCCATTGGACTGCACGGCATCGGGCGCTTTGGGATCGGCATGCAGTTTGCGGAGCAGTTCGCGTTCCGCGTTACGCTGCGTTGTACGATCTGCTACCGCATAGGCGACGACAAGAGTCGTGTGCACTTTCCAGTTGTCCGGATCGAGCTGCCGGGCTTTCTCTGCGTACTTTACCGCGAGTTCACCCTGGTACAAATCGAGCGCCGCACCGGCTGCATACAAGTTTGTGGCAACGTCGTTTGGGTTTGCCTGCAGGACCTGTTGAAAGGTGGCAAGCGCCTGCTGGGGCTGATGGTTCTTCAGCTGGGCCAAACCCTGTTCGACGGTGGCACCTTGCTCGACTGGTGCCTGCGGAGCGGCTGCGTTCTGCGCGTCCGCTGCAAAGCTGTGAAAATAGATGGCTGCTGCCAGTGCGATCCCGTACCACTTCATCTGAATACGACGACTCCCGAAGCCAACCTTAGCATACAGGCATAAGAAAAACCCGACGTATTGCCGGACTCGATGATCGATGACGCAAGGAGAAAAGCGTCCCTCAGCGGCTAAAGCCGCATCGGCTTGCGTCAGCGGTGCGCGGGTTAAAACCCGCGCCTGTCCATACGGCTGACCTACTTGATAGCTTCCTGCTGCGCGTGCAAATGCTGCAAGGCATTGACCGTAGTCGTATGCTTCTGCAACGCCTGAATGCCTTCCGCAGCGGCGCGCGCTGCCGCAACGGTTGTAATCGTTGGAATGCGCTGCAGGACAGCGGCACGCCGGATCGCCTTTTCGTCGAAGAATGGGTCCTGTCCGTGTGGCGTATTCAGGATGAGCTGAATGCGCTCGCCCTTGATCAAATCGACGACATTCGGACGGCCTTCCTTTACCTTGAAGACCCGCTCCACCACCATGCCGGCTTTTTCCAGCACGTTCGCCGTGCCTTCTGTAGCGACAAGATGGAATCCCAGCTCGACATACTGACGCGCCAGTTCCACAGCCGGTTGTTTATCGCGATCGTTCACGCTGATGAAGACAGTTCCCTTGAGCGGCAGATGCAGGCCAGCGGAAAGCTGCGCCTTGGCGAAGGCCTCGCCGAAGTTGTCGGCTACGCCCATGACTTCGCCCGTTGATTTCATTTCCGGGCCGAGCACCGTGTCGACGCCGGGGAATTTGTTCCACGGAAAGACCGGCGACTTCACGAAGTAATGCGTGCCGGTTTCGAGATCCTTGCCGCTCTTGACCTGTTCCGGCAGCAGTTCGCGCAGCTTGCGGCCTGTCATCAACCGGGAAGCGATCTTCGCAAGTGGAACGCCTGTTGCCTTCGAGACATACGGCACTGTACGCGATGCGCGCGGATTGACTTCGATGACGTAGACCTTGTCCGGCTCGCCCGCTTTGCGTTGAATCGCAAATTGCAGATTCACGAGGCCAACCACGTTCAGTGCCAGCGCAAGTTTCCGCGTGTAGGTACGGATCGTATCGAGCACGGCGGGCGCGAGATCGACGGCAGGCAGCACGCAGGAGGAGTCGCCTGAGTGGATACCGGCCTCTTCGATGTGCTGCATAATGCCGGCGATCACTACATCTTCTCCATCGCAAAGAGCGTCTACGTCGACTTCGACCGCATCTTCGAGGAAATGGTCGATGAGCACAGGGCGCTCCTGCGAGTATTCGACCGCCTCCCTCATATAGTGCGCAACCGCATCGCTGTCGTAGGCGATGACCATGGCGCGTCCACCGAGTACGTAGGATGGGCGTACCAGGACTGGGTAGCCGATTCGCTCTGCACCTTCCAGCGCTTCTTCGACGCTAGTGGCCATCGCCCCCGGCGGCTGTGGGATGTCTAAATCTTCAAGCACCTTGCCAAAGCTTTTGCGATCTTCCGCAAGATCGATCGATTCAGGTGAAGTACCGAGAATCTTTACTCCAGCGGCTTTGAGACGCAGCGCGAGATTCAGCGGCGTCTGGCCGCCGAACTGCACGATCATGCCAACTTCCGCGCCGCCGGACGATTCGTGCTCGTAGATGGCGAGCACGTCTTCGAGGGTCAGCGGCTCAAAATAGAGACGGTCGCTGGTATCGTAATCGGTCGAGACTGTCTCAGGGTTGCAATTGACCATGATCGTCTCGTAATCGTCTTCCTTGAGTGCGAAAGATGCATGGCAACAGCAGTAGTCGAACTCAATTCCCTGCCCGATGCGGTTCGGGCCGCTACCGAGAATGATGACCTTGCGCTTTGCGGTTGGAGCGGCTTCGTCTTCTTCGTCGTAGCTGGAATAAAGATACGGCGTCATGCTTTCGAATTCAGCGGCGCACGTGTCTACCAGTTTGAATATGGGCTTCACGCCATGACGGTGGCGAAGCTGGCGCACCTGCGCAATCCCTTCATGTCCCTCCATTCCCCAGACATCGGCGATGCGCTCATCGGAAACACCCATGCGCTTCGCTTTTCGTAACCGTTCCGGTGACACATTCGACGGATTGAACTCGGCTAGTGACGCAATCGTGTCGGTCACTTCCTTGATGTGATAGAGAAACCATGGGTCCATTGAGGTCATGCGCGCCACTTCGCGCACGCTCAAACCGCGGCGGAAGGCAAAGCGGATGTAGTCGAGGCGCCCGGGCTTGGGCGTGACCAGCATCTGCGTGAGACGGCGCGGGTCGAGAATTTCGGAGCCAGTTTTCTTACCGGTTTCAAGTGAACGCACCGCCTTCATCAGCGATTCCTTGAAGGTGCGGCCAATCGCCATCACTTCGCCGACGGACTTCATCTGCGGGCCGAGGTTTTCGTCGCCTCCGGGAAATTTTTCGAATTGCCACTTGGGGATTTTCGTGACGACGTAATCGATGGTCGGCTCGAAGCAGGCCGGGGTCATCTTGGTGATGTCGTTAGGAATCTCGTCGAGTGTGTAGCCGACGGCCAGCTTGGCCGCGATCTTGGCAATGGGGAAACCTGTGGCTTTTGAGGCGAGCGCCGATGAGCGTGAGACGCGTGGGTTCATCTCGATGACCGTCATGCGGCCTGTGGTGGGATGCACGGCAAACTGCACGTTCGATCCGCCTGTTTCTACGCCGATTTCGCGGATGACGCGAATCGCGGCGGTACGCATCCTTTGATATTCGCGATCGGTGAGCGTCTGCGCGGGTGCAACGGTGATGGAGTCGCCGGTGTGGACGCCCATTGGGTCCATGTTTTCAATCGAGCAGATGATGATGACGTTGTCGGCGAGGTCGCGCATCACCTCCAGCTCATATTCCTTCCAGCCGAGAACGGACTCTTCGATGAGGCACTCGTGGACCGGCGAGAGATCGAGGCCGCGGGCGAGGATTTCCATCAGCTCTTCGCGGTTGTAGGCGATGCCGCCGCCGGAGCCGCCAAGAGTGAACGAGGGACGGATGATAACGGGAAAGCCGATCTTCGTGGCGAACTCAAGGCCGTCGCGAATGTTATTGACCAGCGCGGACTTCGGCAGGTCGAGGCCGATGCGCGTCATCGCGTCCTTGAAGAGGAGACGGTCTTCGGCTTTCTTGATGGCTTCGAGTTTTGCACCGATCAGCTCGACGTCATATTTATCGAGAATGCCCGCGTCGGCGAGATCGACGGCGAGATTGAGCGCCGTCTGCCCGCCAACGGTTGGCAGCAGGGCAAACTTGCCGGTGCGGCCTTCGTCCTTGAGCATCTGCGATTCGATGCGGATGATTTCTTCGACATACTCGCGCGTCAGCGGCTCGATGTAGGTGCGGTCGGCAAGCTCGGGATCGGTCATGATGGTGGCCGGGTTCGAGTTCACCAACACCACCTCATAGCCTTCCTGCCGCAGGGCTTTGCATGCCTGCGTGCCAGAGTAGTCGAACTCGGCGGACTGCCCGATGACGATCGGCCCGGAGCCGATCACGAGTATCTTGGTGATGTCATTCCTGCGTGGCATCTTGTTTACTGCCCTCTGAATCTGAAATCTTGCACTGCGATGGAAGCTTGTTCCATAAAAATGGCGGGACTAAAGGCCCGCCATCTACTTCTTGAATTCCACCATCATCTTCCGGAAATCACGGAAGAGATAGTGTGAGTCGTGCGGGCCGGGGCTTGCTTCGGGGTGGTACTGCACGCTGAAGAGCGGCAGCGACTTGTGGCGCAGGCCTTCGAGCGTGTTGTCGTTCAGATCGATGTGAGTCAGGTCGACTTCGTTGGCATTGATCGACTCCGGATCGACGGCAAAGTTATGATTGTGCGCCGTGATCTCGACCTTGCCTGTGTCCATCTGCTTTACCGGATGGTTTCCGCCGTGGTGGCCGAACTTGAGCTTATAGGTCTTGCCACCCAGTGCAATGCCAATGAGTTGGTGACCGAGGCAAATGCCGAATATTGGCTTGCGTCCTGCCAGCTTGCGAATATTTTCCTGCGCGTAGGTAACTGGCTCGGGATCGCCGGGGCCGTTCGAGAGAAAGATACCGTCGGGGTTCAGGCCGAGAACATCTTCAGCCGAGGTCTGAGCGGGAACGACGGTCACGCGGCACCCTTCATCCGACAGCATGCGCAGGATGTTTTTCTTGATGCCGTAGTCATAGGCGACAACATGAAGATCGGGCCGCGGCTTTACGATTGCGCTCTCGTCGGTTCCAAGCGGATCGGGGCCATCGGATTCCCACTCGTAACGCGCTTTCGTGGTGACAGCGCTGGCAAGGTCGGTGCCATCCATCTTGCGGATCGAACGCGCCTTCTGCACCAGCACATCGGGATCGGCTTCAATCGACGAGATGACGCCGCGCATCACGCCATGCGTGCGCAAGTGCCGGACCAGAGCCCGTGTGTCAATTTCTGAAATGACCGGGACGTTGAAGCGCTCCAGATATTCGTCGGCCACCTGCTGTGAGCGCCAATTGGAACTGATCGGCGAGAATTCCCGCGTAACCAGCCCCTCAATAAAAGGCTTATTTGCTTCGTTGTCAGCAGAATTGGTGCCGTAGTTGCCGATCTGCGGATTGGTGAGAACGACAATCTGTCCGGCATAGGAAGGATCGGTGAAAATTTCCTGATAGCCGGTTAGGGATGTATTAAAAACAACTTCGCCGTAGCACTCGCCTTTGGCGCCGTAGCCTTCGCCGCGGAAGATGCGCCCGTCTTCGAGCGCAAGGATCGCCTGCATCGCTTCTCCATGGAGTGGATTCAATAGATTTTAGCAGGTTTTGAGGGCCGGGACTTAATCGGGTGCGATATTGTTAGGGAGATTTGGCAGGAGGGCTACTGATGTTTCGCTTCAAGAGCATTTGCGCGTTTGCCATCATGGCGTTCGCTCTATTCATGCAGTCTCAGACCAAAGATACAAAACAGCAGCCGCAATATGCCGCCATGACGAAGACAATGAAGGTGTTCGGCACCTGGCAGGGCACCACTCCATGCGCTGACTGCAGCGGCATCATCACTACGCTTACCCTGTATCAGAAAGCTCCGAATAACTTTATCGATGCGGTTTATCGGATGCACCTGAAGTACATTGACCGTGGGAGCTTTACCAATTATGGCTCGTGGAAGGTGCTGCGCGGCATGCCGGGAAATGCGGATGCGACTGTCTATCAGCTCGATCCCGACAAATCGGGGAAGGAATACTATTTGCGCGTTGACGACAACACGCTGCAGCAGCTCGATGGCGATATGAAACCGATCGATTCAAAGCTGAATTTCACGCTCAAGCGGATAGGCACATCGCAGAATATCGACAAGCCGAATCCGCCTCAGTGAACTGCACAGAGCATGGCGGCACGCTCAAGATCGTAACCGGAGAGATGGCGGCCAGATCGGCATCTGCACCCTCTAGCGAATGACGCCCATGTTGTCCGCAGGCCAGTAAACGAACGCGGCCTTGCCATAGATCAACTTGCGGGTCACGGGGCCGAAATCGCGGCTGTCGCTCGAGATAGAACGGTGATCGCCCATCACAAAATATTCATTCGGCGGAACGACCATGTCGGCCATCGATCGGGCATCGAAAAAACGTTTTGGGACATATGGCTCATCAACGCGTTTGCTGTTGACGTAAACGCGCCCGTCGTCGATGCGGATGTTGTCGCCCGGCAGCGCAATCACGCGCTTGATGTAGCTCTTCTGCGTGTCGCGCGGGTAATAGAAAACAACTACATCGCCGCGGGAGATCTTTTCAAAGTTATAGGCGAATTTATTGACGAAAAGCCGGTCCTGGTCGCGCAGCTCAGGCTGCATGCTAGTGCCTTCAACCTTCACCGGCTGGTAGAGGAAGGTGATGATGAAGAAAGAGGCCATCACCGAAATAATGAAGTCACGCACCCACAACTGAAGGTGCGTGCGCTGGAAACTGGAACTGCTTTTCGTTTTTTCTGTAGTACTTTCTTCGCTCATCTACTTGTTATTCAACTGGCTGTTCCTGATTCGCTTCAGGAGCAACCCAGACTGCCCAGCGGGCATAAGATATTTGCTTTGGGCTTGGCCATGGGCTGCTGCGCTGAGGGAACGATGGCTGCCTGTCCGGCAACATCGGGCCCAGTCAGGTTCGCCTGCGAAATCGTAAGCGGACGCTGCAGAACCATCTCGACTCCCTGCCCGGTATTGAGGACAACCTCATCTCCACGGGTGAAGAGGGTGTAGATCAAGCCCGCGGCTCCCCCGGCCAGAGCCCCGTATCCGGCACCTTTGGCCGCATCGTTGGCCACGGCACCGCCAATGGTTCCGAGACCCGCTCCGGCGATCGTCGCCTGCGCCACCGTCGCTGCGTCTTTTCCTTTGCCGGAAGCCTGCTGAATCTCACCTTCCTGCTGTACCTTCGGCCCATCGGAGCCAGGCAGGCTGTTTACAACGCCGGGAATACTGACCACCGATCCATTCGGGAAAATGATCGACGAAAAGTGCATGCGGACTGCGGCACGACCCTTAACGTGGCCCGGACGCGTTACCTGATCGATGACACCCTGCACGTAGACTCCGGCAGGAATTGCAACCTGGCCGTTGACGACTACGGGGAAGCTCGACGAAAGATAGACTCCGTCACCCGGCTTCGCGGTCTTTGTATTGACGGCGGAACGCAGTTCCAGCAAAACCTTGGTTCCTTCAGGAACATCCACCGTTTTTGCCTGCCAGGTAGAAGCCGCGACATTTGCCTGCTGTGCCGCGACATTATTCACATTCGCGGGCACTTGCTGGGCTGCGGGTTGCTGGGCCATCGCTACGCCAGACACCAGCAATCCTGCTGCAACCGTTCTTACCGTAACTGAACGTACTAACCAATTCTTCGACTTGCGCATCTTCCCTCCCTATTGCTCCTTATGAGATCCGGGATTCCAGCTTTACTTCCATCATGCAGATGCATCGAGACAGACTTCATGGTTCGCTGCAAAAGGGGGGAAGTTGTAACGCTGTCGAACATTTTGCAGGATGAGAACCAGAATCCAACTCTGTCCGAATCAGGGGCGCACGCCCGGTTCTTCGGCCTCACGGAAACCCTACAACATATTGTAGACGTATCCAGCAGCCATACGTTAGTTATTGCCAGCGATCGATGATTACCCTGGCCAAGTTCGCCATCAGAACTTCCGCCCCATTGTCCGGGGTCCAGCTTTTGTCCTGGTTACCATAGGTGAATATAGAGATAACCACGGGGCCATTTTTCGCCAAAACGACCCCAACATCGTTGCGGACCTCGTCTAACGCACCTGTTTTGTTTGCGATCTTCGACTCGCCTTCCGTCGTGTCCAAAGTCTCCAGGAAACGGGGAATGCTGTTGCGATAGAACTGGTTTTTCAGCATATGCATGGCGGCTGTGCAGAGCTTCTGGTCCGACTCGGTGGGTTTCGTCTCATTGCCGGGTGCATTGAGCTTGCAAGTGGCAAATCGCTCCATCACATCCGCCATTTCGCGGGCTGTGGTCTTGCCCAATCCAAACTGCTTCTGGTCAGCAGGCACTGGCCCTACCGGCGGCAGGGAGACTTTTTTATAGAGCCATGTGTCTTTCAGCGCCAGCCACTGGATGCGGTCGTCAATATTTTTAAGCCCGAGATGGTCTATGGCCATGTTGGTCGCGGTGTTATCACTCACGATGACCATCATCGTGAGTACATCCTTCAACGTGAGCGTCTGCGGCACATCAAAAAACGTAAGAACCCCAGACCCCTCCACCTGGTTCTCTTTCGTCAGCGTCAGCCTGTCATCAAAATGCGCCTTCCCTTCCTGAATCTGTTTGAGCGCCTCGAAGAGCACGGTCAGCTTGATGACTGATGCGGTTGGCACAGGAGTGTCGGCATGCATGGCAACCGTCTTGCCGCTGTTCAGATCACGAGCAAAAAGCGTCACATTGCCGTGGTGTGCCTGCACGAGTGTCTGCAACTGTGTCTCAAGAGCTGTATCTTCCTGCGCGCGCAAAGCCGAGGACATAAAGGCCGCCAAAAAGATCGCAGCCAAAATCCGCATTCTCATCACTGTTTACCCTCAAACTTCGCTTACTATAACTGCACTCTACTTGCATTTCTATGACGCTACCATTCGCCAATCTCAATGAGCACACTCGATTTGCCGCAGCGCACACCATTTTGGAGCAGGCAGTTCGCGACCGGGCGTTTCCCGGAGCCGCCTATGGGGTGCTGCACCACGGCGAGCTCGTTGCGCACGACGCTGTCGGCCGATTTACGTACGAAGGTGATTCCTCCGCGGTGACTGCGGATACAGTTTTCGATCTAGCCAGTGTAACCAAAGTTCTGGCAACAACTTCTGCCGCCATGCTGCTTTATGACCGGGGAATCCTCGATTTGGAGACGCCGCTCGGCGAAATTCTTCCTGGCTTCGTCATTGGACGCGCACCGGGTAGCGGCAAAGAACGCGTCACACTGCGCATGCTGCTTGCGCATTCGTCGGGACTACCTGCATACGCGCGTCTTTTCGAGCAATACACGGCGCCGAATCAGCTTCTGCGTGCCTGCCTGCAAATGCCGCTCGAAGCCGCGCCCGGAACTCGCGCCGAGTATTCCGATATCGGATTTATTTTGCTCGGAAAGGCATTGGAGGTGCTCGCCGGAGACTACCTGACACGCCTTTGCCCGCGAGAGATCTTTACGCCGCTGGAATGCACCAGCACGTATTTCTGTCCGCCCGCGTCGATGCGCCAACAAATTCCGCCGACGGTGAACGACACCAGCTTCCGTCACCGCATCATTCAAGGCGAGGTGCATGATGAACATGCCTTTGTGCTCGGTGGTTACGGCGGACATGCCGGGCTTTTTTCGAACGTGTTGGATGTCCTGCGTTTTGCCGCCTGCATTCTCACTGAGGGCCGCACACCAAATGGTAAGCAACTGTTCAAAGCTGCGACTGTGCAACTTTTTGCAACACGTCAGAGCGAGCCGCTCCGCACATCGCGCGCGCTTGGCTGGGACACGCCGACCGCACCATCATCCTCAGGAAACCACTTCAGCGCATCCTCGATCGGACATCTCGGCTATACCGGCACGTCGCTCTGGATCGATCCCGAGCGCCAGCTGGCCGTGGTTTTGCTTACGAATCGCACATGGCCCGACCGTATGAACAAGGCAATCCAAACCGTAAGGCCGGCCTTCCATGATGCGGTGTTCGAAGCCGTCTTCGTTGGCTCGTAAAAGTGCCTTTCCATACCGAAAACATTCTTGAAATGTCTCGGTATAAGTTCACTCGAGAGAATATTTATACGGTCTGACTTTCGGCGGACGAGATCGCTACGTTTCATTTGCAACACTTATTTTCTGGGTCTGCGAAAATCATGTGCATCTCTTATTGTTAGCGCTACAATAAGAGATGGCAATGAATCGGGACTGAACAGAACTATGGCAACCATCACAACAGCTCCACCCGCTGAAACGCACCGCGCAAGCAACGGACACGCGTCACCCGCTACCAGCCTTAATGAACTCATCACGGAAAGTGCAAACGACGCCTCACAGGGCTTCGATACAAAGTCCGCGCTTGAGATCGCCCGCATCATCAACCATGAGGACGCCAAAGTAGCCGCTGCCGTCAAAAAGACGTTGCCTGAAATCGCTCTTGTGATCGATTCCGTCGCCCGCAGCCTGCGCGATGGCGGAAGACTTATTTATGTGGGCGCAGGATCGAGCGGCCGCATTGCCGCGCTCGATTCATGCGAATGTCCTCCGTATTTTTCAAATGCGCCGCAGCAGATTCAATACATCATGGCCGGCGGCCCGAAGGCTCTGGCATCGCCGGTAGAAGTAAATGAAGACTCAGAAGAACTCGGCCAGCGCGATATTGCGCGCCGCCGTCCTACACGCAAAGACGTAGTGCTCGGGCTTTCCGCCAGCGGCCGTACCCCCTATGTTGTTTCTGCGGTTTCTTATGCTCGCGCTCGCGGAGCGAAAACCGCCTGCATTACCTGCAATCAAAATTCGCCGCTTGGCGCAGCAGCCGATATTGCCATCATTGCCGAGGTCGGCCCCGAAGTCATCTCCGGCTCGACACGCATGAAGGCCGCTACAGCGCAGAAGATGATCACCAACATGATCACCACCGGCGCGATGACTCGTCTCGGCTATGTGTACGAGAACCTGATGGTGAACGTGCACATGCAGAACTCAAAGCTTGTGGAGCGCGGCATCGGCATTCTTATGCGCGCCTGCAAAATCGATCGCGAAACTGCTGTTCGCACTATCAAATCCGCAGGACGCAGCGTACCTGTCGCTCTGGTCATGTTGAAAGCTAATGTAGACAAGCCTGAAGCTGTGCGGCGTCTGGCCCAGTCTGGCGGCAATGTTCGCCGCGCCATTGAAGATTCGGTGATGGATTTATAGAGAGCTAGAATCACTGGCTCAGAAAATGCGTCCGCCAGGACGCATTTTTCTTGCTCAAAAGATCGCTGTTCCAATTCCTAGTCAGCTACTGAAAAGTTAATCTATTATAATGTTTGTTATAATACAGTAAACGTATGGCGTACACCGTTAAAGTCACCACTGTGGGCAGTTCCGTAGGAATTGTCCTGCCGAAAGAGCTTCTTACGAAGCTCCACATTGAAAAGGGAGACACGCTCTATGTCATCGAAACTCCCGATGGTGTGCAGCTAACGCCATACGATGAGGAGTTTGATCGCAAGGTCGAAGCTGGCAAAAAAATCATGCGCCGGTACCGCGACGCTCTTCGTAAGTTGGCGGAATAGTTCAAGATGACCGTACCTTTCTGGATCGAAAAGAGAGTTGTGCTTGCTTACCATGCCATGCAGCTAGCCGAGCATGGAGGATCTAGTGGAATTCGTGATGAAGGGCTGCTTGAATCGGTTCTTGCCCGACCGCAAAACCTCGCTGCTTACGCGAGTGAAGCTCCATCTTTCTACCGCCTAGCTGCGTCTTATGCATTCTGCATTGCAAAGAACTACCCTTTTGTCGATGGCAACAAACGCACCGCGCTGGTAGTTGCCATCGCATTCCTGGTGCGGAATGGCGTCACGTTTACGGCAAGCCAAGCAGAAACATATTTCACGTTCTACGAGCTCACTGCAGGCCATATTTCTGAAGAAGAACTGACGGCATGGTTTGAAAAAAATTCGGCTCCGGCCGCCGGTTGAGAGTATCCAACACGGCACGGGGCTGGCATTGGCTTCCCGTATTTCCACATCGCCAACGCGTTTACACTAGCTCAAGGCAGGAGTATTTCGGACATTCATGGATAAATTCGTAATTCGCGGCGGAAATCCGCTTATCGGCACCATTCGCGTCAGCGGCGCAAAGAACTCGGCGCTTCCCTGCATGGCTGCAGCTATCCTTACTGAAGAGGAAGTCATCCTCGAAAACATCCCGCAGGTGCGGGACATTGAAACCGAGCGAAAGCTGCTTGTCTCCATGGGCGCTGAAGTCGAGCTGGGCTATGGCCGCGCGCAGCATCGCACATCCATCAGTTGCCGCGTGCTATCCGATCCTGTGGCGAAATACGAAATCGTAAAGACCATGCGCGCCTCCTCGCTGGTCCTCGGTCCTCTCGTTGCCCGCACCGGGCTTGCCCGCGTGGCAATGCCGGGGGGATGCGCTATCGGTGGACGGCCAATCGACCTGCACATCAAGGGTCTCGAAACCATGGGTGCCACCATCAGCTATGAGCATGGATACATCGAAGCCCGCGCGGAGCGTTTGAAGGGCGCGAAGATTGTCTTCGACAAAATCACTGTGACCGGGACTGAAGATTTGTTGATGGCTGCGGTTCTGGCCGAAGGCGAGACTGTGATGGAAAACTGCGCCCGCGAGCCCGAGGTGACTGACCTTGCAGCGCTGCTGACCGCGATGGGCGCGAAGATTGAGGGCGCGGGCACATCGACGATCCGCGTGCAGGGCGTTGAAAAGCTGCACGGAGCTCGTCATCGCATCAACCCGGACCGCATCGAAGCCGGGACCTTCCTCGTCGCTGGAGCCATCACCGGAGGGGACCTGTGCGTGGCCAACTGCAATCCCGCACACCTGGGTGCAATTATCAGCAAACTGGACGAGGCCGGAGCACGCGTTGATATCCTCGGCAAGGACCAGATTCGTGTGCGCAGCGAAGGCAATCTGAAGGCAGCGGATATCTCGACAGAAGAGTATCCCGGCTTCCCCACCGACATGCAGGCGCAGTACATGGCCCTGGCTACGCAGGCTGAGGGCACATCTGTCGTAACCGAGAATATCTTCGAAAACCGCTTCATGCATGTGCAGGAGCTGGTTCGCATGGGCGCGAATATCAAGGTCGATGGACGCTCTGCCACGGTGCGCGGCAAATCGCCGCTCTCGGCGACGGCTGTGATGTGCTCCGATCTGCGCGCCTCGGCCTCGCTGGTGCTGGCGGCGCTGGTTGCCGATGGCGAATCGATTCTGGACCGCGTATACCATATGGACCGCGGCTACGAGCATATCGAAGAAAAACTGCGTGGTGTGGGCGCTCAGATTCGCCGCATGGGAAATGTCTTCACTGACAAGCGCGAGCCCGTGGCGGTGGAAGCTTAATTCGAGCCTAATTAAACCAGCCATTTGCCCTCTCGTGCATCCCATGTAACGGGAGGGCTTTCATGCCGACAGACGACCGCATTCTCCGCGATCAGCTACTTGAATTTTTGCGCGGAGGTAGCGCGCACCTTGACTTTAAAACAGCAGTAAAGGATTTTCCTCGAAATTTATACGGGAAAAGACCGGAGGGTGCACCGTACAGCGCCTGGCAACTGCTTGAACATATCCGTTTTACGCTGCACGATCTGCTCGAGTTCTGTACTAATTCCAAATACGTCGCCCCCGACTGGCCAAAGGACTATTGGCCCGAAGCGGATGCTCCGCCCTCGAGCGACGCCTGGGATACCAGTGTCCGTGCGGTGCATGAAGATATCGCGGAGTTCGAGAAGCTGGTTGGCGATCCCGGATCGAATCTCTACGCGCGAATCCCCTGGGGTGATGGGCAAACTCTGTTACGCGAGATCCTGTTGGCGGGCGATCACACCAGCTATCATCTGGGTCAGCTTGTGATGCTCAGAAAGCAGCTCGGAGTCGATTTGTAGTTTTCTACTTCCAGCTGACTGCCAGTTGCCAGCGAAGGCTGCGCGTGGAGGTTTTCTGCAGGACTCGTTCGTATTCTTCCAGCTCATTCACAATGGGCGCAGTCTCCGAACCAAGGGCCGAAGGACTGTCTTTGAGGAAGTCCAGTAGAGTTCCGATCGTCTCAAGGCCGTCGTCCGGAGAAAACCATTGGGGCGGAGGCAATGTCTTCGCCCACTCAGGATCGCCAGCCCCTTCTTCAAGGAGTAGTGCCATGGAATTTTCATCCGCGGAGAAGAAGTCGAGCAAAGGCTTTACGTTAAGCCGGAGAGCCAGCTTTTCCAGTGCGTCCTCGTTCCGCGCCAGTGCATGGCCATTGACGAAGATGTCAAAGCCGGGATCCTCACCCTCAACCACGATGTACATGGACGCGCTCATGTTTCGCTCAGTCTACCTTACCTTAGACGGATGATGTGTCATCTGGGACGCGGTGTTACCTTCACGGTTAACAGGCTGCTTTCCTGCCCCAATCTGGCCCTGGAAACGAGGCTTGCCACCATGATCGCGGCACCCGCCAAAATGCGCCATTCGATATGGGGTCGGAGCAAAAAATATGCTCTCCCCATTAGACGTAGCCAAAGGCAAAGGGCTGTGCTTTCGCACAGCCCTTTCTTACTTACTACTACTTCTCACGGCTAGTTTGAGTTACTGCGGTCCGCGGCTACCACCGCCCGGTCCGCGTCCGCCGCCCGGTCCACCCGGACCGCGACCGCGGCCACGGCCACGACGACGGCGAGGCCCACCACCGCCACCTGGGCGACGTTCGCCGCTACCAGCAGTCGCTGGAGCACCGTCAGCGCGATTGAAGTTGACTTCTTCTCCGCCTTCATCGCCGCCTTCGGCGTCATCGTCGAAGTCTTCGCCACCCTCAATGGTGATAGTGCTGGCATTCGAAGAGGGTTGGCGCTCATCCTGACGCGCAGGCCGTTGCGGATGCTCCTGGCCTTCCTCATGCTCGGCTGAAGCGGCAACATCGCCGATCGGGGCCGGCTCGGTAAGTCCGAGCTTGGCGCGCTGCTCTTTCAGCAGGGCCTTGCGCGACAACTTGATGCGGTTGCCTTCAATGCCCAGCACCTTGACCAGCACCTGATCGCCTTCGTGCAGCTCATCCTTCACATCCTTCACGCGGTGCTCGGCAATCTCGCTGATGTGCAGCAGACCGTCGGTTCCGGGGAAGATTTCGACGAATGCGCCGAACTCAGCGAGACGAACAACCTTGCCGAGGTAGGTCTTGCCGACTTCAGGCACGGCAGTCAGGTCGCTGATCATCGCCAGAGCTTTCTTCAAGCCCTCTTCATCCGATGAAGCAACATTCACGCGGCCGGTGTCGTCCACATCGATCTTGACCTGCGTCGCCTCGATGATGCCACGGATGGTTTTGCCACCCGGCCCGATGAGGTCGCGGATCTTATCGGTTGGAATCTGCAGCGTGCGAATCTGCGGCGCGAACTTCGACTTCTCCGTGCGCGAGCCGCTCAGAGCTGCGTCCATCGTGTCGAGCAGGAAGAGACGACCACGGCGGGCCTGCTCCATCGCTTCGCGCATGATCTGCCCGGTGATGCCGCCGATCTTGATGTCCATCTGCAGCGCGGTGATGCCTTCACGCGTTCCGGCTACCTTGAAGTCCATGTCACCGTAGTGGTCTTCCGCTCCGGCAATGTCGGTGAGGATAGCGTAGTCGTCGCCTTCCTTGACCAGACCCATCGCGACACCTGCGACAGATGCCTTCAACGGAATACCTGCGTCCATAAGCGCAAGGCTTGCGCCGCAGACCGTGGCCATGGAGGACGAGCCATTCGACTCAAGAATGTCGGAGACAATGCGGATGGCGTAGGGCGATTCTTCTTCGGTGGGGAGGACGGCGCTGATGGCGCGCTCGGCGAGTGCGCCGTGGCCAATTTCGCGGCGTCCGACGCCGGTCATGCGGCCCACTTCGCCAACCGAAAACGGCGGGAAGTTGTAGTGCAGCATAAAGCGCTTCTTCTGCTCGCCCTCAAAGCTTTCGAGGCGCTGCGAGTCGTCGCCGGTGCCAAGGGTCGCTGTGACCAGGGCCTGCGTTTCACCACGGGTGAAGAGCGCTGAGCCGTGAGTGCGCGGCAGCACGCCGGTTTCGATGGTAATGGGCCGAATCTCGTCAAAGGCACGACGATCGGGACGGATGCGGTCCTTGGTGACCTGCTCGCGGAAGATGCGCTCGCGCAGAGCTTCGTAGTAGGTAGCCAGCTTCTTCTTGGCTGCACCCTGCTCTGCTTCCGGCAGCTCTTTCAGCTCGGCTGCCAGCTCGTCCTTGATCTGCTTGACGAGCGCGTAGCTCTCAGTCTTAGCGTGCGTCTTGGTGTCGAGCGCGTCCTTGAGGCGTTCGCCAACTTTGGCGAAGAGCGCGTCGTAGTAGGCCTGGTCGAATTCAGGAGGAGTGACGGGGCGCTTCGGCTTGCCGGCTTTGGAGACGAGCTCTTCAATTGCGACAATGATCTTCTTGATCTCGGTGTGGCCGAATTCAATGGCATCGACGACGACGGACTCCGTTACACCCGTCGCTCCACTCTCGACCATCACGATGCCGTCTTTGGTGCCGACGACGGTGATATTGATCTTGCTCTCGCGGCGCTCTGCGTAGGACGGATTGATGACGAACTCGCCATTGACCTGGCCGACGCGGACTGCGCCGACGGTGGCATTGAAGGGAATGTCGGAGAGCGCCAGCGCTGCAGCGGCGGCGTTGATGCCGATGACGTCGGGATCGTTTTCCTTGTCAGCGGAGAAGACCAGCGCGATGACCTGCGTCTCGTTGCGGAAGCCTTCAGGAAAAAGCGGACGAATGGGGCGGTCGATCTGGCGGCTGGTAAGAACTTCACGCTCGCTCGGACGGCCTTCACGCTTGATGAATCCGCCGGGGATGCGGCCGCCTGCATAGGCGTACTCGCGATAATCGACGGTGAGTGGGAAGAAATCAATTCCTTCTTTTGGATCGGGGGAGGCGACTGCGGTCGCGAGCACCACGCTGTCACCTTGCGTGACCAGGGCTGCACCGGAAGCCTGCTTGGCCATGCGGCCAGTCTCGAAAGTCAGCCGCTTGCCACCGGCAAGCTCGACTGCAACTTCA